>CALAOW010000206.1 GCA_937889395.1 uncultured Pseudomonadota bacterium | reverse complement strand
GTGCCGCTCCTCGAAGAACTGCATCATCAATAATATGTTCGGATCTAATTTTCGGTAACGACACCGAATGAGCGAGCGGCCGCGCAGACGCGGGCGCAACGGCGACTCTTGAAAGCTCAGCGCACGGTTCTGCCGGCGTTGCGCATCAGGTACCACCTGTACAGCCTTTCGACCACGATGCGAAGGCTGGCGGGGCCGAGATAGGGCATCTTGTGATTCACCACGAACAATTCGGTGAATTCGCTTTGCTCGCCCGCAATCAGTTCGGAGATGATGCGTCCCGCGGTCTGCGTGAATGCGACGCCTTCGCCGTTGTAGGCGACTCCATAGAAGATGTTCTTGTGATCTCCCATCACGCCTACCGACGGCGTGAAATCCATCGTGAAGCCCATCGTGCCGCCCCATGCATGATCGATTCGCAGTCCTTCCAGTTGCGGAAACGTCGTGAACAGGCTGCGGGTGAGTAATTCCAGCGCCGGCCTGTAGTTGCCGGAACTCGGCGCGTCGCCGGCGAAGTAGGGCGCGTCCGAACCGCCGATCACGATGCGCCCGTCCGCGGTCGGACGCTGGTAGTCGAAGAGCACCCGCAGGTCGGAGAGGCCCTGGCGGCCCTTCCAGCCTATCGATTCCCACTGCGCCTTCGTCAACGGCTCGGTGGCGATCACATAGCTGCAAAGTGGCAACACGCGATCGCGGAAGAAACCGAGCCTCGGGGAGTATCCGTTGAGGGCGAGCACCAGCACGGGTGCGCTGATGTCGCCCATTTCAGTTTCCACGCGGTGCACCTTACCCGGAGTCACACGCATCACCAGGGTCCGCTCGCGAACCTCGACGCCAGCGCGCTCGATTAATGGCTTGATGCCGCGCGCCAGCTTCGCCGGGTTGAGAATGCCGCCGTAGGGGAACTTGAGGGCGGCGAGGTAACGCGGCGATCTGATTTCGGCCTCGAGTTCCTTGCCCTGCAGCAGCGCGGCGTCCAGCCCCATCGACTTGTAGCTCTGAAGCTGGCGCTCGAGCTGGGCGGCTTGCTCCTGGTCGATGGCGGCTTCGAGCACGCCGTTTTCCTCGAAGTCGCAGGCCACGCCGTGTTCCGCCACCAGCCGCTTGATATGTCCGATGCCGTAGAGGCTCGCGTCGAAGGCCTTGCGGCCGAGCTCCGGGCCCACCTTGTTCACCCACTCCATCAGTCCGGAGAAGCCCGCGTCGCAGAAGCCCCCGTTGCGGCCGCTGGCGCCGTATCCGCAGCAGGCGCCTTCGAGCAGCACGATGTGCTTGTTGGGAAATCTTCGGCTTAGATGGTAAGCGGAGGAGAGCCCGGTGAAGCCGCCGCCGATAATGACGATGTCGGCCTTATGGCTGCCCTTCAGGGGAGCGTTTATCTGCTGGTGTTCGAGGTCGGCCGCCTCGAACCAGAAATTGTCGAGGAAGTATTCGTACAGTTGCGGCGGCTTCGCCGGATCGTCGCCGAGCTGTTCAAGGCCGTGGGAGAGCGCCCATGCGCCGGCCGCGCCGGCGGCAACGCCGCCCACGAATGCGCGTCTGGACACTTTCCTCGCGCCGCGCGGCTTCGCACCGCTGAGACTTCCGCTCATCGCACCTTCCTCCCTTATCGGTTTTCTCCGCGCGGGTCAGCGAGAGTTAGAATAGTGAGCGTTGGGCGGCGGCGGCGACGGGCCAGAACGAGCGCCGATGAATCGGCGAGGGGCCAAGCTTGGCGAGCGACTGCATATGCTCGCTGGTGCAATAGCCCTTGTGTTGCGCGAAGCCGTAGCCGGGGTAGATCGCGTCGAGCGCGACCATCATGCGATCGCGCGTAACTTTGGCGACGATGGAGGCGGCCGCGATGCAGAAACTTTTGCGATCGCCGCCTACGATTCGGGTCTGTGGAAGCTCGAGACCCGGAATCAGACGGCCATCAACCAGCACGTGGCCGGGCGCCAGACTCAATGCGGACAGCGCGCGGCGGCTCGCGGACATCGTGGCCCAATAGATATTGAGGCAATCGATTTCGTTGACCTCGGCGATGCCGACGCCGACCGCGATGGCACGGTCGCGGATCGGCGTGAACAGTTCCTCGCGCTGATCGTGGGTCAACTGTTTGGAATCGTGCACGCCGCTGATGAATGTTTCGGGTGCGAAAACCACGGCGGCTGCGACGACGGGACCGGCCATCGGGCCGACGCCGGCTTCGTCAACACCGGCGACGGCGTCGATGCCGAGTTTCCACAGGCGCCGTTCGTAACGCAGGTCGGGCCGCTTGCTCATCGTGATAGTCGGTGTTCGTCAGTCACAGGTTGTGTGTCGTGGTTTACGCCATCCGTTTCAAACGCGCCTTGCGAATCGTCTCAGCGGTTTCATCGGGAGCGCCGATGTCGTTGAGACGGATCGCGTAGTCGGCGCTGGCGGCGGACGCGATCGTGACGTCGCCAAGTCCGATCATCCGTTGACCGACGCGCTTGCTGACCTCGACCGAGCGGATGTCGGCCAGTTCCATCTCGCGACGGCGTGACGCGACCAGTCCGCGCTTTTCGATCAAGCGATCGGAAGTGAGACTCCAGCTGATGGTCCTGGCGCGAATCATGGTGACGATGAACGTCAGCGCGCCGACGCCGATTACCGCGAAGCCGGCCTGAATCGGTTCGCGCTTGACGTGCAGCTCGTACAGCAAAATGGCGCCGACCGCGATCAGCACTCCACCGAAGAGGAAGCCGTTGGCGTAGTACCATAGCGAGGGACGGAATTTGGCAAGCGCGTACTCGCGCACGGCGGCAGGCTTGGGCGCGTACATCCGCGCACCGCATCGCGAGCAAAAGGCGGCGCCTTGCTGGGTGTCGTTACCGCACTGGGGACATCTCATCGCGCCGCCTCAAGCCGCCGCATCGGGAACAGTGTTAGCCGGTGCGATTATGATGATGCTTGGCGTGTCGCGTCAATTGAAACCGCGTCGATGCCGGGGCAAAGAGAAGACGCGGATTCCAGATCTTAGTTGGCGGAGGGGTGGCCCCAGGTGCGGGCGCAACTGAGGATGTCGATCGGGGTTCCATCCTGGACCGCGCGGTACTTGTCCCAGAAGCTGGAATCGATTTGTTTGAGCGCAGGCGGCTCCCGCCGACGCCATCGATTGCACGCGCCCGGACCGCCGTTGTAGGCCGCGTACGCCGATCGGGCGAGATGGCCGGCGACCGGCACGGGATCGAACTTCGGCTGAGCGGAAGCATAGCGCATCATGCGCGCGAGAATCTCGCAGCCCGCGCCCGCATTGTAGAGAACGTCCCACTTAAGGCGATCGATATCGTAAAACCCGCGCCAGACGTGCTTATTCACCTGCATCACCCCGATGTCGCCGGTCGCAGATTCAAGCCATCGGATGCCCGCCGCGGCCATCACGAACTGTCGCCAGCAGCTTTCCTGCCACGCCGCACTGCGCACGAGCATCACATAGGTGGTGGCGTCGTCGGCGTCAACGGCGCTTTCGCCGAGCTGGCGCTCGGCGCTGAGATCGAGCAGGAGGTCCATGTCGCGGCGATAAGTCTGGGCGTTGTCTTCGGTGACGACGAGACGGTAGAGGCGATCGGCGACCTTTTGGAGGCGGGGGAGCATCGCGGGCGCGTCGTCCTTCTCCTTCTGGGCGGCGGCGGCCTCTCGTGGCGAGAGGACGGAGAGCATTCGCAGGAGGAGAGGAGCAAGGCGGGCGATTTGGCGCGACGCTCGACGGCTGGCGCCGGGTCCGGAAGGCGGCACGTCCTCTTCTTCGATTGGGTGGTGGCTGGCGGGCGGCTCGGGGACGGCGAAAAGTTTTTTCAGGTCACGATCTTCGCGGTAGTTGAATTGAAGCGGATCGCCGGTCGCGCCGGGCGCCATGATATGCGCGAGGCGGCGAAGGTCGGCGGCCGAAATGCGCATCCCAAGGGCGGGCGCCGCCTGATCGAGCGCAAACAACGCGTCGCCGGCCGAGATGAACGACATGAATTCGAGCGCGTGCGCCCCGAGCATCCCGCGCCGGGCGGCGGCGCGGACCGCGGCGTGCAACTGACGCCATTCGTCGAGGAACAGAACGCGCACCGGATCGGGCTCAGCGGCAGCGGGCGGATTATTCAGCGCCTGGACGAGGCGGTAGCGGCTGTCGAGCAGGATTTGCAGCAGTTGGTCGCGGAACTGTTGGTCGCCGACCGCGTCGCCGAGCTGCTTGATCGAAAAAACCAGAAACGCGTCCCACTGATCGAGCGTGTTTTGAAAGGCTTTGAGTTCGGCGGGCGTGAGCGAGGGGGCGCCGCCACCGCCGCGGTCGGCACCGCCGCGGGCGCCGGGAATCGCGGGTGGAGTTGGGGTGTCGGGTATCGTCATCACGAGCGTGACTCGGATGCCGTCGTCGAGTGCGACGATGCCGGGCTCGGCGGCGAGCGATGCGATTGCGGCGTGGATACGGCCGGCGGCGTCGGGCGGGATCGAATCGGCGACCATCGCGCCGAGCTGCTGAACGGCGGGTTTGAGATCGTAGGAAAAGTCGTCGAGCTGCGGAATGAGATAGTTTTTGATCAGGTCGAAGCCCTGACCGACGAGCTGCGTTTTCTGATGAGCGGAGTCGTAGAGATTCAAATCGGCGAAATGAAATTTAAGCTGGAGGCCGGGCGCGATGTATGGGACGCCGAGCGCTTCGACGATGCCGCTCCATTGGATAGCGTTGAGGCATTGAGAACCCATCGAGACGCCCAAGCCGAGGTGGTTGGCGGTTTCGAGCTTTACGGTGGCCGGCCCGCCCGCGGTGGCGCGTGAGAAATCGGGATTTTCAGCGTAAAGAAACTGGCAATCGTCGGTGCCGTTCCAAAGCTGAGCGCGTCCGCCGGGCGCGGTATAAAGTTTGCGCTTGAGCGCTTCGCGGATTGCGGTGTAGTCGATGGTGAGCGGAATCCTGACCTGGGTGGCGCGGGCGGGATCGGGCCGGGCGAGGAAGATTGCGCTGGCGGCGACTGCGACGGCCATCCACAACCTGGCTGCCCGCCCCTTGCCTCGAGGGAAGGGGAACAATCGCGGAGAGGAAGGGCGCGGCGAATCAGATCGGTCGAGGATGTTCATGAATTACCGGTTTTGGCGATCATAGCGATTTTGTCGCGCGCGCATCGTCAGCGCACGCGAGTCACGTGTCAACCATTATGGCAAGTCCGCTCGTCCTTGAAAGCCGCGCTGTCGCTATTGATAATCAAAGTGGAAGTATCACCGGAAATTGCGGGTAAGCCGGATGAACACAGAACGTCAGCCAGACTTTTACGAAGCGGAACCGCCGCAGGCGTCGCGCGAACTGGCGAAGCTGCGCGGTTCGAGCGACTACGTGGCGCCGTTCGAGATCGTGCGGCGGCGCGTGATCGACGACGTCCACGAAGGCAGGATGACGGTCGATGCGACGGTCGTAATCCGAATCGGCAACGTCGAGGAAACCGAAGCGGCGTCGGGCGTCGGCGTGGTGCACGCGCTCGACGTGGCGCTGCGCAAGGCGCTGCTGAAATATTTTCCATACCTCGAGCCGGTGCGCGTGATCGAAACCTACCAGCATGCGACCGGCGACTCGACCGAGGCGGACGTCGTATCGGTGAAGAAATTTTCCGATGGCCAACTGCTGTGGACGACGCTGGCCAAGTCGTCGAATACGGTCGAAGCGGGATGGATGTCGCTGCTCGACGGTTACGAATGGCGAATCATCAACGAGAACGCGAGGCGGCAGCGGATGAATGCGAATCCGAGGTTGTCGAGGCGCTGACCCCCAAGGGGCGATCGCGATGAGCGCGGGCGAGCGGGCAGTTGGTAAGGGCAACGCGTCGGCGGGCAAACTCAAGATTTTGTACGACGGCTCGTGCGAGATGTGCCGCGCGAGTGTCGACGGAATCATGCAATTCGACAACTCGGGAGCGATGGAGCCGCTCGATCTTCATCGCGAAGAAGTGCGCGCGCAGTTTCCCGGGTTGAGGCTGGAAAATCTGCTCGAGGAATTGCACGCGGTGGACGAGAGCGGGCGCGTGTACCGCGGCGCGCGGGCGATCAACGAAATACTCCGGCGGCAGCGCGGGCTGCGGGGCTACCTGGCGTACCTGTGGTACCTCCCGCCGTATGCGTGGCTGGCGGATCGGCAGTACAAGCGGATCGCGGCGTCGCGATCCGCACGCGATGCGCGCGGCAAGTTGAA
>CALAOW010000205.1 GCA_937889395.1 uncultured Pseudomonadota bacterium | reverse complement strand
GAACGAGCGACAAGATCAAAGGCCGTGTGAAAGAAGCAGTTGGTGTTTTGACGGACGACCAACGTCTAAAGAGGGAAGGGAAGCTCGACCAAGCCACCGGCAAGATTAAGAAGACCGTGGAGCGCGCGGTCGACAAGGTAAAGAATGCTGTAAAATAGGCTCGCGGGAAAATACCGCATTTTCCCGGCTACCACAGGGCTCGCGCTTGCCGTCTGAATCTAGCTCATGACCAGGGTGCAGGGGCCGGCCCCGTAGCCTTTCTTGCGCCCGACGGTTTATATTGTCAGGACCTGCATCGAGAGGAACTAGCGCGCTCATGGCAACGAAACTCTGGCGCACACCGACCATCGTTCCCGCCCTTGCGTACGAAGATGTACCCGCGGCCGTCGAATTCCTCACTCGCGCATTCGGCTTTCGCGAGCGAGCCGGCACGCGTCTAACTGGCCATGGCTTCGTGCTGGCCTGGATGGAAGTGGGCGACGGCCTCATCTCGCTCAGCACGGCAGGCGGGCACGGTCGCCAGAGCCCGCGGATAGCAGGTGCGATAACTCAATCGGTGAAGGTGTACGTTGATGGCATCGATCGCCACTTTGCGCAGGCCAAGGCGGCCGGCGCCACCATCATCTCCGAGCCCGACGACAAATTCTGGGGCGGGCGTATTTACGAAGCCAAGGACATCGAGGGCCACTACTGGGAATTTTCCGAGCGCGATCGCGAGCTCGACTCCACCGAATGGAAACTCCCGCCGGGCATCAAGATGGGCGCGTAACGCGCGCGCTCGTGCGCGCCGCGGTCACATCGCGAGGCCGCCGTCCACCTGGATCACCGCGCCCGTGATATATGACGCCGCATCCGACAGCAGAAATGCGGCCATCGGCACTACGTCCGCGATTTTGCCGAAGCGGCCGAGCGGAATCATCGCGAGCGCCTGCGCGCGATTCTCCTCGGGCATGGCAGCCGTCATGTCGGTCTCGATAAATCCCAGCGCGAGCGCATTGACGCGAACGCCCAGCCGCCCTACTTCTTTCGCGATTGATTTTGTAAGTCCAATCAGTCCGGCCTTCGCCGCCGAATAGTTCGCCTGACCCGGGATTCCGACAATCCCGCTGACCGACGTGATATTGAGGATCGATCCGCGCTTCGCTTTCATCATCATGAACGCCGCAGCACGTGCGAAATTAAACGCGCCCGTCAAATTGACGCGGATGACCTCGCTCCAATCTTCTTCCGACATCATCACGAATACTTTGTCGCGCGTCATGCCCGCATTGTTGACCAGCCCGTCGATTTGGCCGAATTCCTTTTTGGTCGCGTTGACCATCTCGCGCACATTCTTCAGATCGCCGACATCGACCTTGTACGAGAGCGCCTTGACGCCGAGTTTCTCGATTTCGGCCTTGAGCTCGGCCGCATTCTGATCGCTCTTGAGGTAGTTGAACGATACGTTGGCGCCGTGCCGTGCGACTTCCAGCGCGATCGCCCGGCCAATTCCGCGCGTCGCGCCGGTGACGATGATTCCGCGCCCCTCGAGATCTTTCATCTTGAGATCTTGCACAGCTTTCTCCATCCGAACGAAGCTCAGGCCGTGTCCGCCGCGGCCATCTCGCGCTCCAGCGCCGGCCGGTACTGAGCGATGTACGACAGATAATTGTATCCGAAGATGCGCTCAAGCTCGGCGTCGTACTTCGGCGCCTCGGCGCCAAGATCTTTCGCGAGCCACGTCAGCACCATCCACTCCTCGGAGCGCGGCGCCTTGCGGATCGCGTCGCGCCGGAGCATCACCTGGATCGGCTTGACGCCCGCAAGATGCGCGAGCAGCGCGATCATTTCGCTCTTATTGTTCGTCATCTCGTCGCGCGCAAACAGATTTACCGAGTAGATCAGCATCGTGACGATACACGCCGACACCCTCTCGGGCGTCGCGCGCTCGCAATACATCTTAAGCGGCCCCTGCGACGAAAGCGCGTAGGCAAGGAAGTCGGTATTGGCGTAGAGAATCGTCGAGATGAACTGAATCGCGCGCGGCGATCCCGCTTCGGCCAATCGTGCGCGCATCGCGTCGAGTCCCGGCTTTGCCAGCCGCCGCATGAAGCGCCGGCGCGCCGGAGACAGCCAGTAGAGCAATCCCGCCAGCATCGCGGGTTGGGTTTAACACAGCGGCCGCCGGAATAAAAAAGGCCGCCCCAATCGGAGCGGCCTTCTCAATAAGTCAGTCGTCAGTCTTACGCGCTGAAGGACGACCCGCATCCGCAAGTGCGGCTCGCGCGCGGATTGTCAAAGCGGAATCCCGCGCCGTGCAGTCCTTCGACGTAGTCGAGCGTCGTGCCCGCGATATACGGCAGCGAAATTTCGTCCACGTACACCAGCACGCCGCCGAAATCCGTCACCCGGTCGCCTTCTTTCTGCGTGTCGAACTTCAGTGAATACTGAAACCCGGAGCATCCGCCGCCGACCACGCCGATTCGCATTCCATAGCCCGCGCCAAGACCTTCCTTCGCGTACATCTTGCGAACCATCTCGATCGCGGTGGGCGTGAGCTTCACGTCGGGCAGCGACGCGGGGTCGACTGGTTCGACCCCCGCCCGCTCAACCGGTGCCTGCTCAGTCTGCTCGTGCCCGTGATGCTCGTGGCCAGGCGTGTGATGCTCGATATGAAGTCCTTCGGCCATTTCTGCTACAAACCTCCGGCAAGGAGCGCTTGCCCGTCGATCATGCCCCTCACCAAGAAACTAATCGTAGCGCAATAGTGGAGTCAATGCATCCACCATTACCAGCGCGAAAAGCCCAGCCAAATGCTAGCGTTTTGGTATCGCCATGGATGTTTCGCGTGAAACGCTGGCCCGCGCCGCGATCGAACTGGGATTCGTTTTGGTTGGATTTGCGCCGCTACGTCAACTCAAGGAGCGCGAGGCATTTTATCGCCAATGGCTCGACGACGGCGGTCACGCGGCGATGGCTTACCTGGCGCGAGAGCCCGAGCGCAGGTTCGATCCTCGCCGCCTCGACGCGCGCTACAAGTCCGTCGTGAGCCTCGGCTATCCGTACGCGGCGCGCGCGATTCCCAACGTTGACTGGCGCGGCGAGCTGCGCGGCAGAATCGCGGCATACGCGCTTGGCCGCGACTATCACGACGTTGTGGGCCGGCGAGCGCGCGCGGTAGCCAACGTGATCTCGCAGCTTCGTCCCGGCTCGATCACGCGCGCGTACGTGGACACCGGTCCGGTTTTCGAGCGCGAATGGGCGGCGGATGCGCGGCTGGGATGGTTCGGCAAGAACACGATGCTCCTGAACCGCGAGCATGGTTCGTATTTTTTTCTTGCCGAGATTTTCACCGATGCGGAATTCGAGGCGACGACGGAGCCTTACCGCGAACATTGCGGGACATGCCGGCGATGCCTCGATTTGTGTCCGACTGGGGCGCTCGCCGACGGCTACGTGATGCGCTCGGATCTGTGCATCTCGTATCAGACGATAGAAAACCGCGGCGCGATTGCGCGCGAGTTGCGATCGAAGCTCGGCAACTGGATCTTCGGCTGCGATATTTGCAACGACGTTTGTCCATGGAACGGCGAGTTGGCGGCTGACCAGCATCCATCTGATGAAGATGCGAACGATCTGCTCCCGCGTTTGCCCGAGTTGTTGGCGCTCAACGACGAGGAGTTCGGCCGCCGCTTTACGAAGAGCGCGGTGAAGCGCGCCAAGCGGCGCGGGCTATTGCGCAACGTCGCGGTCGCGCTTGGCAACACGCGAAATCCCGACGCGACGGCGCCGCTGGCGCGCACGCTGGAGACCGAGCCGGAGCCATTGATCCGGTCGCACGCCGCATGGGCGCTCGGACAGATCGGAGGACGCGCCGGGCGCGGCGCACTCGAGCGCGCGCTTGGCGACTGCGACGCGGCGGTGCGCGATGAGGCCGCGGCGGCGCTGGAAACAAACTGAACAAACTGATCGCGGGCGCTTGTCAAAGCATTCGCGCAAGGCGAGACTGTTGCGAACGGTGCCCACCCGATGAACGATGCACGGCGGGAATTTGCGATGCTTGCGGCGAAAGAGCCGGTGCCACTGGCGCGCGGCGCGCTGCTGATCGCGAAAGAAGAGTATCCCGACCTCGACATCGAAGAATACCTGGACAAGATTGCGACCTTGGCGCGTGAAGCCGAACCAATCGTCCGCGCGGGCGAGGACACGGTGGAACGCGTCCAGTTGCTCTCGCATTTTCTGTTCGAGCAGAAGGGATTCGAGAGCAACGCCGAGAACTACAACGATCCGCGCAACTCATTTCTGAACGACGTGATCAATCGCCGGCTCGGAATTCCAATCACGCTTTCGGTGGTGTATCTGGAAGTGGGCCGCCGGCTCGGTCTCAACCTCTACGGGGTCTCGTTCCCGACGCATTTCCTGGTCAAGGCGGTGGACGAGCGCGGCGAGCTGATCATCGATCCATTCGTCGGCGGAAAGATTCTCGCGCTCGACGAGATTCGCGCGCGCCTGACGCAAATTTACGGACAGCCGGTCGAGTTGAATCCCGCGATGCTGAAGGCGCGCGGCGCCCGCCACATCCTGGCGCGGATGCTGCGCAACCTGAAAATCATCTACATGGGCGCGTCGGACTGGATGCGCGCGCTGGCGGCGCTGGACCGGATTATCATGCTGGAGCCGCGCGCGCTCGACGAGCTGGTGGAACGCGGCGGTTTGTTCGAGCGGCTGGAAT
>CALAOW010000204.1 GCA_937889395.1 uncultured Pseudomonadota bacterium | reverse complement strand
GGGAGACAAGAGAGAGGGAGCAGGCGTTGAAAATTACTTTTTCAACAGCCTGCTAAAGCCTCAAATTCCAAAGATCGGAATTTTAGGTTATCCTCCGACCAGCGAATAACCCGCACCCTCGCTGCCGAGCACTTGACGTGGACATCCACACTGAATCATCGCCCGACTTGAAGCCCGTCGAAATCCTTCGCGCCTTTCCCGACGCCGCGATCTGCCACGGCTTTGTCGGGCGCACCGGCGGCGTTAGCACGGGCGCGTTCGCCTCGATGAATCTTTCCTATTGGGTCGGCGACGACTACCATGCCGTCGATGCTAACTGGGAGCGCATCCGTCGCGAGGTGCCGGAGCTGAAGCTGGTGGCGAGCCTGAACCAGATGCACGGAAACGTCGTTCACGCCGCGACTCGCGACACCGCGACGCTTCGCCCTGCCGGCGACGGGATCGTCACTGCCGAGCCCGGCGTCATTTTGGGAATATACACGGCCGACTGCGTGCCGATACTGATGGTCGATTCGAAACGGAAAATAGCCGGCGCGTTCCACGGCGGATGGCGTGGCGTTATTGCGGATATCGCCGGCGCCGGCGTCCGCGCGATGGGCAAGCTCGGTGCTCGCGCCTCCGACATTCGCGCCGCGATGGGACCGTCGATCGGCAATTGTTGTTTCGAGGTTGACGCCGAGCTTGGGCGTCGCTTTGGCCGTGAGATTGCCGGCGCGCGGAATCATACGAGGCCCGGGCGTCCCAGCAAAACCTTTATCGACTTGCGCGCTGTCGTGCGCGACCAGCTCGAACGCGCTGGCCTCGCCGCCGCCAGCATCGCGAGCGTCGGTCCGTGCACTCGATGCGCATCCGATCGGTTTTTTTCGCGGCGCGCGGCTGGCGGGAACACGACCGGCCTGCAGATGAGCTTTGTCGGCTTCGCCGAGTAATCATATGCCGCAGCGCAAAACAAAGAAGCATCGCGCGGGCGGATTGATCGCGAAAATCCGCAAGCCGATGGCGCCGCCGTCGCGCATCATCGAAGACCCGACCAAATACAAGCGCGAGCGCGAGCTGCAAGAACTTCGCCGCCACGAAAAATCCGGGAATTCCTGATGCCAACGCACGCCAGCGGACAGATTCGAGTCGGAATTATCGGCGCCGGCCTCATCGGCCAGACGCATTCGATGATGCTTCGCCAGGTCGCCGATCGCACCGAGCAAAGCGTCCGCGTGGTCTCCGTAGCCGACCTGTCGCATCCTGCCGCCGAGCAGCTCGCGGCCAGGTGGGATGGCGCGCGGGCGTTCGAGTCGGCCGAAGAGATAATCGCGGATCCATCGATCGACGCGGTATGGATTTGCACGCCGACTGCGATGCATCGCCAGGCCTGTATCGCCGCTGCGCGCGCTGGCAAGCATATTTTCTGCGAGAAGCCGCTGGCGATGACCGTGGCGGAAGCATCCGAGATGGCCGCGGCCATCAAAGCTTCCGGCGTGATGAGCCAGGTGGGCCTCGTGTTGCGATTTTCGCCCGTTTACAACGTGATCAAGGCGATGTTCAAGGAGCAGGGCGTGGGCAGACTGCTCAGCGTCACGATGCGCGACGATCAGGATTTTCCGACTCGCGGCGCGCACGCGAGCGCGTGGCGCAACGATCCGTCGCTGACCGCCGGCGGCACGCTCATCGAGCACAGCGTTCATGACTTCGATCTGCTGACCTGGATGTTCGGGCCGGTCACGAGCCTCTACTGCCGCACCCGCAATCTCAACGGCGCCGATGGAGTTGAAGACTTCGGCGCGACCACGATGGAATTTGCGGGCGGCTTTCACGCCCAGCTCACTTCGGTATGGCATCGGATGATCGGGCGCCCGAGCAATCGCAGGCTTGAAGTTTTCGCCGAGAACTTGTTTGCTGCTTCCGACGCCGACACGCTCGGGCCGATCCTGTTTCAGCGCGGGTCCGGCGCCAAAGAGGAGACCGTCAGCGAGAGCGAAGTGATGGCCGGATTCACCGAACAAATTCTGCGCGAGCGGCCCTACCTGGCGCCAATCAAGGATTGGCTGGCGATTCCGTACGCCACCGAAGTTGCGGCCTTCGTCGCCGCGCTGATGGGAGCGTGCGAGCCGGACCCCGAATTTGCGGCCGGGGTGGCAGCGCAGCGGATGGTGGAAGCGGCATATGAATCGGCCCGCTCGCGCGCTGCGGTGCCCGTCGGAACTTAAAGCGTTACTTTAATCGAGGATGGGATCCAATTTATGATCGACTTTGAACTTGGCGAAGAACAACAGATGATCCGCGACAGCGTTGGTGCGTTCGCGCGCGACGAGATTCGTCCCGCCGCGCGCCCCGCCGACGAAAGCGGCGCAATTCCCGCCCCACTGGTGGCCAAGGCGTGGCAATTCGGATTTGTCAGCGGCGCTATCCCGGAAAAATTCGGCGGCGGCGGCGACGCCCGCTCGGCGGTGACCGGCGCGATCGTCGCCGAAGAACTCAGCTTTGGCGATCTTTCGATCGCAATCCATGTGCTCGCGCCGCGGCTGTTCGCATTCCCGATCGTCGAGATGGGCACCGACGATCAGCGCGCCAAATATTTGCCGCGATTCGCCGGCGCCGACTTCGCCGCCGCGACCGCGGCCGTCATGGAGCCGCGCTTCGATTTCGATCTGTCTGCCCTGCAAGTCTCGGCCCGGCGCGACGGCGGCGGATTTGTCCTGAGCGGCGCCAAGTGTTTCGTGCCGCTCGCGGCCGAAGCCGATTCGATGCTGGTCTATGCGGTAACTGACGCCGCCAGGGGTTTTGCAGGCGTCGACGGCTTCATCGTTCCGCGCGGCGCCGCCGGCGTGACGATTTCGGATCGCGAAAAAAACATGGGCCTCAAAGCGCTCGCGACTTACGAACTGACGCTCAAAGATTGCCGCGTCGGAGCCGATGCGCGCGTGGGTGGCGACAATGGCATCGACTTTTCGCGCCTGATGAGCCAGTCACGGATCGCGCTTGCCGCGATGGGCGTCGGCGTGATGAATGCCGCGTTCGAATACGCGCGCGACTATGCCAAGGAGCGCAAGGCGTTCGGCGCGCCGATCGCGACCAAACAGGCGATCGCGTTTATCCTCGCCGACATGGCAATCGAAATCGACGCGGCGCGCCTGCTGGTGTGGGAAGCGGCCTTCAAATTGGACAAGGGCGGCGATGCGTTGAAGGAAAGCTACCTGGCGAAGAATTATGTCGCGCAGAGTGCGCTCAAAGTGACGGACAACGGCGTCCAGGTGCTCGGCGGCCACGGTTACATCCGCGAGCACCCGGTCGAGATGTGGCT
>CALAOW010000203.1 GCA_937889395.1 uncultured Pseudomonadota bacterium | reverse complement strand
GCGATGAAGTCAGGGCTACACTCATAAAACGACCACGAAGTCGAAATGCCAGCCTAACTGGCATGACAGGGAGTTTATCTTAAGTGAGTCGTGCTGCCTTTCAAAACCCATTTATATCGGGCTAAAAGCAGCATATCGTATGCCAGACTACCTATAGACAGCGCAGCCAGATGCCGTACCAATAATAGTGTGGAGGTGCACGCTTGCAACGTTGCAAGTGCGCCGTTGAACCAATTACCCGACGCCGCGACGAGCTGGAGGCGTCCGAAAGCCACGGCTGACCGCACCGCCGCCGACACGCATCTTTGCGCCAGCTGAGGTTTAATCACTCACTCACTGCGCGGTATTGCTGTTTCCGACGCTGCTGGGGGCGGCATTATTTAACGCTTACAATTAGTCAAGTCTTTCGCTATGAACTTAGGGCAGTTTTGATACTGTTTGACGCGCCCAGGCCCGTCAGGCCACTGCGAAATGCCGCAACGGTTGCCATCCTCGGTACGGCTTGCCATTAGTGTCATCTTCAAAATGCCGAAAACCAAATTTGAAATTCTACCGGGCATGCCTTATCCGCTTGGCGCGACCTGTGACGGTGCGGGTGTGAACTTTTCGATATTTTCCGAGCACGCGACCGGCGTGATGCTGTGCCTGTTTGGCGGCGCCGCTGTCGGCGACGGCGAGATCGCGCGAATACCGCTGGTCGAACGCACCGAACACATCTGGCACGCCTATATTCGCGGCGTTCGGGCCGGTCAGCGTTATGGCTATCGCGTCAGCGGTCCCTACGATCCCCCCGCGGGACATCGCTTCAACTCCGCCAAGCTGCTGCTCGATCCGTATGCGCGGGCGCTCGATCGCACGCCTCGATGGCACGATTCGATGATCGGCTATCGCTCGACCGCGGTCGATGCTGCGCCCCGTCTGGATCTGCGCAACAGCGCGGCTGCGATGCCCAAGTGCGTGGTAGTCGATTCGGCGTACGACTGGGATGGCGATCGCAAGCCCGCAATTCCGTGGGAGGATCTCGTCATCTACGAGGCGCACGTGAAGGGGATTACCGCGCTGCATCCCGAAGTGCCACGCCGGATTCGAGGCAAATTTGCGGCGCTCGCGTCGCCGGCCGTCATCCGGCACCTGACCTCGCTCGGCGTGAACGCGGTTGAATTGATGCCGGTGCATCAGACCGCCCCCGAACGCCGCTTGTCCAAAATCGGCCTGAGCAATTATTGGGGATACAATACGATTGGCTATTTCGCGCCGGACATCCGCTTCGCATCGGGCAGTGCGCCCGGCAGTTGCGTCACGGAATTCAAGGCGATGGTAAAGGCGCTGCACGGCGCGGGAATCGAGGTGATCCTCGACGTCGTTTACAACCATTCGGGCGAGGGGAATGAGCGCGGACCGACGATTTGTTTTCGCGGAATCGACAACGCGACTTACTATCGGCTGCGCACCGACGGCAGCGGCCGATGCGAGGATTACACGGGGACCGGGAACTCGCTCGACATGACCCACTCGCGGGTTCTCCAAATGGTAATGGACAGCCTGCGCTACTGGATACTCGAGATGCACGTGGACGGACTGCGCTTCGACCTTGCGACCACACTTGCGCGCGGACCGCGCGGCGAATTCGCGGCCAGCCCGTTTTTTGCGGCGATTGCGCAGGACCCGGTTATATCGACGGCCAAGTTGATCGCGGAGCCGTGGGACCTCGGCGAGGGCGGCTACCGGGTCGCCGGTTTTCCGGTCAACTGGAAGGAATGGAACGCCAGATACCGCGACAGCGTGCGCGATTTCTGGCGCGGTGCGAGCGATTCGATGGGCGAGTTTGCATCGCGCGTCACCGGCAGTTCGGATCTGTACCGCGCCGGCGGCCGCGCGCCGCTCGCCAGCATCAACTTTGTCGCCGCGCACGACGGCTTCACGCTCGCCGACCTCGTTTCGTACAACGAAAAGCACAACGAGGCGAATGGCGAGGATAGCCGCGACGGCGACAGTCACAATCGATCGTGGAATTGCGGCGTCGAAGGACCGAGCGAGGATTCCGCAATTCGTGCGCTTCGCGAGCAGCAAAAGCGCAACTTCCTTGCGACGCTGATCCTGTCGCAGGGCGTACCGATGATACTGGCCGGCGACGAACTCGGACGTTCGCAGCGCGGCAACAATAACGCCTACTGCCAGGACAATCCGATTTCATGGATCGATTGGGATAGCGCCGACGCGACGCTGATCGATTTCACCCGGCGGCTGATCCGGCTCCGCCGCGAGCATCCGATCTTCCGGCGCCCGGGATGGTTCACCGGCGCCCCGGCGAAGGGCAGGCGGCTGAAAGATCTCGAATGGTTCCGGCCCGACGGCGCCGAGATGACCTCCGGTGACTGGGGGGTAGGATACGCGAAAACGCTCGGCGCGTTCATGAATGGAAACGCGATAACTGAACGAGATCGCGCCGGCGTTCGAATTGTCGACGACAGCTTCTTTGTGATGTTCAACTCATATCGCGAGCCCATGGAATTCAAGCTGGCGCCGAAAAAATGGGGGCGCGAGTGGACGATCATCCTCGACACCTCGGATGCGACGGCGCCGCAGCGCGTACGATCGTACTCATTCGAAGAGCGGGTTCACCTCGCGGGACACGCGATGGTCGTGTTGCGGCGCGTAGCGTGACTCGCGGTCCAGCGGTATCTGGCAGCTGCTAGGAGACGTCCATGCCCTGAGCGTGGAAGACTTGCGCCATATCGACGGCAGGATGGACTTCGAACGAGACCTCGCGCCAGTACTCGATCATCGTGCGGATGTCGTCGTGATTGGACGACTCGAACACGATCACGTCGCGAGTATCGCTGCCCAGCGCTCCGTAAAAGCCGATGGTCTTCAACCCGGCCGGCTTGGCGCCCTCGTTCCACCATTTCCGCGACTTTGCGATGATGTCGGTGTCGGTCGCGAATCCCGGTCTGTTCTTGATGAATGCAATGTAGAGCATCGCTCATGCCTCCTTCTCTCGACGCTGGCTGCCAGCAACCACGATAGCACTGCTCGTTTATTGAGTCGCAGGAACTTGGCGGGGGTGATCGGTCGCGAACCAATAGGCCGCGATGTATCCCGTCAGTAAAGCGATGAAGCTGGTTTCCTCGAGCGCACGCGCCAGCGATGGGAAGATGAGCTGGAACTCGGTCGGCGGCGGTATCAGGAAGCGGTTGAAGACGCGGAGCGAAACCACGCTGAGAGCATAGGCCAACGCCGCCATCCAGACGGCCCGCGAGCTTGACCGCCCGTCCGCCGCGGACGCGACCAGTTGCACGAACGGAATAGCCAGTAACACTAGATAGTGATGCCATCCGACGGGCGACAGCATGATCGAGGTCGCGATCCACAGTGAGTAGATTCTCCAGTCGGGATCGCGGCGGTTCGTATCCGCCAGCGTCGCGCGAATAGTCATTCCAAGTACTACCAGGTCCGCAACGGCGATGCCGGCGCGTCTGATCCAATCGGTCGATGAGCCGGACGCGGTACCGGTCAATGCCCAGAACATCCGCGATACAAATGGTCCGAGCGAAAGATTATCCACCCGGTTCACTACTGAATAGTCAGTGAGCCACAATGCACCGTAAATGAAGCTGAGAGTTTGGGTTAAACCCAAAACCGCGACAGTTACCAATACTCCTGCTGCGATTCCAGCCGCCGCGAACGCAACCGCCCGCCATTTCCGACGAATGACAAAATAGCCGATGAGCAGAAGCGGGTATGCCCGCAAGAGCCCGGCCGATGCGATCAGCAAGCCTGCGGCGCCGTCGCGCTCGCGTTCCATCGCGCGCATTGCGCCTACCATCAGAGCCAGGACTATGAGCTGCGATTGTCCCCAGTAAAAATTCAAATTCACCGGCGCCGACATCAGAATCAGTCCCGCCAGCAACCACGCCGTGCTCCCGGAAAGCCCGCGTCGATGCGCAAGCAACAGGTACATCGCGATTGCCAATGCCGAAAAGTTGATCGCGGTCCAGATCCAGAATGCGACCCGCGGCCGCAACCGGGTGAGAGGTTCGAAGCAAAGTAGAAACGGCGGCGTCTCGGAAGCGTGAAGCAGGCCGCCGGTCTCCAGGCCGAGCTGGGCGCCGAGCGGCGTCAAATCCGTGGAATATGGATCGATCCCATGCCGGAGCGCCCACGCCGACTCGTAATAGTTCGAGAAGTCGCGGCGCTGCCAATTCCCGGGCATCTTGGTCAAAGTGCCCGTCAACATCAGGAGCGCGCAGATCCATACTACGGCCAGGATCGCAGGCTGACGCATCGCGGCTGCGATTCGTTCGCTGTTCACGCCCAAGTATGGGCAAACCACGAGCTGCGAGACTATAGAGATGCTCGGCTGGCGCCGCCTCGCCCGCCGTCGGCCCCTAATCGCGCTGCAAAGGGCCGAAGCGCAAGAATTCGATCATCCTGCGCGCCCCAGTCTGTCGAGCCGCCCCGCGCCGGCGTCAGTGCTGCGGCTTGGCTTTCGGGAGTAGCGGTTTTTTCGCGCCGATGATTTGTAGGCCCGAGCCGGGCGGGTGCGTGACGAGCTTGGTGCGTCTCTTCGGCGATGAAGTTACGATAGCGCAACCGTCGCACAGCTCAACAAACCCGCCGCATGATGAACAGCGATCTTTAGTCGCCGTGTCGTCGCTCGTTACTTTCATGGCCCTATGTTTCTCCACGAGAAATTCTATTTTAGACATTAGCATAGTTCCAGAGTCAGCTTTTCGCTTCCCAGGGCTTTACGCCTATGAACTCGTCGGTGGCCTTGTCGCGCAGACCACATAGGCCGCGAGACTACAAAAACCGCTCAGCCACCGCGTTATCCGGAGAACTCAAAATCGGTTTGAGTCAAAACCGCAAATTCATGGCGCCGAGCGCCCCGACCATTGGAGGGGAATTGTTGGTGCCGAGGGCGGGACTTGAACCCGCACATGCTTGCGCACGGAGGATTTTGAG
>CALAOW010000202.1 GCA_937889395.1 uncultured Pseudomonadota bacterium | reverse complement strand
TACGGTCCGGAGATGAAATTCAAGCCATGACGACGCAAGTGGCGATTTCAGGGCATGAGGCCGATCCTAGCGGGCCGAACTACGTTGCGGTTTTTATCTACCTGGCGATTTTGACCGGGATCGAGCTGGTCGTGTATGCGACGGGTCTGCCGCAAGTCGCCAAAGCCGGCCTGCTGATCGCGCTGGCGGGGGCACAGGCCGTGCTGGCGGCGATGTACTTGATGCATCTGGCGATGGAAAAAAAGGCGCTGGCGCTCATCGCGATAGTTCCGGTAGTGCTGGTCACCTTTCTGTGCCTCATGCTGCTGCCCGATCTGACGGCGCGGATGTGGACGAAGTCCGAGCACAAGATCGGGGAGACGAATCCGGCCGAGATGGAAGAAAATCCGGTCGCGCCGCCGGCCCAGCAAGTCCCTCAGCATTAAAACAGTGAAAAACTTGGCAACCTGATTGGATTCCTACCATTCACTGGCGCCGCTCAACGCGATCCTCAATGGATGCGCCGCCATTCTGCTGCTGGCGGGATTCGTCTTCATCAGGAACGGCTGGGTGCGAGCGCATCGCGCATGCACGATCGGCGCGATGGGTTTTTCCGCCGCTTTCCTGACGTCATATCTCGTTTATCACTACCACGTCGGAAACGTGCGCTTCAGCGGCCAAGGGTGGGTTCGGTCGCTGTACTTCGCGATTCTGATTCCGCACGTGATCCTGGCCGGTGCAATCGTGCCGCTTATATTCGCGACGCTTTGGTTCGCGCTCCGCGGCAAGTTCAAGCGCCATCGCCGAATCGCGCGATGGACCTTCCCGCTGTGGATGTACGTCTCGGTGACCGGAGTGATCGTTTACCTGATGCTGTACCGGATCTACACGCCGATATATCCGCCGGCGGCGGCGGCTCTCGCCCCGTCCGCCTCGCGCTGAAACTCTGTCCCCTCTCCCTGCAAGGGAGAGGATCAAGGTGAGGGTCCTTATACAGCGCGCATTCTTCGCACGCGATTCAAGGTTCCTTCTTCGGCCCTATGCCTTGGCGCTGGGACGGCTCGATACCGCCTGATGCCATCGCGCGAGGTTCTTCTGATTCTCCTGGACCTTGATTCCGGTCAGCCGGCCGAAATCGATTCCGATCAGCGCCGTGATATCCGCAATCGTGTAGCGCGGTCCCGCGATGAATTCGCGATCTGCCAGCACCGTGTCCAGCCATTCCAGCCGTTTGACTGCCGCGCTTCGACAGATCTCGCCGTATTCCTTGACTTGCGGGATGCGTCCCTTGAAGAAATCGCTGGTGTTGCGGAACGCGCCCGCCGTCATCATCAATACTTCGAACTCCATCCGCCGGTTCCACATCTCGACGACCGCCTTGTCCTTCGCATCCACGCCCATCAGGCGCGGCTCCGGCTTGGTTTCCTCGAAGTAGCGGCAAATCGCCACCGACTCCGCGATATGAGTGCCGTCGTCAAGTTCGAGCACCGGCACCCCGCCCATCGGATTAATTTTCAGGAACTCGGGCTTGCGATTGTCGGCAGTAGCGAGATTCACCTGCACGAGAGGAACGTTGATGCCTTTTTCCGCGAGAAATACGCGCACGCGGCGTGGATTTGGAGCCCCGGTGAAATCGTAAATTTTCATAGTTGCAATTTAAAACTGTGCGCTGCCGCCGTCAACTCCAAAAAATCATTGGATTCAGCCGCGCGACGGTCAGCTCAGCCGCTCGCGATGATAGGCGAGATAGATCGCGGTGCCGATCGAACCGGTCAGCGCGATTGCCAGATAGATCACGATGAACCCAATCGATCGATCCCCCTCAAGATGCGTGTACCAGAACAGCACCAGGTTGTAGGGGACGTAGAACGCATAGACGATCGAAAGTGGGATCACCCACGCGCGCAGGTTCCAGATGCCGTGGGCGTAGATGAGAAATACGATGCCGAACAGCGGACCGAGCACGAGGTTGTTCGCGACGCCGTGGAACTTGTGCCCGAAGACCACCAGCCCCCCGACCGCCGGATTATGCGCGAACTGGAGCGCCTTGGTGAAATCGGAAAGCGCAAGCACGACGAACAGCACCGTCATAACGGTGAGAAACCATCCAAGCGGCGCGCGAGCGGATTGCGACGTTTCATTTGCCATGCGCCGGACGCTAATCGCGTGCGCAATTAGATTCAAGCGAGCGCGTCGCTATAAAAAAGCAGGGGCCAGCCCCTGCACCTTAGTGAAGGAGAAAAGATGCGGCCTGACGGCCTGTTAGAACTTTTTTTGTGTCATTCTTGAGCGCTTCTGGATAACTCCGCTTCCACCAGCCGAAGCCCTGAGCGCCGCCGAAGGGGAAGAATCCCGGCGCTGGGTCTTCTTTGTGTCATCCCGAGCGTAGCCGAGGGACCCCGGTTCCTTCCTTGCCGCGTGTCTGTGACACCGCTCCTGACAGGGAGGTGTCACAGACACACGGCCGACGCGAGACCTTGCGCGGCGGGTGAGGGACCTAATTTTCCGTGATTCCCCGAATGCGCGGCGCGTCAGACAATCGCGCCGCGTCGCGCACGGCGATCAGCAAGTGATTGAGCTTGGCAAATTTTTTCTTCGCGCGTTTCACTGGCTCGACACTAGTTGGCGGTCGACTTCACACTCAAGCCGCGCATCTTTGTTTTAACACTGGGTGCAGAGCCTGTCCTGAGCGAAGCCGAAGGAGGTCACCCCTGCTCAGGGATGAACTATTTCAGCCTGCCCCGGCCGCGCCCGGCGTGCTACGCGTACTGATATGGACAACGATCAGCATGCTCTACCCTCGCCGGCCTTGGCCTTGCCCGAAAGCGGGCTGCCCGCGCTTTCGCCGCGCCAGCTTGCGGCGCGCCGCGCCAACGCGAAGAAATGTACCGGGCCGCGCTCACCCGAGGGCAAGGCCGTTGCGTGTCTCAACGCGCTCAAGCACGGTTTCTTCGCGCGCGACGTCGTGAACCCCGAACTCGACGGCCCGGTTCGCGTCGAGGAATTCAATTCGCTCCTCGACGCTTTGCTCGAAGACTTCCAGCCGCAATCCGCCCATGAGCGCATCCTGGTCGACGAGGTCGCCGCATGCTGTTGGCGGATCCGCCGAGTGCTGCGCTACGAATGCCGCGAATCCTGGCTCGATGAGGACGCTTCCAGCCGCGACGCCGATACTGAGACGCCCAGCGAATCGCTGCTGGCCACGATGGGTTATGACAACTACGGCATTCGTCGGCGCACTGCTCGCAAGCTCCGGCGCGCCGGACTCGACGCCTTTGTCCTTCCGAGCGATTTGGATGTGGATAAACTCGTCCGCTACGAACGACTCGTAAAGCGCAATCTGCACCGCGCGCTCTATTCACTCGAACGCATCCGCGCCGCACGCAGCCGTTCGGAATCATCGGACGCAACTTCACCATCACAAGCATGACTCAGCATCGGGCGACATCTGCTTCGCGAAAAATTAATTTTGACGGAACGAAACTACCGATGGGAGTACAGCCTCCGCCGGACCACAATGGGTAGTATGAATTGCGGCGGTTGACTTGGCGCTCAAGGCGCGTAGTGTTCATTGAGATTCGCCCGGGGAAGCCGGTGTGAGACCGGCGCTGCCCCGCAACTGTAAGGCTGAGCGTCGCCACGAACAAATCGCGGCGCTCGTCGAGTCAGGCGACCGGGTGAATCGATGGAGCCGAAGGAACCTTCGCGGGAGAGGGAGGCTTCAGGAGTCTTTTCAGTGACTACTGCCGGTGCCGTACTGCCGCGTAGTCGTTCGTCGCTCCTGGCCGCTTCCATTCCGATCCGCGAAGCCTCGGCCGGACGACGTGGACGACGAACAGCACAAATCGCAACTTTCCTGCGATGCGACCGAGCCGCGCGCGACTCGTCATGTGGCGTCGTTTGCGGCTTCGATCGCGGCTCACGCGGCGATTGTCGGTTTGATTGTGTGTTTCGCGTCGCCGGTGGCAAGCCTGCCCGGCGATTGGGTTCTCGCCTATCTCGTCGAAGGGACAGACCGCCCTGCGGGACCCGGCGGCGCGCGCGCTGGCGCATCCGAGGCCCCGTCGATTCATGCGGAGAGCGGGATGCTTAAGCGAACGCTGGCGGATGCGACGATGCGCTCGGCACCGACGCGGGCCGCTCGGCAGCCGCGTCGCCGGATTGTAGAACCGGATTCCGAAGTCGCCGGGCTGGCGCCGCTGCGCTCGGTCGCGCCCGCGCGATATGCCCATTCAGAGCATGACGAGCATTCGCAAAATCGTGATGATTCACCGGGCGGCGCGTCTGGTTCTTTTTCGGCGGCCGTTTCCGGCATCGGTGCCGGACCAGGCGGCACCGCGGCGGCAGGTGCCGGCAACGGCGACGGCGGCGGCGACGGTGGCGATCCAAATTCGATCGCCCACGCCGATTACGCGAGAAATCCTCCCCCCGCTTACCCTGCCATCGCGCGCCGGCGGGCGCAGCAGGGCACCGTGACGGTCAGTGTGCTGGTCGGCGCTGACGGTTCCGTAGAGCGCGCCGAAGTTGCGGATTCTTCCGGGTTCGACACGCTCGACGACGCTGCGCTGGAAACAGTTCGGTCGCGATGGCGCTTTGTGCCGGCCCGCCACCGCGGACTTGCCGTCGAAAGCTGGGTCCTGGTGCCGATACGCTTTGCTTTGATCGAGGCCAACGCTATTCGATGAGCTTCTCACTTTTCACTGTCGCAGTCGTGCTTATCCGGAGAAGCCGTGATATAAGCCCAAGCCGAGGAGGGTAGGAAAGATGGCTGCGAAACCGTGTACTGCTCTGATGGTGGCGGGGCTGATTGTCGCGGCGATTCTTGCGCCCAACAGCGCACGCGCGATCGAAGTCAAGAAGGATCTTTACAAGAACGGCGGTCCTGCCGGTCCGAGTGCTGCCGGTCCGAGTGCTGCTGGTACCGGCAAACAGAATCCCATTCCCAAGGCGCAGCAACAGGCGCTGATGGACACTGTCGCGAGCGAATCCGATAGCTATCTGAGTGACGAGAGCGAGAAGAAGGCGTCGGGCAAGCTGTACGTCGATCTCGAGCACGCAAAGTTCACCTATCTGCCGGCGATGAAGGAGGGACACTGGACCGTGCTCGCCAAGCTGCAGGCGGCCGAGTACATGCCGTCCAAGAGCGGCGAGGGCAAAGGAAGGGCGACCGGCAAGCAAAAGATACTGGTATTCAACTACCGTCTCGACGGTAGCAAATGGGCCGAAGTCGAAGCTCCGAAATGGCAGGATGTCGAGACCAAGGGCGCCGCGGCGGCCGCGCATAAGTAGCTATTCGGGCGAAGTAGCTATTGGAGTTGCTATAGCCATTCGCGCAAAAGGGAATCGCGGCCACGCTTGCCGCGTTGGGTTTGATCGCCGTGACGCGAAGCAAATTCGCGTCACTGAATACGCGAACAGGAATCGCGCCCACGCGGACCGCGTTGGGTTTTCCCGGCGTTGACACAACGTAGATTCGCGTCACTGAAAAGATCACTGAAAAGATGAAAGGTAAGATTCAGGGCGATCTCAAGGCCGCGATGAAGAGCGGCGACAAGCTGCGCATGATGGCGCTGCGCGGCGTGTTGTCCGAGATTTCGCGTCTCGAAAAAGACGTTCGCCGCGACCCCACCGACGCCGAGATTATCCAAATAATCAAGCGCGAGCGGGCCAAGCGCGAAGAATCGCTGGAATTTGCGCGCAAAGCGGCCCGCCAGGATCTGATCGAGCAGAACGAGACCGAGGCCAAGGTCCTCGAGTCATATTTGCCCGCCGCGGCCTCGCCCGACGAAGTGCGCGCGGAAATCGCGGCTGCGATTGCGGCGGGCGCATCGCAGATAGGCCCGATCATGAAGGCGCTGCGCGACAAGTTCGGCGCCGCCCTTGACGGCAAAACCGCCAGCGAGCTCGCCAAGGAAGCGCTCGCGAAGAAGTAGTCTCAGTGACGCGACCCATCGCCTTGCCAGTGCAGGCGTGGCGGGTGACGCCTAAAACCTCTTGCCGGTAGCGCTTGCCCGCGCGCGGTCACGCGGACGCGGCTTCGTCGAACTTGACCAGGTCCGCGTATAGCTTTTCGATCTCGTGGCCCAATCGTTCGTAGCGTGCGATCAGATCGTCGGCGTCTTTTCGCGCGAGATAGAAGTTGGGATCGTTCATCTCGGCGGAGAGCGCCGCGCGTTCGGTTTCCCGCTGCTCGATTCCGGCTTCGATCTGAGTCCGCTGGCGCGCGATTCGTTCCCGCCTGCGAAGCGCGTCGCGATCGTCATTTGCCGGATGCCCGGCCTTCACCGGCTGAGCGTCCTTGGGTGGTTCCGCTTTCTTTGGACGCGACGCATTTCCGTTGTTGCCACGCGTATCGCGCAATTGCACCGGCCCGGACCGCGTCGGCTGCGACGATGGCGACGGCGCGGCGTCGGTCTGCGCCTTCTTCTCGAGGTATTGATCGTAGTTGCCGAGGTAGCGAATCGCATGGCCCTGGCCGACTTCGAGCACCTCGGTCACGAGCTCATTGAGAATGAAACGATCGTGGCTGACTATTATAACGGTACCCGGAAATCGCCTGAGCGCGTCGAGCAGCGTGTCCTTCGCGATGATGTCGAGGTTGTTGGTCGGCTCGTCGAGCAACAGGCAATTGCTCGGCCGCGCCAACACCTTCGCCAGCGCCAGGCGCGCGCGCTCGCCGCCCGACAGCACTTCGACGCGCTTGTACACGTCGTCGCCCGAGAACAGCATCGCGCCGAGAAGCGATCGAATCTCCCCCATCGTCCGGCCTTGCGCGCTGTCGCTCAGTTCTTCGAGCACGGTCTTTTCATATGAGAGAGACTCGGCGAGATTCTGCGCGAAGTATCCAGCCTGCACGCTGGCGCCGACGATTCGCTCGCCGCCGGTCATCGCTTCGACGCCCGCCAGCAGCTTCATCATCGTGGATTTTCCCGATCCGTTCGGACCGACCAGCGCGATTCGCGCGCCGCGCTCGATTGTCAGATCGACGCCGTCGTAAACCGTGAGCGCGCCGTAACGTTTGACCGCGCCCTTCAGTTCGAAAACCCGCCGCGTACTCCGTTCGCATTTCGGAAACGAAATCGCGGGCGGCTTCTGCGCTCCTTCCGGCGGCTGGAGGCGTTCGAGCTTGTCGAGTTGCTTGATGCGGCTTTGTACCAGGCGCGCCTTGCTCGCCTGGTAGCGGAACCGGCTGATGAAACTCTCCATGTGCTCGATTTCGAGGCGCTGTTTCTCGAACGTCGCCATCTCGAGCGCGAAGCGTTCCTCGCGCGCAACCAGGTACCGCGAGTAGCCGCCGACGTATTCGGTGAGCCGCCCGCGCGACACTTCGACGGTGCGCGTGGTGACGCGGTCCAGAAAATAGCGATCGTGCGAGACCAGGATGATCCCGCCCTGGTATGCGCACAGATAGTCCTCGAGCCAGTTGCGCGCCTCGATATCCAGGTGATTGGTCGGCTCGTCGAGCATCATGAACTCGGGCGCGTCGAGCAGGAGTTTCGCCAGCGCAATTCGCATCCGGATGCCGCCCGAAAATTCGACGACGTCGCGGCCGAGGTCTTCATCGGTGAAGCCCAGCCCGAACAGCACCGACGTGGCGCGGCTTTCGGCGCTGTAAAAGTCGTGCCGTTCGAGCTCGGTCAGCACCTCGCCCAATTCCTCGAGCGCGGCGTCGTGCGCCGGCCCGGAATGCTCGTGGGCAAGAATCTGCTCGACTTCCTTGCGCCGCAGGTCGAGCGCCTGCATCCTGTCCAGCGCCGCCAGCGTCTCGCGCAGCACGGACCTGCCGCCCATCTCCGGAGCGTCCTGCGCCAGGTATCCGACGCGGGTGCGTTGCGGACGGGTGATTCGGCCCGAATCCGGCGGGATCACTCCCGCGATCATCTTGAGCAGCGTCGATTTGCCCGCGCCGTTGAGCCCGACCAGGCCCACCCGCCCGTCGTCGGCCATCGACCAGCTCACCCCGTCGAGGATCTTGCGGCCGCCGTAGGACTTGGAAAGGTTGTCGAGACTAAGCATGGTAAAAAAGTCATCTTATCAGCGGCCTTTGCCTGCCGAAAGTGACTTTCGCCACGACGTTTGAGGGCTTCCTACCTAGCCGACATTGTGTTAAACAATGTTACACTATGGCAAATTTTGCCCCCGAATATCCGCTGCCTAGGAGCGCAGACGAGTTCGAAAGACTCTGTCTGAAGCTCCTGCGGCGTCATTGGCAGCTTCCTCAGCTCGAGCGCTTCCGCGACCCCAAACGCGCCGAGAAGGGAATCAACCTTATCGAGATCAGTGGACGCCCGCGACTCGCCGCCGTCAAGTGCGATCTCAGCGCTTCGCGAAACGACCTGACGCTCGCCGAGATCAAGGACGCTGTGGACCGGGCCGCGAGCCTGAAGCTCCCAATCGGGCGCTTCGTGATCGCGACCACGGCCGCCAAGCCCGAGGGCTTGCAGCGTTCGTTGTTTGATCTCAACCGTGCGAACCGCAAAGACGGCATCTCGGCGATCGAGGTCCTGACCTGGGACGACATCGAGGAACTGCTCGACGAATATCCCCAGATCCTCACCGATTTTGGGACCGCCGCCAAGCGCCAGGCCCTGACCCGGGCCGATGCGGTGGTTCATCTCGAGGCCCGATGCGAGCCCGCGGCGGTGGAACCTTCCGATGCGCTGGGAGAGGAGATCTCCGCCGCCGCAGCGCTTCTCGAGAACCGCCAATATCAACTGGCCCGGCTCGCCCTGCGCAGACTGCGCGAGCAGAAGTGGAGCCAGCTGTCGAACACCCACAAGTTCCGCGTGCTCTCGTATCTTGGCGCCGCGTGGTTGAAGGAAGGCGAGCCGCGCAAATCGGCGATGCTTTTCATCGCGGCGAAATCGTTGCAGCCCGACGAGGAGAATGCCTGCACCAACGAGGCGCTCGCCCACGAACTGCTCGGTGAGCGCGAACGCGCATTCGCGCTGGCCGACAAGCTGCGCATGCAGTTTCCCTCCAGCGGCCGCGCGCTTGCGTTGTGGCTGAACAACGCGCCCAAGTCGCTCGATGCCAGGGCGCTGGAAGAAACCGTCGCGCCCGAACTCGCATCCGATCCGGAAGTCGCGGTCGTGATGGCGCGCCGCGCGCTCTTGGACGCGCGCTTCGATCGCGCCGAGTATTATGCGCGCCTCGCCAGCGCCGCGTTGCCGAATAATTCGATCCCGTGGCTGGTCCTGGGACAGGCGATTCTACTCAATGAACTGGAAGCCGGCGGGGCTGGCTCGACCGAATCGCCAACGCAAAACGACGGGAGCCGCGTCCGCGAAGCCGAAAGCTGCTTCACTCAGGCGCTCGCGCTAGCGCAGGCCGAACACCTGGCGTCCAGCGAAGTGCAGGCGCTGATGGGACGCGCGCAGGCACGAATCGCGCTGCGCGACACCGACGGCGCCGGCAAAGATATCGAACAGGCGCATGGCTTGCAGCGCGAGGATGCCAACGGCCTGTGCGAGTACGGGATTGTTCTGCGATCGCGCGGCAGCCTGACCGAGGCTGTCGAGGTGCTGCGCCGCGCCGCCTCCGTGGGCGGTCGCGACGACATCGATTACCATCTCGCGGTCACGCTCCGCGAGCGCGACGAACCCGGCGATTTGCAGGAGGCTACCGAGCTGCTGATGCGCTCGATCTCGCGGCCGGAGGCGATTCCCGCGGGCGATCTTCCCTTCGCGGTCGCATCCGCGGTCGAAGCGCTTGCCATGCTCGAGCGTTATCACGAGGCCGACGCGCTGTTGGGGTCGATTTCCGAGGCGCGACTGCCCAAGGTCACGATGCAGACGTTGCGCGCCAATCTCCGTTTGGCCCAGGGCAAGTTCGATCAGGCCTCCAGGTTTGCCGACGAGGCTCTGTCCGAGATCGCGCCCGACACCGCCGCCGACAGCCGGCGCAAGCTTGCCGCGTTGCTCCATGATTTGGGGCGCTATCGCGACGCGCTTGTGCTGTGGCAGACGCTCGCGCCCGCCGGCAGCACCGGCACCGACACGCGTCGGTTGCTGGATTGCGCAAGCCGGCTCGGCCGCGAAGACATCGTGAGCGAGATCTCGCGCCAGTTGCATCCCGAACAAGCTATCGACGCCGGCATAACCGCCAATCAACTCGATAAACTCGAACGCAACGATCCCGAAGCTGCGTTGGCCGGACTCGAGGAACTGCTGCGCGAGCATCCCGACGACCGGGTGCTCCGACTGCGGCGCTCTATCGTCGCGGCTCGTCTGGGCAAGGTCGATCTGGTCGTTGCCGATCCCAATGCGATGCCCTCGGCGCGGGAAATTCCGCCTGCGCTCGGCCGCGCGGCCGTGCAATTCATGCGCGACGGTGGCCGCGCCAGCGAGGCGCTTGCCTACGCTTACGAATTGCTGCGCCACCAGGGTGGCAGCGTCGATTCGCATCGCGCATACCTGACCGCGCTCGGACCGGTTGGCCCGACGCCGCACATACCCGACTTCGATACCGCCGGGCCCGGCGCCGCGCTCAGTTTTGTCGAGGAGAATTCCAACACCGAGCGCTGGATCCTGCTCGAGGATGCCAACGATGTCGACGAGACGCTCGATGAGTACGGCCCGCAACATCCGATGACGCGCGCCCTCAAGGGCAAGAAGGCCGGCGAGAGGTTTCAGCTGCCGGAAGAAGGCCGCTTCAGCCGCCGCCAAGCGACCGTCAAGCAGATGATCAGCAAGTACGCCTACCGATACATGGATTGTCTCGTCAACTGGCCGGCGCGCTTTCCCGGCCAGGCCGAAATCGAAGTGAGCTACGTGCGCGCCGACGCGATTCCGTGGAGCGAAATGAATGACAGCTTCGACTCGATGTTCGAAGCAAGAAATGGCAACGGTATCGCCAATGGCAACGGGATTGGGAAGGAAAATCCCGCCGCCAACGGCAAGCGCGAGGACGTCCTCAAACAGGCCGAACTCACCTACGCCAGCAAGCCCGTCCCGATCCACGCGGTCGCCGAACGGATCAACCTCAACGATCTGCAGACCATGTTCATCCTGGCGCAGCGCCCCGAGGCGCCGCTGAAGTGCTGCACCGGCTCCCCTGAGGAACTCGAGGCCGCTCTGGGAGCCTTCGAGCGCGCCAATGCCGTCGTGCTCGATCTAACCGCGATCGCCACCTTGTGCATGCTCGGACGGCTCAGCCTGCTGCCGAGCTGGCCGCGCCAGTTCGTCATTTCGCAGTCCACCCTCGCCGAACTCCGGCGCCTCGCGTTCGAGGATACCCTCCTGCGCCTGCCGCCAGGATTTTCCGCGTCGCTCACCGGCAACGGCAACGACGGCAAGCGCGCCGATGTTCAGTTGAAGGGGCTCGCGGATGCGTTGCAGTCCGTGTGCCGCGTGCGCGACGGTGCGGTGCTTGCTTCGATCGATCATGACCGCCGTGAGCGGCTGATCAATTTTTTCGGCCGCCATGGCGCCGAGAGCATCGTGATCGCCTCGATGCCCGGGCACGTGCTGTGGACCGACGACATGATCCTTGCCGATCTCGCCAAGACCGAGTTCGGGGTGCGCCGCGTCTGGACGGAGGCGGCCTTGCAGGCGCGCGCGCAGGCGGGCAATCTCGATCCCGCCGAGCTGGCTACGGCCAGCACCAAGCTGGCGGGATGGGGCTACTCGTTCGCCACCCCGGGTATCGAGACGCTGATGCGCGCGGGTTCGGTCGCGGTATGGAATCCCGATCAGTTCCCGCTCAAGCAGGCGCTCGATCAGTTTGCCGGCGATTCGATGAACATGTCGGATGCGGTGCGGCTGGCGGCCGAGTTGATCGTCAAGATGTACAACGATCAATTACTGCGCGGGCAGCGCCGGACCGTGACCTCGCGGCTGCTCGACCGGCTTGCGGCGCGTACCGGTGGCCGCGATGCCGTCGAGGCGCTGCCGCGTTCGTTGCCGATTCGCTTCGGGTTGGACCTGATTCGATCTCGCGAACTGAGCGACGTCTTGCGGGGATGGGCTGCGCAAAGCGAGACGCAGTTGAGCGCTTGATGGTTGTTCAACGCGGGCGGTTGTGGTCGAACGCCGATAGATCTTGGCGCGTCGTGTTAGCCTTCGCGATCGACTAGAATCCCGCCCGGGCTAATCAACGGGCACAGGAGGAACGCACGATGGCGTCATTTGGCGAGGGGGACCGGATCGTCCTCATCGATCGCAGGCTCTTCAAGGACGACAACACCCGGATTTTCGTGGGCGTCGTCGAGCAAGCCGATGGCGCCCTGATTCGCGCCCGCGGCTTCTCATTTCACGTCAGCGCCTACGATGTCGCCGGACAGGAACGCCGCGGCGACGAGCGCGTGCGCGTGTTCTCGATGGGTGCCGGGGACATCGTGTACCAGCTTCCCAGGGAACTGGACACCTCGCGGCTGATGCTCAAGCGCTCGCCCAAGTCGATGACGCTCAGCGACGGGGAATACGCGATGGACCTGAGCGACTTTCTGCTCCGCGCGTGACGCCGCGGACTATAGCTTCTCCACGAATTCGATAATCGCTGCCGCGGTATCGCCGGGATTGTCCAGCGGCACGTGATGGAACGCGCGTGGAATTTCCTTCAGCACCGATCCGCGAATCTTCCGATGCATCCGCGTAACGTGCGACCGGCTCACCAGACCGCTCTGATCGCCGCGCAGCAGCAGCGTCGGCGTCGCGATCTTCTTGAGCTTCGGCCTGGTCATCCGGTTGCCATGCTTGCGCCAGACCCGCGTTTCCGGATCGAAGCGAAACGCCCACGCGCCACTGGGCAGTTGCTCGGCGCCGAGGATCGCGAGCCGCTCGATTTCCAGCCGCGTCAGATTTGTCTCGGGCGGATGCAGGCGAAACTTCCGGATGATGTCGCCGGCGGAGCGCAGCTCGGGGCGAACGCCGCCGTGCGATCGCCGGCGCCATCGCCACATCAGGCGGCGAAACAGCGGCGGCCCTCCGTGCGGCGTATCGACGATGACCAGCGCGTCGAGCAACTCCGGATGCGTGACTGCCACCCACTGCGCGACCGCCCCGCCCATCGAATGTCCAACCAGCACCGCGCGCGTTCCGAGGCTCTCGATCAGGCCACGGACGTCTCTCAGATACGCCGGCGGCCCGTAGTGCTCCGAATCCGCCCACTGGCTGCGCCCGTGACCGCGAAAATCAAGCGCGAGCACGCGCCCGTATCGCGTCAGCATCGGAGCGACGCCGTCCCACCAATGCGCATGCGCCGCGCCGCCGTGCAGCAGAACGAAAGTGCGTTTGTCGGGATCGCCACCCCAATCCAGATAATGAAGCTTGAGTCCTTCAACCTCGACGTAGCGGTGGGTCGGCTCCGTTAGCACGGTAGCCGCTTGCTCTTGTGCCATAGCCGCCAATTCTATTCGACCCCAAATCGCGAGCATAGATTTTCATGCGCGCGAATCCGCCGTGTTCGTTGTTCGCTTGCTGGAAGCGCGCCGTCCCTCGTGCTAACAACCGCACCAGAACCGTTGCCAAGGAGTATCTTCGATGGTGCTCAGACTCGAAAACAAAAACGCACTGATCACCGGCGGCGCCAGCGGAATCGGACGCGCGACCGCGATTCGATTCGCCGAAGAGGGCGCCAACGTCTTCGTTGCCGATCGCCATTTCGCCGCCGCCGAGGAAACCGCCGCCGCGGTTAAAAAGCTCGGCCGCAGGTCCAGCGCCTATCAGGTCGATACCAGCGACGAGACGCAGGTGAATGCGATGGTCGCGCAGATGGTGAAGGACCTCGGCAGCGTGAACATCGTGGTCGCAGCCGCCGGAATTTCACACGCGCATTACGGTGAAGAAGGCCAGCCGGACATCGCCTTTCTCAGCAACAAGTCCTTTGCCAACTGGCGCAAGGTTCTCAGCGTCAACCTTGACGGCGTGTTCCTGACCGATCGCGCCTGCGCCGACGCGATGATCAAGGCGGGCAACGGCGGACGCATCATAAATATCGCCTCTGCCGCAGCCCGAGTCCCCCTCCCGGGCGCCGGCGAGTATTCCGTCAGCAAGGCCGGCGTCTGGATGCTGACACGGGTGCTCGCCACCGAGTTGGCCCCGTTCAATATCACTGCCAACGCGATCGGCCCCGGCTTCATCAAGACTCCGATGACCGCCGAGCTTCAGGAGATGCCCGACCTTTCGCCGCTGATGCAGCGCATACCGATGAACCGGATGGGCGAGCCGGTCGATGTCGCCAACACCGCGCTGTTCCTCGCCGGCGAAGAGGGCCGCTACTACACCGGGTCGATTCTGCATCCCGACGGCGGAATCGTCATGCAGTGAGATTGACTTACAAATGTTCGATCTCGAAGAAGGTCGCTCTTTTCTTGTGTCATTCTGAGCGGAGCGAAGAATCTCGCGCGCAGCGCGTACTGGCAGGCGCCGGACGCAGGAGCGTCCGTCGAGATTCCTCGCTTCAGCAGCTTTCGCTCAGAATGACAAAGTCGGCGTTCGCCGTTGCGTTGCTGGTTCTCGCCGGATTGAGTTCTTCCGCGCCGGCGCAGGAAGCGACTCCGACGCCCTCGCCCATGATACTGCCTGCGATTCCGCAGATTCAGCTTTTACCGGTGCCCGGATATGGGCCGGCGCCGCTGACGGTCGGCTTCATGCTATCGAGCACAGATCCGGAGACCGTGCTCCAAACCTTCAGTTGGAATTTCGGCGACGGGCAGGTCTCGATGCTGCCGCCGACCGCGCTGTTCCACACCTATACTACGCCCGGCAGCTACGTGGTCACTGTTACTGCAACAACGGCGGACGGCCATTCTGCGTCATCGCTCGCAGGCGTCGTCGTGACGCGCCCGCCCCAGTAGCCGCGCCGCGAAGCCGTGCGCGCTAGTTCTTCAGCATCTCGATCGTGCCCGTGTCGAGATCGTAAATGCCGCCGACAATCTTCAGCTCGCCCGATTTGACCATCGCCGACAGTTCTCCCGAAGCGGCAAGAGTTTTCACCACCAGCTTCACATTCTCGCGCACCGCATTTTCGACCGGATCGCCGGGCATGCCCTGGGTTGCGCGCACCGCCGGGTACAAGTCTAGGAGCATCGGGCCGACGTCTTTGTTAACTTCCTCATAACCCTCGACTGCGGCGATCACCGCGCCGCATCGGCGATGCCCCAGTACCATCACCAACCGCACGCCAAGATGCTTGACCGAGTAGTCGAGGCTTTCGATGACCAGTTGGTCGGTGACGTTGCCCGCCACCCGCACGGTGAATATATCGCCAAGCCCGCGATCGAAAATAATCTCGGGCGGCGTCCGCGAATCCGAGCATGCCAGCACCGCGGCGAACGGATGCTGCCCCTTGGCCACTTCGGCGCGCTGCGCCTGGGTCTGATTGGGATGCTCCACCTTGCCCGCAACGAAGCGCTCATTGCCCTCGAGCAGGAGCTTGAGCGCCTGCTCAGCACTGATCGCAGGCTTTTGGACCGCGGCTATCACCGCGCGCGTCGTAGTAATCGACAGCGCGGCGATCGCCAGCAGCATCGACATTCTCACCAGGATTTTTTTATGTCGAATCGCCATCGCTTCTCCCTTCTGTTTTACGGTCTCGGACGCCTCGCGCTTCGGCATTGACACGGCTCGGCTATCCGCCAGTATTGGTGGCGATGCAACATAAATCCAGCACCAGCGTAATTTCCATACCCGCGACAAACCCGGCGAGGCGAATCCTGCTCGCGCTCGCGCTCGGCGTCTTTGCTCTCATCGGTGCGGGATGCCAGGGCGATCAGATCGAAACCACCAAACGGTTGGTTGAACAGCAGCAGTCGCAGCTCGAGCACCAGCAACAGGAGATCGAAGACCTTAAGGCGAATCAGAATCTAAGCGACACACCCGGCGTCGCGGCCTCCTCTCGGAGCGGATGCGACAAAGGTGTGGAAACGGCTGCGAGCCAGCGCGGCGGCGACCGATTTTCCGCCGCCGACTTCTCCAAGGCGCTCGAATACTACCAGGATGCGCTCTCGACCTGCCCCACTGACGCCCGGGCCGAGGTTAACGTGGCGCGCACCTACGAGGCGCTCGGCAACAAAGTCGCCGCCATCAACCACTACAGAAAGGCGGCAGACAGCTCCGGCCCCACCGTCAGCGACGCCTCGGAAGAGGCCAGGGCTGCGCTCGAACGCATGCAAGCCTCGCGGCTGCCCTGACCAGAGATCGTTCCCCCCGATTGCTCACCTTTCCACATGGGAATGGGTTAGGGCTCAGGTTAGCGCGCATCGATTCCCATTTCTGGTTCGCTATCGCGTGAGGCCACGCTGTTCCGGCTCAGGTTGGCTCTGCCTGTCCCACTCGGTAGTCTCGATGGTGGAGTGACGCGTCTCACTCCCCATCTCCATGAACGCCAGCAATGAATCTTCCGACCCGACCGGCTCGCGCCCCCGCCGAATCGCAATTCTCACCGCCGGCGGCGACGCTCCCGGGATGAACGCTGCCATTCGCGCCGTGGTCCGGATTGCGGCGGTCGCCGGAATAGAGGTGATCGGTTTCAGACGCGGCTATGAGGGCCTCATCCGCGACCTGGCCGAGCCGCTTAGCACTCGTTCCGTCGCCAACATGATCCAGCGCGGCGGGACCTTCCTGGAGACCTCGCGCTCGGTCGAGTTCCGCACCCCCGCGGCCCGAGGGCTGGCAGCCCGCAACTTGAAACGTCACCAAATCGAGGCGCTCATCGTCGTCGGTGGCGAGGGCTCGATGATTGGCGCGACAATCTTCGGCGGCGAGACTGGCATCCCGGTCTTCGTCATCCCGGCCTCGATCGACAACGACATCCCGGGCACCGACTACTCAATCGGGTTCGATACCGCGGTTAACACTGCGCTCGATGCTATCGACCGCATTCGGGACACCGCATTCGCCTACGAACGCGTCTTTTGTGTCGAGGTGATGGGCCGGGACTCGGGTTTTATCGCAATGGCGGTTGCTCTCGGTGGTGGCGCCGAGGCGGTCATCGTCCCGGAAATCCCGTTCACCCTCGACGACATCTGCGATCGTGTCGAAGACAGCCATCGCCGCGGCAAACGCGCGACGATCGTCGTGGTCTCGGAGGGACCGCGCACCGGAGGCGTCATCCCGGTCGCCGAGGCCCTTACCGCCCGACTGCACATGCAGGCGCGCGTGGTTGTGATCGGCCACGTCCAGCGCGGCGGAGCGCCCACGGCCAGGGACCGGATGCTGGCGAGCCGGATGGGAGCCGGCGCTGTCAGGGCCATCCTCGACGGCGCCGTGCCTTCACTAATTGGCGAAGAGCGGGGCGCAATTGTTTGCGTTCCGCTAAGCGAGGTGGTTAGTCAGCGCCGCCCGCTGGACCCATCGCTGATCGAACTGGTCCATCAGCTCTCCACCTGACCCCCCGACTCACCCCACAACCGCGACCGCCTCCGGCGCCACTTCCGCTGCGCTCAGCATGACACAAAAAGTATCCGATCAGGATTTCAGGAACTTGAGGACCAGTTTGTTGACGTGATCGGGGCGCTCCTGATGCACGAAATGGCCGGCGCCCGGCACCAGCTCTATCTTCAATCCCTTCGGGAACAGCTTCTCCATCCCGTCGAGCGTTTCCGCGCCGATGCAGTTGTCGTCGCGCCCGTGAATCATCATCGCGGGCACGTTGATCGGTATGTTCATCGCAGGCGCCATCGCTTTCAGATCGACCGGCATGCTGAACACCGGCCCCAGCGTGGCGCGATAATAGCCGATGGCCGCCTCGAGCGTGCCCTTGGCGCGAAAGCATCGCTTGAGCGCTTCCATGTCCGCGGGCGCCCATTTCCAGCCCGGCGACCAGTCAGCCCAACACTTTTCCAGGAACGCGAAGTCGTTGAAACTCACCGCGGCCTCGGCAATTTTCGTCTGGAAGAAAAACATGTACCAGGAGCGGCGCTGCTGCGCGTAGTTGGTCACGATCGCTTCGAAAAATTTCGAGCCGTACGGGACTGCCGACGTGACGAGCCGGCTTACGCGATCCGGCGATGCCGCCGCGGCGCCGTATGCCGCGACTGCGCCCCAATCGTGGCCGAACACGATCGCGTCCTTGTAGCCGAGCGCCGCTATCAGCGCGAGCGCGTCCTCCGACAGCGCCGGCGAATCGTAGCGGCCGTCGGGCGCGGGCTCGGTCGGCGAGTAGCCGCGCATGAACGGCGCGACGCAGTGGAATCCCGCCGCCGCCAGCGCGGGCATCTGATGGCGGAACGAATGAGCAGTGTCCGGGAAGCCGTGCAGGCACAGCACCAGGGGTCCTTCGCCCATCTCGAGCACCGTGAAATTCAGGTTCGACGCGCGTACAACTCGTTGCTTCAGTTGCGATGGCATAGTGGCTCGATTCATACCGCACGCCTTCGCCAATGACAAAGCGCGCCTGGCCGTGTTCATGCAATCGGATGTAGCGCAGAGCGTCGCTATCCTGTAATCTCTCTATTGAAGGCGACGGCAAGCACATTCCGCTCCCCGCCTTATAATCGCAAAGGCATTCCGGTTAAAAGTGAAAATGTGCTGATCCTGGCGGCATTCAGGAATGCGCACGCAGGCGCGCCTGTCAGCCGAAGCATCATCATCCGTGCAGCCAAACCGGCGTGTGCGGTGGTGCGGGCAAATACGATTAGTGGAGAGACGAATGGCAGCATCTTTCACGACGACGAGCACAACAAAAACAGAAAAAATCACAAAGTCCGCGCCGTGGGAGATGCCATGGTGGCAGGCCGCCTCGGGGCGCGACCTTTCGGTCCTGATCTGGATTTGCCTCATTCATGTTACCGCCGCGATTGGACTCGTGCTCTATCCGATTCCCGGATGGCGCGTGTTGCTCGGCGCGATAGCGCTGGTATTCATCGGCGGATTGGGCACCACGGTCGGGTACCATCGCGCGATCACGCATCGCTCGCTCACGCTGAATCCGTGGGCGCGCGGAGTGCTGATTTTCTTCGCGATGTTCAACGGTTCCGGCGCGCCGACCAGTTGGGCCGCCGGCCATCGCCTGCATCACGCCAAGGCTGACACCCCCGACGACATCTCGAGCCCGATTTGGGGCGGTTTCTGGTGGGCGCATCTACGATGGCTTTGGCAGGCTGACGAGCCAGACGTCGCTCATTACTGCCCCGATCTCAGCGGACTCTCGTATCGGGCCTGGCGATGGTTCCAGGTGCCGATCCTCGCGCTCTCATACGTTGGCGGTTTGTATTTCAGTCCGGCCGCATTTTTCTGGCTGGGCGCGATCCGCTTGTGCTTCGCACTGCACGCGCAATGCTTCGTCAACAGCGTTTGCCACACCGAACCGGGCATCACGGTGGGCCAGGATTCCAGCCGCAACGTAAGATGGCTCGCGCTGATGCATCTGTTGCAGGGCGAGAACTGGCATCGTAACCATCACGCGCGCCCCGGTTCTGCGCGTCTGGGATGGAACTGGCGCCAGCCCGACGCCGGTTACGTGGTCATCCTGGCGCTCGAGAAGCTCGGCCTCGCCACCGACGTTCGCCATGGCACGCCGAGGGGCGCAGCCAGCCAGCCCGACGCGAAAGATCTGATAGCCAGGGCGGCATAATCGCCAAGCGGACAAGGGCTTTTTTTCGCGTAACGAACGGTCCCGCGGTTCGTATTCCTTGTTAGAGGAATGAACATGAAAACCGCCGGCTTTATCTTTGCCGCGATCGTTTGCTCAGTCATCATGTTTGGGACAGTAATGGCAGCAGCGAACGCAGGCATGACCCAAATTGCGTCATCGTCTGTCGTAGCGACGCTATAATTTCTTCGCGACGCGCTTGACATCAGTCCGAGACTCGACTCGCGCGCGACCGCCTCTTCGGTTCTGAATCGTCCATCCAAAGCGCCTGACCGGCGCGCATTGCCGACCGGTTTACATCCGAGTGCCGCGATGCTTTTGTAAGCGAGGCTCCTCGCCAATCTGGCCGGCTAAGGGAGGGCGCATCGTGTCGATACTCTCAGAGTTCAAGCAGTTCGCAATTAAGGGCAACGTGATCGATCTCGCGGTCGGCTTCGTAGTCGGCGCTGCGTTCGGGAAAATTGTAACCTCGTTTACCAACGACATTCTGATGCCGCCGATCGGCCTGGGGCTCGGCGCAGTCGATTTCGCAAACCTGTTCATCAATCTTTCGTCGAAGCATTACCCGACCATCGCGGCAGCGAAGGCTGCGGGCGCACCGACGCTGAACGTCGGATTGTTCATCAACACGATCATCGACTTCCTGATAATCGCGTTCGCGGTCTTTCTACTCGTCAAATGGGTGAATCACCTCGTCGGCGAAAAGCCCGCGCCACCCACCACCAAGGAGTGTCCATATTGCCTGAGCGCGATCCCGCTCGGCGCCACGCGATGCCCGCACTGCACGTCGGAACTGAAGGCGGCGTGAACAGTGAACAGCATCTCCCGGCAGTGAAAAAGTGAAAAAGTGAAAAAGGGGAAAGGGGGAAAGTGAAAAATGCGGAGTGCGCACGCGGACTTGCCGCGCGCGCCTCCTGCACTGAGACGCCGATGCTTGCGGCTACTCGCCGGCTTGCGCGACGTCGGCCATCGCCTTCGCAGCGCGCTCGCAAATCTCGCTGAGGACTTCGTCAGTGATCACGGTCGAGAGCGCGATCATCCCGCGGGGCGCGAGAAACAAACCCTGATTGAGCGCCGCCAGATGGAAGCTGGCGATCGCGCGGGCGTCCTCGCGTGCGATCGTCGCGGGCGGCGGCTCTTTGAGAAAAAACACGTTCATCAGCGATCCATAATGCCGCACGGAAAACGGCAGCCCCACCTGACCCGCCGCGCGCGTGAGCTCGGCGGCCAGGCGCTCGGCCTGCTTGGCCATCTTGTCGATTCGCGCCTGCGTCAGCTCGCGCACCGACACGACCCCGGCCGCGCAGGTGACTGGATTGCCGTTGAAAGTGCCCGAATGAAAAATCGTGCCGCGATTGCGCGGATCGAACGCCGACATCACTTCTTCGCTGCCGCCGAGCGCTCCGACCGGAAATCCGCCGCCAATGATCTTTCCGAACATCGTCAGGTCCGGCTTGACGTCGAAAATCTGCTGCCCGCCGCCTTCGGCCAGCCTCAGCGTGATCACCTCATCGACGACGAACATCGCACCTGCGCTATGCGCCGCTTCGGCAACGCGCCCGAGAAATTCGGCCGGCGGCTCCACGATGCCCGCTGAGCCGAGGATCGGCTCGAGGAACACCGCAGCAATCTCCGAACCGCGCTCGTACAGCAGCGCCTCGAACACAGTCGCCTCGCCGAAGTCGGCGAGCATCGTGCGTTCGCCGTCCTGACCGGCCAGCCCGATTTCCAAATCGTCGTACGATCCATGATAGCCGTAGCGCGCCATCAGAATGAGCTTGCGGCCGGTAAGGCGCCGCGCGACGTGTGCCGCGAGCATCCCGGCCTCCGTCCCTGAATTGCAAAATCGCACGCGATCCACAGATTCGACGCGCTCGCACAGCACAGTCGCCAGCTCGATCTGCGCCTCCGATCGCGCCGGCCACGAGCTGCCGTCGCGAACCGCCTTGCTCACCGCCTCGACGATTGGCGGATAAGCGTTGCCGTGAACCAGGCTGGTGTAGTTGCCAATCAGATCGATGTACTTATTGCCGTCAACGTCCCAAACGAAAGGACCTTCGCCGCGCTTGAGCGTGAGCGGGTAGGGCCGATAGTAAGTGGTGGTGCGGGTGTCCCCGCCGGGCATCACGCGCTCGGCGCGCTTGGTGAGTTGCGCGGATTTTTCGGTCGCCGCGCGATAGCGTTCCTCGATACTGTTCATCGTCTCTTCCCCCGATGAGATATGACGAGCGTTTACGTTGCTGTTAGAACGCGTCAAATTGTAAGAAATTATAACATACTACGCTCACTTCACCGCCGCGATCGCTTCCATCTCGACCATCAGCCCCTCGACCGCCAGCGACGTCACGCCGACCAGCGTCGAGGCCGGCGGCTCGCTGTCCCCGAACAATTCCGAGCGCGCCTCGCGCATCGCGGAATAGTCAGACTGCTTGTAGTTGACGATGTAAGTATTGGTCTTGACTATATCCGCCGCGGTGGCTCCTGCAGCCGTCAGCGCGGCTTTCAGATTCCTGGCCGCCTGCCGAATCTGGGTCTTCAAGTCGCCCGGGCCCACCAACTTGCCTTCCTTGTCAACCGCCACCTGGCCCGAAATGAATATCAACTTCGCCGGGCCCGCGATCGTCACGATATGCGTATAGCCGCGCGGCGCCAGCAAGGTATCGGGGTTGATATACTTTTTTTCCACGTCTTCTCTCCTGGGATGATGTTGAAAAACTCGGCTCAACTTTTCGATTTCGTTTCGCCGTATTGTAGTACCTGCACCTTCTCGACCGTGATCAGCCCCGAGCCCATCATCTCGTCGAGCACCGGCATGAACGCGTCGATCTTCGCCTGGCTATCGACGATCTCGACGACCATCGGCAGGTCTTCCGACAGCCGCAGGATTTTCGCCGAATGCAGATGGCTGGATTTGCCAAAGCCCATCGGGCCGCGCAGCACGGTCGCGCCGCCGAGCTGAAGTTCGCGCGCCTTCAGCACGATCGCTTCGTACAGCGGCTTGCCGCCCGAGCGTTCGCTCTCGCCGATAAAAATTCTGAGCAACACCGCATCGCGTGGGATTTGCATCGCTACACCCCCCGGTTAAGCGCCGTGGCTGCTAGGAAGCCCAGCCATACTGACAGCACGCACAGCAGAACCGAACCGGCGGCGTTCAATGCCGCCGGCATCCACTCGCCCGCGCGCATCAGGTAAAACGTCTCGAGCGAGAAAGTCGAAAACGTCGTGTAGCCGCCGCAGATTCCCACCATTACGAACTGCCGCGCCGGCGTACTGACCAGCAGGCGCGAGTCGGGGCCGGTCAGCGTCGCGAAAAATCCGATCACCAGGCATCCCGTGATATTTACGAACATCGTGCCGTATGGAAACGTGCCGCCGGTGAGCGTGGTAATCACGCCCGAAAAAAAATACCGTCCCATCCCGCCGAGCGCACTGCCAATCGCAATCAGGAAATACGCGAGCACCCAGGAACCTCCTGTCTTCCAGACACTTACCCGGCCGTCGATTGCGCGAAATGGCCGTCGTCGGCGAGTCCGTTCACAATCAGATGAAGATAGATGAGTCCGGCGTAAGGATGCCACCGCTCGAGCGCCCGCCGGCGATTATTACGCCTCGTTGCCGCCGATGCCGACGTGATGCTCCAGCGCGCGCATTCGTCGAATTATTTCGGGCAGCCGCGTCAGCACGGTGGCGTAGCGGCGGAACTTGCGCACGTCCACCGCGGGGATGCCCCCGACGATCGCGTCGTCTTGCAAGTCGTGGTGGATGCCGGCCTTCGCCATGACCATGACGCGATCGCCGATCGTCACATGGTCGGTGCATCCCGCTTGTCCGCCGAACAGGCACCATTTGCCGATTCGCGTCGAGCCCGAGATTCCCACGTGCCCCGAGAATCGCGAGTACTCGCCGATTTCGCAGTTGTGCCCGATATGCACCTGGTCGTCGAGCTTCACGCCGCGATGCAGCACCGTCGCCCCCATCATCGCGCGATCGACCGTCGAATTCGCGCCGATCTCAACATCATCCTCGATTGTTACGCTGCCGACTTGTGGAATCTTGATCAAATCGCCCTTTTCCTCGACGAACCCGAAACCGTCGGCGCCGATTACCGCGCCGTTCAAAATCGTCACCCGATTTCCAATCACCGTGCCTTCGCGAATCGAGGCCTGGCTGTGCGCGGTGAAGCGATCGCCGATGCGCACGTTGGGGTAAATCGTAACGTTCGGATGAATCACCGCGTCGCGCCCAATCGTCACGCCCGCACCGATTACCGCCGACGCGCCGATCGACGCGTCGGGACCGATCGTCGCGTCAAGCGCCACTGAAGCCCGCGGATCAATTCCCGGCGCGGGGCGGTACGGCGGAAAGAAAATCTCAAGTACGCGGGCGAAGTCGGCGTATGGATTCGCGCTGACCAGCGTCGCGCATTTCGCGCCCGCCCCAAGCTCGGCGGTTGTGATCGCCGCCGATACGTTGGATTGCAGTACGGAGGCGTACTTCGCGCTCGCGACGAAGACGATCATGCCGGGACCGGCGGCCTCGATCGGCGCCGGCGCGAAAATCTCCACGCCGCCGTCACCGCGGATTTCGAGTTTCAGCTTCGATGCGAGTTCCTTGAGTTTCATCTTGATGCCTTGGTTTTCCGGTGAATGAAAGTTTTCAGTCTTCAGTATTCAACGCGACGCGCGCATCGCGAGGATTGCGTCGGCGAGCTCCGCCGGTTCGATTTGCGTCAGGCAGTTGTAATGACCGAAGCGGCAGGTGCGCGCCAGGCACGGACTGCATTCGAGCTTGCGGTAAATCACGCGCGTCTTCGGTCCCAGCGGCCCGGTGCGACTGGGATTGGTAGATCCGAAAATCGCGACGGTCGGAATTCCCAGCGCTCCCGCCAGATGCATGCAGCCGGAATCGTTGCCGATGAACCCGTCGCACAGCGACAACAATGCGATCAGCTCGCCGACATTGGTGTGCCCGGCTGCGATCATCGCGCCCGATTTGCTCGCCCTCGCAACTTCTTCGCACTTCGCGCGCTCCGACGACGCGCCAACCAGCACGACTTCGGCGTCCTCGCGACGTGCGATCAAATCGATCAGCGCGCCGTAGCTGTCCGCGGGCCATTCCTTGGCCGGTCCGTAGGCCGCCGCGGGAGCGATCGCAAAGACCGGACGGCCGGGACGCTTGCGATTCGCCGCGAGCCATTCGCGCATCCGCTCGCGATGCGGTCCGTGGACGTCGATTCCGAAATCATCGGCGCGGGTTTCGGCAACGCAAACGCCGGTCGCGCGCACCATCGCGAGCCAATAATTCACCTGGTGGCCGGTAACCGCTTCGGGCGGCGGCGACGCTTTCAGCGTCAGCATCGCGCCGCGCGCATCGGCGACAAATCCGGCGCGCCGCCGGATTCCGGCCATCGCGATCCACAACGCCGACTCGAAACTGTTCGGAAACAACACTCCCAGGTCGAATCGCCGCGAGCGGATTTCTCCGACAATTCTGCGCCGATCGAAAAACCCGGAAAGACCGCGCCCAACCGAGTACGGTATCACTTCGTCGAGCCATCGGGCCCCGTCAAAGAAGCTCGCCAGTTCCTTCTTGATCAGCACCGCGAGATGCGCGCCCGGCCACGCGCGGCGGATTGCCCGCAGCGCGGGCGTGCTCATCACCAGGTCGCCCAGCCAGTTGACCTCCTTGACCAGGATGCGGCCCGGCGGAGGCTCGAGCATGACCGCGGGGGCAGATAGCGCCGGCGCGCGCGATTCAAGCGCCTCGTGACGCCGAATATTTTCCGATTCCACGCTAATGATTCCCCGCAGCACCCCTTCGATCCTGCCAAAGATTTCATCACGCGCGCGCCCCCAAATAAACCCGCCCCCTGCCGCTCCACCTCGCGCTTGAGAGCATCGATCCTGATGTGTTACTATGTCACACATGAAAGGAAGCACTATAACGGTTCGGCTCGACGACGATCTCGCGCCGATTCTCGACGAAGTCTGCCGGCGTTCAGGACGCACGCGAAGCGAAGTGATGCGCACGGCGCTGAAGCGGCACCTTGCTCAACTCCGGTTCGAGCAGCTGCGCCAGCGCGCGATGCCGTTTGCCGCGGCGCACGGTTATCTCACGGATGAGGACGTTTTCAATCACATATCGTGAGGGTCTTCCTCGACACCAACGTGCTCGCGAGCGCATTCGGCACGCGCGGCCTGTGCGTCGACGTGTTGCGCGTCATTCTGGGCGAGCACGAACTTGTGACCGGGGAGGTGGTGATCGAGGAACTGCGTCGGGTGTTGAGCAGGAAGTTCGGGGTACCGGCCGATACAGTGAAGGAGATCGAGAGTTTCCTTTGCGGCTATCACGTTGAACCCAAGCCACGCGAGTTACCGAATTTAAACCTCAGCGAGCGGGCCGATCTGATGGTTGTAGGTTCGGCGATCACCGCGAAAGCGGAAGTCCTAATAACCGGCGATCACGAGATGCTTGCCCTCAAGAAGAAGCCCGAAGGTCTGCGGATCGTAAGCCCGCGCGAATTCTGGAATCTGGCGACGCGCACCGCGCCACGAAAACGCCTGCAAAACTGAAGCGGAGCTCGCGGCGATCCGTTTGGGGACCGCCGCTTCGACAATTTGAAATCGCCGCGCTTACTTGCCGACGATGAACACGCAGCTGGTGGTGGCGCTGCCGCCGAGGTTCAGCATCGCAAATTTCTTCGCACCCTCGACCTGGTAGTCGCCCGCGCTATCCGTTATCTGCCGATGGCAATCGAGCATCTGGCGCACGCCGGTCGCGCCGACCGGATGGCCCGCGCCTATCAGCCCGCCGCTCGGATTGATCGGCAGCTTGCCGCCGAGCTCGATCACGCCTTCCTCGATCGCCTTCCACGATTCGCCCGGCTTGGTGATTCCAAAATGATCGATCGCCATGTACTCGGAGGTGGTGAAGCAGTCGTGCGTCTCGATTCCCGAGAGCTCGGCGGTGGACGCGATGCCCGCGCGCTTGAAGGCGTCGAGAATTGCCTGGCGTGTATGCGGCAACACGTAGGCGTTGTCCCTGCTCTCGGCGACCTTGGTGTCGAATTCGAGCGGCGCCGTGTGATGGCCCCATCCGAGGATGCGCGGAACGTCGGCGAGCGTCTTGCCGTTGCGTTTGGCCCACGCGCTCGCAAATTTTTCCGACGCGAGGAAAATTGCGACGGAGCCATCGGTCACTTGCGAGCAATCGCTGACTTTGATCCGGCCGCCGATGACCTGGTTGAATTTGCTTTCGTGCTGCGCGTGACTCTCGCTCATGAACCAGTTGCGGGTCTGCGCGTTCGGATTGCGCTTCGCGTTGGAATAATTCACCGCCGAAATGTGCGCGAGGTGTTCATCCTTGAGGCCGTAGCGCTTGTCGTACTCGTCGCCGAGCCGGCCAAACAGTTTCGGAAACGGGAATTCGATTCCCTTGGCTTCGCGCTCGTACCACGCCGCGGTGCCCAGGATGTCGCCGCCGGTGGTCGAATCGACGGTCTTCATTTGTTCGACGCCGACCACGCACGCCAGGTCGTAGCGCGCGGCTTCGATATCGGCCGACGCCGCGATCAATGCGATCGAGCCCGACGCGCATGCCGCTTCATGACGGCTCGTCGGCAGCCCGGAGAAAGCGGGATCGATCTCGAGAAAAAATGCGCCGACATGACCCTGCCTGGCGTACAGCTCGGCGGCGAAGTTGCCGACGTGGGCAGTTTCGACTTCGCGCGGCTCGATCCGGGTAGCTTCGAGCGCGCCCAAAGTTGCCTCGCGCATCGCCGCCACGAAATGCTTGCCTTCTTTCGACCAATTGCGGGCAAAGTCGGTTTGCGCTCCGCCCAATACGTACACCGGCGCTGGTTTCGTCATCGCGCGCTCCTGTCGGTCATCGAATTGAATTATCCAACAAAGGTCCGGCCGTATTCGAGTATGCCGCCGGAGAACATTCTACCACCGCGCGCCGCAGCTTGTTCGACGACCGCGGGGACCGTCAGTTTCAGCTTTTCCAGCATCGCCACCGTGTTCTTCGCGCCGAGCAAATCGACGATCGCCGTGGGCGGCGCCCAGTTGAAGCCGTACGACATGATCGTGTCCACGTCGGCCGAACTCGCGGCCACTTCGCCGACGCGGTTCAGCGCGTAGCTGACGTAGCCGAGCACGACGCGGCGGCATATCTCGGCATCCGCGCCCCTGGCTTCGGCGAGGACCTTCATCGCCTCGCCGTAGCGGCCCACGTGATGCAACTGTTTCATCTTTTCGACGAATTCGATCGGCGCGGGTTTCTGGTAGTTCTCGTGCCCGCCGGTCTTCGGATCGAGCACGAAGACTTGCTTGCCCGCGCGGCGGTAGAAGCCGCCACGCTCGGGCGTCTTGTTACCCAGGCATCCCTTGTGAAGCGCGGCATTCATGTACGCGGGCATCGCGAAGGATTCGTGCGCCTCGTCCTCGCAGTTGGCATGAACGTTGTTGACGATCGCCTTGTGCACGTCCCATCCGACCAGATCGACGGTCGCCAGCGGCGCCATCGCGCGCCCGGTATGCGGCCCGATCAAATAGTCTATAAACGCGACGCCGTGTTCGGCGGCCAGTTGCGCCGTTTCGTTCAGGACCTTGAAGCCGACCCGATTGCCGACGAATGCGGGCATATCTTTGCTGACGATCACCTTGCGGCCCAGCCGTTTCGTCAGCATCGCGACGACGCCCTTTACCACCGCCGGATCGGTATCGGGTCCTGGAATCACTTCGGTGCCGACGATCACCTGCGGCGGATTGAACAGGTGGACGCCGAGGAAATTGCGGCGAAACGAATCGCTTCGTCCGCGCGCCATTTCCGCGACCGACAGTCCCGAGGAACCCGACGCCACGATCGTGTCGGGACGCCGGCTGTTGTCGATCAGCTCGAAAAATTGCCGCTTGAGCGGCAGATCTTCGGCCAGCGACTCGAACACAATCGCCGCCTCGCCAACCGTGCGGGCGAGGTCGCTGTCGTACGCGCCCACCGAGAGCCGCTCCGCGATCGCTTCCGCGCGCGCATCGTTCTGCGCGTCCGCGAATCCCAGGGCGGCTTTTTCGCACGTCCGCGCCAGCAGCGTGACGCTGTATCCTGCCCCCGCTAATACGCATCCCGCGCCCGCACCCATGGTGCCGTTGGCGCCGATAATTATGACCTTGTTGTTGTCGGCCAAGCAGCTCTCCGGTCCTCGTGAAATTATGGTTTCGTCAAGCGGCACTCCTGCCGCCGGGCTCTAATCCGCGCGCGATCATCCGAACTGCCGCGCCTCGAAGCGCGGGTGCTCAAAGCGGTGTTGGGTCTCATCGAGGCTGCTTTGTGGCGCTGCGCCGGCGCAGCCGCGGGCCGCAAGCGATGTTAGCCGAGGGCGGCCATCCGTGCCAAGCAGCGTGCCCTGGCGCGCGAACCGTCTCCCGCTGCTCCGCGAAAAAATTCCCGGGTCAAGGTTCATGCCATGCTCGCCCTGCCGTGCCGATCAACTCGTCGGCCTCATTCGGTCCCCAGCTTCCCGCCGGATACTCGGCCATCGGCACCCGTGCGTCGTCGCTCCACGAATCCGATATTCCCTGCACGAACTCCCACGACTTCTCGACGACCTGCGCGCTGGGGAACAGCGTATGGTCGCCGTCCATCACGTCGAGCAGGAGTCGTTCGTATCCGTCGGGCGAAGCGCCGTCGCCGAACGCGGTCTGGTAGCTGAGATTCATCCGCACCGGTTGCAGCACCAGGTCCAGCCCCGGCCGCTTGGTCATCACGTCGAACGAAAAACCCTCGTCGGGCTGAATCCGAATCGTCAGCGCGTTGGCGGGAACCGCCGAATCGCGATTGAACAGAATTTGCGGCACGTCCTTGAACTGAACGTAGATCGAGCTCGCCCGCCGCTTCATCCGCTTGCCGGTCCGGATGAAAAATGGCACCCCCGACCATCGCCAGTTGTCGATATACGTCTTCAGCGCGACGAACGTCTCGGCGCGCGAATTGTCGGGGACCCCCGCTTCATCCATGTAACCGGACACCGGCTTGCCGTCTGCGTCGATACCCGCGCTGTACCGCGCCCGCACCGTATTCGCGCGCACATGCTCCAGCGTCATCGGACGGATCGTACGCAACACGTTGAGCTTCGCGTCCATGATCGCCGTCGCGTCGAGCGACACCGGCGCTTCCATCGTCAGCAGCGACAGCGTTTGCAGGATGTGGTTCTGCACCATGTCGCGCAGCGCGCCGGCACGATCGTAAAACGCCGCGCGGGTACCCACCCCTTCCGCCTCCGCCACGGTGATTTGCACGTGATCGACGTTGCGGCTGCCCCATAGGCGCTCGAAAATATTATTCGAGAAGCGCAGCACCAGCAGGTTCTGCACGGTTTCCTTGCCGAGGTAGTGATCGATCCGGAAAATCTGCGACTCGTCGAGATGCTTCACCAGCACGCGGTTGATTTCGAGCGCGCTTGGCAGGTCGTGGCCGATTGGTTTTTCGACGACCACGCTTGAGAAGTTCGGCGCATTCGGCCCATTGATCAGGCCGGCCTGGGCAAGCCGCTCGACCGACTCGCCAATCGCTTCGGGAGGGATCGCCAGGTAGTAAACACGATTGGGCGGGATACCGCGGGCCTTTTCGACAGCTTCAAGTTTTACTTTAAGTTTTGCGAAGCCGTCGGGATGGTCGAGCCCGGATAGATAGTCGAGGCCGTCGGCGAACGTCCCCCAGCAGGGTTCATCGACTTTCAGCCGCGAGAACCGGGCGGTCCAATCGTGCGCACTTTTGCGGAACTCGTCGAGCGACATTTCGCGCCGCGCAAATCCGATCACCGCGCTTTTCGCCGGCATCATGCCCTGGCCGCACGCGGCTAGATTGTACAGCGCCGGAATCAGCTTGCGCTTGGCGAGATCGCCCGACGCGCCGAATATTACGATCGTGCACGGCGGCGCCGGTTGGGATCGTTGTATGCTTAGCAGTTTCTCCATCTCGCGGCCTTCCTTATGAGATTGCGCGGCGCGTGGCCCCGCTGGTAACGCAAAGCGATGACTGATAAGTGTGACACGTTCTCCATCTTCATGAAAAAGCTGCCCGCCCGAAATCTCCGCATGACCTCCGACTCCAATCCCCGGCGCGCATCGCTCATGAATACGACGGCCAACTAAATGCCGGGATCGAAATCTTTATCAGGGGGGGCCTCGGAGCCCGCTCCGCTCGGCGCATGGATCCCGGTGTTTGTGTGGGGCGCGTTGATCTTCATGCTCTCGACCTCGGCGTTTACCGCCGCCAACACCAGCCGGATCATCGACCCGATACTGCGATGGTTGCTGCCCGGAATCACCGCCGCGTCGGTTGACCTCTGCCACAACCTGATTCGCAAGGCCGCGCATTTTACCGAGTACGGAATACTTTTCTGGCTGCTGGTCCGCGGTCCGATGGCGCGGCGGCCGTACCTGGCGTTGATGCTTTGTGTAGTGTACGCGCTGACCGACGAGGGCCATCAGGCGTTCGTGCCCGGTCGCACCGCGTCGCTATACGATGTCGCACTCGACTCGAGCGGCGCGCTCTTCAGCCATTTCCTGACCACCGCAATCGCCGAACTCGCCTAGCAGGCCGATTCCTATTGTCAGCGAGGCGCGTGCGTGTTTCTCTCACCAACGCGGAAGTGACGCAGAGCCCTCTCGGACAAGTAGAGCTTAGGATCCCTCTCACCAAACCGTTCTAACAGGGACGAAGTCCCGCATCTTCTCTGACCATCGGGTGCAGGGGTCACCCCTGCCGAAGGAAGCGTGAAACCCACCGTGGGTTTCACATTCAATTGATGTGTATTCGGAGCCTAACCCTCTCTGTTCACCCGCTCGAATGCTCGATCACCGAGCTGATCCGATCGACCCGTCCGAAGAACGCGCGGAGATTCTTCATGTCGGCGGGAATTTTCAGATCGCCGGTGAACGCCAGGTAGAACAACTGGCCATAGAGCGCGAAATCCGCCAGCCCGATCCTGCCGGTCAGAAACGGCATGCTCGCCAGTTGCTCCTCGAACGGCGCCAGAGCCGCGCGCGCGCGTTCCCAGTTGGCCGAATGCTCCGAGATAGTTCGATCGACGAAACCCGCGCCGTACTTGCGCTCGCGGACCAGACGCCATAGCGCGGCACGATCCGCACCCTCCCGAATGTGAATCGCAAGTTCGTCTGCCAGCGCGACGCGATACAGCGCGTCCTCGAGTTGGTTGTCGATATAATCGGCGAGCACCAGATGCATCCCGCGCCATCCGGCGGGGAAAATCGTCGGCTCGGGATAAAGCTCCTCGAGCCGCATCGCGATTCGCGCGGAATCGACGATCGTCTCGCCGTTGTCGAGCGTGACCGCCGGCACCATTATCTGGCCCGACGCGATCAGCAATTCCTTGCGCTCCAGGTAGTCAACCTCGACGACTTCGAACTCGACGCCCTTGAACGCCAGAATCTTGCGCACCTTGGCGCAGAACGGGCTGCCGAGAAACTGGTACAGCTTCGCCGCCATTATCGTGCTCCTATCAGGATGTTGAAAAATTGGGATCAACCATAATTTTCGACTTCAAGTGCTTCAACACCCTGCGTGAAAACTGTCTTCTTGCCTATCCGCTTACCCCTGCCTAACAGGGCCCTTCGACTTCGCTCAGAGTAAACTCCGCCCGCATCTTTGTTTTAACGTTGGGTGCAGGGGTCACCCCTGCCAGGGGTCAGCCCCTGCCGCGCAAAATCTCGTCGAGGTCAAGCCCGGAAATCGAATCGCGCACGACATCGGCCGCCGCCAGATCGGCCGCTGGCGCGCTATGGCATAGCGCAAGCACTTTCATGCCCGCGCGATGCGCCGCCTCGATTCCGGCCCGCGTGTCCTCGACCACGATGCATTCGTCAGCCCGGATCGGATCGCGATGCCCGAGGATAATTCCAAGCCGCCCAAGCGCCGCGATGAAAGCGTCGGGCGCAGGCTTGCCGCGCTCGACGTCCTCCGCCGCGATAATGTCGAGAAACAACTCGCGCAGTCCGGCGCGGCGAAGAATCGCTTCGGCCTCGGCGCGCAGCGTGCCGGTCGCGATCATCAGCGGAAATCGTCGCGCGCATTCGCGCACGAACTTCTCCGCGCCCGGGTAGAGAACCTCGCGATCCGCAACCATCGCTTGATAGACCACGGTTTTGCGCGCCATCAGGCCCGCGATATGTTCCTCGCCCGCGTCCATCCGATTCTCGCGCAGCACCGTGGCGAAACAATCGTGATCGTTAAGTCCAATCAGCCGCGCGAAATATTCGTCACGTGGGATTTCGATCCCTTCGGGACGCAAGACTTCGTTGAAGGCCGCGAAATGCAACGGCTCAGTATCAACGAGCGTCCCGTCGAGATCGAATATGACCGCGCGAATCATGTTCGAACTATGCTTGCCATGCCCGGCTTGGCCTTGGAAGCGGCTGTGGCCAGGATCGCGGCGATCTCGCGCCGCAGGCGCGGCGGAATCCGGGTTCCTTCGCTGCGCTCAGGATGACACAAAGAGCAGCCGCATCTCATCCTTCCCACTAACTCCTTCTAACAGGGCGAAGCCCGCATCTTTTCTTTTCACTTTTCACCGGGTGCAGGGGTCACCCCCTGCCATCGCGTAGTCGCGAAAAGATGCGCTGCGCAGATTTTCATGTCTTCTCACTGCGGGTGCAGGGGCCGCAGCCCCTGCCCAAGGAGGTGCGGAACCCACGGTGGGTTCCGCATACAATTAAGTGATGCCCGGCTTGGGGTCAAAACGCGTGCCCCACGCGTGCACGCTGACCGGTTCGACCTTCACGATTGGATTTTTCTCCGGCG
>CALAOW010000201.1 GCA_937889395.1 uncultured Pseudomonadota bacterium | reverse complement strand
TCGACCGCGAGGCTGCGCGTCGTGGGCGCGTCGCCGCTGACGCATCAGAACTAGTATTGCCACAGCGCGCGCAAATGCTTCGCCAATCAGTTGTGCTATGAAACTGTACGCGGCGCGGACGACGACCCGTTGTCGCCTGATCCAGGAGGAATCGCATGGCCGAATTCGGAATCTCGATGTTCCCGACTGACTACGCAATCCAGCCGATCGAACTTGCGCTCGCGGCTGAAGAACGCGGCTTCGAGTCGATGTTCTTTCCCGAGCATACTCACATACCCGCGTCGCGCAAGACGCCCTTCCCCGGCGGAACCGAATTGCCAAAAGAGTACTGGCATACGCACGATCCGTTCGTCGCGCTCGGCGCGGCGGCCGCCGTAACCAAAAAACTCAAACTCGGCACGGGAGTATGCCTGGTGGTCGAGCGCGACCCGATCACGCTCGCCAAAGAAGTGGCGTCGCTCGACATGATTTCGGGCGGCCGCGTGATCTTCGGCATCGGCGCGGGCTGGAACGTCGAGGAGATGGAGAATCATGGCGCGGTGTTCAAGCGGCGCTGGAAAATCGTCAAGGAAAAAGTTCTCGCGATGCGCCAAATATGGACCAAGGAGGCGGCCGAGTTTCACGGCGAGTTCGTGAACTTCGATCCGATCTGGTCGTTTCCCAAACCTGTGCAGGCGGGTGGACCGCCGATTATCCTCGGTTCGCAATCGCCCAAGACGTTCGATCGCGTCGCCGAGTATTGCGACGGATGGATGCCGATCAATTTCCCGCGTTATGATCTCGCCGCCAACCTCAAAGCGCTTGCCGAAGCGGGGATGAAGGCCGGCCGCAAGAAACTTCCCGTCTCGATGTTTGGCGTCGGCCCAAACGAGGAACACATCAAAAAATTCCTCGACCTTGGCCTCGATCGGCTGATTTTCGCGCTGCGGCCCGGCCCACGCGATACCGTGCTCCCGATGCTCGACAAGTACGCTGAGCTTAAGGCCAAGGCACGCTGAAGCGAAGCGGGAATTTTCTGTCTGGCAGCGTCCAAATATTTTTAATCCGAGGCTCTTGACTGAGTTAGCCTCGATCTTTAATCTAGCGACCCTATCGACTAAGCGTCGATAAAATGCTTTCGAAAAAGTCGAAATACGCCCTCAAGGCGATGATGGTATTGGCCAAGGAATACGGTCAGGGACCCGTGCTCATATCTGATTTGGCCCAGCGCGAAGCTATCCCGCGCAAGTTTCTGGAACTGATCCTGCTCGAACTCAAGAACCAGGGACTCCTCCAGAGCAAGAAGGGCAAGGGCGGCGGGTATTTCCTTCGCCGCGATCCTCAGCTGATCAGCGTTGGGCAAATAGTACGCCTACTGGACGGGCCAATCGCACCGTTGCCATGTGTCAGCAAGATGGCATACATGCGATGCCGTGAATGTCGCGACGAGCGCACTTGTGCAATTAGAATCGTGATGAAGGAAGTCCGCGACGCGACCGCGAAGATAATGGACTCGACTTCGCTCGCGGACATGCTCAAGCAGGTCGAGGCGGTAGTTAGCGGCAAGGAACCGTTGAGTTTCGCGATTTGAAACCAGGGCTGCTTTTTTTTGGGGATTAGTCCAGTCACCTAATAGGATAGATTATGAAAGTCGAATCAATTCTTACCGGCCGGCGCAAGGTTCAGCCCGAGCCCGGCCCAGGCGACGAGATTCTGCGGCGCATCGCAAGCGCAATCAGCGGCGTGCGCTTTGGCTCGGTAGAGGTCGTAATCCAGGATTCGCGAGTCGTGCAAATCGAGCGCAAAGAGAAGTTTCGCTTCGACAAGCCCGGTCGTGGGTAACAGCAGCCGCTAAATGAATTGTCCACGACCATTGAAAATTCAGGGAGGAGCCCGGACCGGGGAAGGATCCGGTGCGCCATGAATAGAGCCGTCAATCGCAACCACGAGCTGACCGGTCATCCGGAAGTTCCCAAGACGATGAGGGGCTTTCGAGATGAGAAAATGCACTTTGCCGATTCTGCCATTTCTGCTGGCGGCGGTAATTACCGGGGTGTTTATTCCCGCCGGGCCGGCGCATGCGCAGTCGAAGCTTTCCGCCGATCCGAAGGATCAGGAAATCGAATTGCTCAAGAAAGAAGTCAAGCAACTCGAGCAGAGAGTCGATACGCTGGAAGGGCTTGACCAGAAAGTGAAAGTGATCGACCGCAAGCTCGAGGTCCAGGAAAAGACCCAGCAGCAAAAGGCGCTCGAGATGCCGATTGTCAAGGCGGGCGACGAGGGATTCTCCCTCTCTTCGCCCAACCATGACTACAATATCGGTTTCGGCGGAATCATCCAGGGCGACGGCCGCTTCTTCACCAGCGGCACGGACAAGAATGTCAGCAGCACATTCTTCCTGAACCGCGTGCGCCCGATTATCACCGGCTCGCTTGCCAAGTACTACAACTTCAACATCACGCCCGACTTCGGCCAGGGCAAAGTAGTGCTGCAAGACGCCTACCTGAATATCACCTATTTCGATTTTGCAAGCCTGAGGACCGGGAAATACAAGGCGCCGCTGGATCTTGAGCGCCTACAGTCGGACCGCGACCTGGAATTCAGCGAACGTTCGTTGATCCAGAATCTGGTCCCGAACCGCGACACTGGTTTCGACCTGCACGGCAGACTTCTGGACGGCCGCGTCTTCTATGACGCCGCGTTAATGAACGGAGTGCCAAACAACACCGCGTCCGACACTAATGACATCGACAACAACGACGGCAAGGATTTCGTCGGCCGCATCTTTACGACGCCGTTCAAGCTCAGCGAAAACCAATGGCTCAAGGGCCTTGGCTTCGGTTTCGCCGGTTCTTATGGCGATGAACGCGGCAGCACGACCTCGACCTACAAGACGTACGGCGCGAGCACCTGGTTCTCCTACACCAAGGGCGTAACCGCGTCGGGCTTGCGCGCGCGTCTCGAGCCGCAAGCCTACTACTACTGGCGCAGCTTCGGATTGATGGCCGAATACGCGCAGGACGAGCACTCGCTGAACCAGTTCCTCACAGTCGGGAAGGCCCCGCACATAAAGCAAACCAACGACACCGATACGTTCAGAGACGACGGCTATTTCGCGCAGGCCTCCTATCTGTTGACGGGCGAAGACGCGTCCTACGGTTGGATCAAGCCAATTCATCCGTTCGACCCGCGCAACGGATGGTGGGGCGGATGGGAGTTGGCGGCCAGAATCAGCAACCTCGCCGCGGATTTCCGGCAGTTCAAACTCGATTTCGCCGATCCGGCCGTGTCCGCGAAAACTGCGACCGAGTACGCGCTGGGCGTCAACTGGTATCTGAGCTCCAACATCAAGTGGCAGTTCGACTATGCGAACACGTTCTTCGACGGAGGCGCCGGCACGACCGCCGCGCCCAAGGACCGGCCAAACGAAAGCGTCTTCGAGTCGCAACTGCAAATCGCGTTCTGAGGTGGGATATCGGAATGTTCGGTAGGAGATTGAAATTGACATATACGCTCGCCGCCGTCGCGATGGCGGCGAGCGTCACCCTCGGCGTGGGCGCTGCGCGCGGAGCTCAAGTCACACTTCTCAACGTATCGTACGACCCGACCCGCGAACTTTACGAATCGATCAACGCCCGGTTCGCGAAGGATTGGAAAGCGAAGACGGGCGACGACGTCACCGTCAACCAATCGCACGGCGGCTCGGGCAAGCAGGCCCGCGCGGTAATCGACGGGCTGGAGGCCGACGTGGTGACGCTGGGCCTGGCCGGCGACATCGATGCGATAGCCGAGAAGGCGGACTTGATCCCGTCGAACTGGCAATCGCGCCTGCCCGACAACAGCTGTCCCTACACTTCGACGATCGTGCTGCTGGTGCGCAGGGGAAATGCGAAAAAGATCCACGATTGGGATGACCTGGTGAAACCGGGCATCTTGGTAATCACGGCGAATCCGAAGACCTCGGGCGGCGCGCGATGGAATTTCCTGGCGGCGTGGGGGTACGCGCTCAAACGCAACGGCGGCGACGAGGCGAAGGCGGCGGCGTTCGCCGGCGCGCTTTACAAAAACGTGCCGGTGCTCGATTCCGGTGCGCGCGGCGCGACGACTACTTTCGTCGAGCGCGAAATCGGCGACGTGCTGATCGCGTGGGAAAACGAGGCGCGGATGGCGATCAAGCAATTTGGCGCCGACAAGTTCGAGGTCGTGTATCCGTCGGTAAGCATCATGGCCGAACCTCCCGTGGCGTGGGTGGACAAGGTGGACGGCCGTCATGGCACGGCTGCGATCTCGAAGGCGTATCTGGAATTTCTGTACACGCCGGCGGGCCAGGAAATAATCGCGCAGAATTTTTTCCGTCCGCGCGACAAGGCCGTCGCCGCGAAGTATGCGAGCCAATTTCCAAGCATGAGCCTGCTCACGATCGATTCGGATTTTGGCGGATGGAAAAAGGCGCAGCCCAAGTTTTTCGGCGATGGCGGCGTATTCGACAAGATCTATCAACCGGGAAGTTAGGGGAGTCGGGCCGGGCGTCACGTGATGGCAGTGAAAGCGAACACGAAGCGGAACAACGTGCTGCCGGGATTCAACTTGAGCCTGGGCTTCACGCTCGCGTACCTCGGAATCGTCGTGCTGATTCCGATCTCGACGATCTTCTTCAAGACTTTCACTCTGACCTGGCCTCAGTTCTGGGCCGCGGTCGCAAGTCCACGCACCATCGCGGCCTACCGGCTAAGCTTCGGCGCATCGATTGCAGGAGCGTTGGTCAACTCGGTGTTCGGGTTCATCGTGGCGTGGAGCCTGGTTCGTTACGAGTTTCCGGGCAAAAGCCTGATTGACGTGATGGTCGATCTTCCGTTCGCGCTGCCGACTTCGGTGGCGGGAATTACTCTCACCGCGATTTATGCGAGCAACGGATGGATCGGGCGGTACCTCGCGCCGCTCGGAATAAAAGTCGCGTACGCGCCGCTCGGAGTGGCGGTGGCGCTTACTTTCGTCGGGCTGCCGTTCGTGGTTCGCACCATCCAGCCGGTCCTCGAGGATCTCGATCAGGAATACGAGGAGGCCGCGGCGACGCTCGGCGCCAGCCGCTTGCAGACGTTCGTATTGGTGATCGCGCCCGCGCTGATTCCCGCGCTGCTGACCGGATTCGCACTTGCGTTCGCGCGCGCTCTCGGCGAATACGGCTCGGTCGTGTTCATTTCAGGCAACATGCCGATGCATACCGAAGTGGTGCCGTTGCTGATCATGAGCAAGCTCGAGCAATTCGATTACGCCGGCGCGACGGCGATCGCGGTGGTGATGCTGACGGTGTCGTTCGTGATTCTGTTCGGCATTAACGTGCTGCAAAGGTGGAGCAGCCGCCGCCTGGCGGCTTGAGGGTCCAGATGGCCGGCCAGCCGCAACGCGAACCGAAAAGACCCGGGACGGCGGATCCGCCGATGGTCAGAGTCGCGCTGATCACGATCGCGCTGGTGTTTCTCGCGCTATTTCTTTTCATCCCGGTAATCGCGGTGTTCGCCGAGGCGCTGCAGAAGGGAATCGGCGCTTACTTTGCCGCGATCGCCGATCCTGAGGCCCGCGCCGCAATTCGGCTGACGCTGATGACCGCGGCGATCGCAGTGCCGCTCAACGTTACTTTCGGAATCGCCGCATCATGGGCGATCGCGCGCTTCGATTTTCCCGGCAAGCAAACTCTCCTGACGCTGATCGACATACCGTTCTCGGTCTCGCCGGTCATCTCGGGGATGCTGTTTGTGCTGCTGCTCGGGGTGCGCGCGCCGCTTGGCGGGTTCCTTGCCGATCACGGCATCAGGGTCATCTTTGCGGAGCCGGGAATCGTGCTCGCGACGATCTTCGTTACGTTTCCGCTGGCCGCGCGCGAACTGATCCCGATCATGCAGGCGGTCGGGAGCGAGGAGGAAGAAGCCGCGATCGTGCTGGGCGCCGGTGGATGGCAAATGTTTTTTCGGGTGACGATCCCCAACGTCAAGTGGGGGCTGCTGTACGGCTTGGTGTTGTGCAACGCGCGCGCGATGGGCGAGTTCGGCGCGGTCTCGGTGGTTTCGGGGCATATCCGGGGGCACACGAACACGATGCCGCTGTACGTCGAGATTCTGTACAATGATTACCAGTTCGCGGCCGCGTTTGCGGTCTCGTCGCTGCTTACCCTGCTCGCGATTGCGACGCTCATCGCCAAGCATTTTCTGGAGCGCCGCGTGGTTCCCGCGAAACCGGAACAGGACAATTTGGCGGTCAAGGTTGCGGCATGAGTATCGAGCTCAGAAACATCAGCAAGAAGTTCGGCGATTTCGTTGCGGTTGACAATATCAACCTGCATATCGAAACTGGCGAGCTGGTGGCGCTGCTGGGGCTGTCGGGGTCGGGCAAGACCACGCTGCTCAGGATAATCGCGGGGCTGGAAACGCCGGACACCGGCGAGGTGCTGTTTCACGGCGAGGACGCCAGCGACGTCAGCGTTCGCGAGCGCAAGGTCGGCTTCGTATTTCAGCACTACGCGCTATTTCGCCACATGACGGTGTTCGAAAACATCGCGTTCGGGATGCGTGTGATCCCCCGGCGCGCACGCCCCGCCGAGGCCGTGATCGCGCGGCGTGTGCATGAACTGCTGAAACTCGTGCAGCTTGACGTTTTTGCCGATCGCTACCCGTCGCAGCTCTCCGGCGGGCAGCGCCAGCGCGTCGCACTCGCACGCACGCTGGCCGTGGAGCCAAAAGTCCTGCTGCTCGACGAGCCGTTCGGCGCGCTCGACGCCAAGGTGCGGCAGGAACTGCGCCGATGGCTGCGGCGGCTGCACGACGAGATCAAGATAACCAGCGTTTTCGTCACTCACGATCAGGAAGAGGCGCTGGAACTCGCCAACCGGATCGTCGTGATGAACCAGGGGCGCATCGAGCAGATCGGCTCGGCCGAGGAAGTCTATCACCATCCCGCCAACGCTTTCGTGTACAACTTTTTGGGTAACGTGAACCTGTTCCACGGCCGAATCGAGAACGGCCGCGTGTTTCTCGGCGATACTGCCGTCGAACTCGAGAATACCCATACCCATGCGCATCCCGAGACCGGCAAGGCGGTCCTCTACGTGCGGCCGCATCTGTTGGAAATCGTGATGAAGCCCAACGGCAAGCAGACCTTCCCTGCGACCGTGAAGTCGATCAATCCGGCCGGTCCGCAGGTCAAGATCGAGTTGGTCGCCGAGTGGGGCGACATGGTGCAGGTCGAGATCGATCACGAACGCTACCGGGCGCTGCATCTGGAGCCGGGCGCGAATGTTTTTCTCAGGCCGAAGGAACCGAAGTTGTTCGTCTATTCGATCTAGCGGGTTGCCTTCGTTTCTTTGATGCCCGTTAATTCCCTATCGGATGTTGCACTGCGATTGACATTATGTTGCATAGTATGCTACATTCCGATTGGTGATCCGGAGTATTCGACACAAGGGGCTCAAAGACCTGTTCGAGACGGGACGCGGTGCGGCGGTTCCGCCTCAATTGCGGAAGCGATGCGCGAACTTACTCGAAGTCCTGGACGAAGCCGAGAATTTAAGTGACTTGTCAGGACCCGGATTCGGAACCCATCCGCTGCATACAAAGCCGCCACGATATGCGATGGCGGTCAATGGTCCGTGGCGGATTACTTTTCAATTTGAGGAGGGGGACGCACTGCTGGTCGATTTAGAACAGTACCACTGAGACACGGAATCACCCTCTGTTTAATCCTTATTGTCAAGGAGTTTTGGAAAATGAAGCCGGAGCATGCCGTTGATCGCGAAAAGGTAGCCGCCCGCAGGCCGATTCATCCCGGTATTATCTTTGCCGAAGAGGTGATGCCTGAACTGCGGCGTCATCGGACGATTGGTGAGATTGCCACTCTGCTCGGCGTGAGTCGTCAGACTTTGCACCGCGTGATGGTCGGCGACATCTCTATCAGCTCCGAGATGGCCGTTCGCCTGGGCAAGCTATGCGGCAACGGCCCGGGAATTTGGATCAGGCTGCAGGGGCGTTACGATACGTGGCAAGCTGCGCGCCGGCTTGGCAATCGAATCGAGAAGATACCGACTCTGGTCTGACGATCACGGCTCGCGGGGAACCGCGTAGCCTTCGTACCCGTCGTCTAATATGTAATGATCAAGATAACGGATCGAAAGTTGGCCGAAGCCCGGAACAATTCCGCCAGGCAGAACGCGCGCCTCATCGGCAGGCGAGCATTCATCGCCGCGATCGCCGCGATACCGGCGATCGTCGCATTCGGATACGCTGAAACCGCCGTCACATCCGATGCATCCGGCAATTCGCCGGATCGAAAGGCGTCGGGCATAGTCAAAGTATCGATAGTGGAGTTCACCGATTCCGGCCAAAGAAAGGGACTCGTGATGGAAGATAAAGTCGTCAAGACGGACGAGGAATGGCGAAAGGAACTGACCCCGGAGCAGTACGAGGTCACGCGCAAAAAGGGCACCGAGCGGCCGTTCCAAAACCTGTACGCCGAGAATCACGACAAGGGTCTGTATCGATGCATCTGCTGCGGCAATGCGCTGTTCGACTCCGACAGCAAGTTCGAATCGGGCACGGGATGGCCGAGTTTCTATCAGCCGATCGCGCCGGAGAACGTCAAGACGGAGACCGATCGTTCATTTTTCAGGAAGCGGACCGAGGTGATGTGTGCGAAATGCGACGCGCATCTCGGCCACGTGTTCGACGATGGTCCGCGGCCGACCGGGTTGCGCTACTGCATGAATTCCGCGTCGCTCAAGTTCATCAAGTCCGACGAACCGAACAAGACCTGAGTCGCGACGGCCCGCGCGTCGGCGTTGCGCGAGCTGCCATCAGGAGACCGTGACATGCTCAGCGACGCGCGGAAATATTGCGTCGAGGCCACAATGCTCGATGGCGCCACGATCCGGGTCCGCGCGATTCGCCGCGACGATCAGGAACGCCTGCACGAGCATTTCAGGAGGCTGAGCGAACAGTCCGTCTACTTTCGTTTCATGGGGGTCAAGCGCGATCTGTCGCCGGACGATCTGAAGCGTCTGACCGAGCTCGACTTCAAGAATCACGTCGGCCTGGCCGCGACCGTAACTGAGCAGGGGCGCGAACGCTTCATCGGCATCGGCCGTTACATTCGCGGCTCCGATCCGCATCGCGCAGAGGTCGCGTTCGCAATTCTCGACGAGTTCCAGGGCCGCGGCATCGGCACTGTGCTGCTCGAACATCTGAGCCTTATCGCCGATGCAAACGGGATCGCGGAATTCGAAGCCGACGTGCTCGGCGACAACCGCCAAATGCTGGAGGTATTCGCGCACAGCGGTTTCGAGAGCCGTCGCTCTTTGGATTCGGGCGTCGTACATCTCTACTCCTCGACAAGCAAAATGTTGAAAAGGTAAGTTTTTTTGGGCAATCGCGCTTCAGCCGGGGAGGTCATTCGATGAGTCTGGTCGAGTTCGCAATCGAGGGCGAAATCGCAATCGTAACTATCAACCGCCCCGAGGCGCGCAACGCCGTCGATCAGCCCACCGCCGCGGCGCTCGCCGGCGCATTGCGCCGTTTCGACGCCGACGGCGCACTCTCGGTCGCGATCCTGACGGGCGCGGGCGGGACGTTTTGCGCGGGCGCAGATCTGAAAGCGGTCGCCACCGATCGCGGCAATCGCGTGACCGAGAACGGCGACGGACCGATGGGATGCACGCGGATGATGCTCAGCAAGCCGGTGATTGCGGCGGTCGAGGGATTCGCAGTCGCGGGCGGAATCGAACTCGCGCTGTGGTGCGACCTGCGCGTGGCCGCTCGCGACGCGACCTTCGGCGTGTATTGCAGGCGCTTCGGTGTGCCGCTGGTCGATGGCGGCACGATCCGGCTGCCGCGCTTGATTGGGATGAGCCGTGCGATGGACATGATCCTGACCGGCCGCGGTGTCTCCGGCGAAGAGGCGTTCGTGATGGGACTTGCCAATCGCGTCGTCGAGCCGGGCGCCGCGCTGGCGGCGGCGCGCGAACTGGCCAAACAGATCGCGGGCTTCCCGCAGCGATGCATGCGCTCGGACCGGATGTCTGCATACGAGGGCTGGACGCTGGCGCTCGACGATGCGCTCAAAAACGAGTACCGCTACGGGATCGCGACGATCCAATCAGGCGAGACGCGCGCCGGCGCAGAGCGCTTCGCGTCAGGAGTAGGCAGGCACGGCAAATTCTGAGGCAGACTCGATTTAACTGCTGGTGGGGTGGGTATTGCGCCGCTGCACTGGTTCCTGTAGCTTATTCGCAAGTCAATCGTGACTTTATGCGCGCGTCGGATTCCGTGACGCCACCCCCTCAACCCATCAGACCCATAAGTTCGGCATAATCTTCGAACTGGAATCCGGGGCTCTGAACCATAGGATACCGTTTGTCGTTTTCTGAATTTCCCGTATCACCCGAGATCCATCGTTCAATCAAAGACCGCGGTCATCACACACCGACCCCGGTCCAGGCCGGAGCTATCCCGGTTGCGCTCAGCGGGCGCGACGTGGTTGCCACGGCTGAAACCGGCAGCGGCAAGACCGCGGCCTTTCTGATCCCGACTATCGATCGGCTGCATCGCAAGAACACCCGGCATCTCGCCGCGCTGGTAATCATGCCGACCCGCGAGCTGGCTGCGCAGGCCGCGCGCGAGTTCGATCTGATCGCACGCCACACTCGCATCCGTTGCGCGACCGTGGTCGGCGGCGAAGCCGAACGGCGCCAAATCGACGAGATTCGCAAGGGCGCGCAAGTGCTCGTCGCGTGTCCCGGACGGCTCATCGACTTTATCGAGCGCGGTATCGTCAAGCTCGACAAAATTGAAGTCGTGATCATCGACGAAGCCGACCGGCTGCTCGACATGGGCTTCCTGCCGCAACTGCGCCGGATCATGCGGATGGTGCCGAAGAATCGCCAGACCATGATGTTCTCGGCGACGATGGCGTCCGGTCCCGAAATGATCGCGCGTGAATTCCTGACCACGCCCGAGCGCATCACGGTCGGCGGTAAATCCGCGCCGCCCTCACAGATTCGCCAGTCGATTTATCCGGTCACGCTCGAGAACAAGGGACCCGTGCTGCTCGAGATTCTCAAGCGGCCCGAAGTGGAGAGCGCAATCGTCTTCACGCGCACCAAGAGCCGCGCCGACCGGGTCGCCAAGATGCTGCAACGGGCCCATGTCAACGCAGTGCAGATCCATGGTGACCGCTCGCAGAGCCAGCGCAATGCGGCGTTGGCGGGCTTCCGCGCGCGAAAGTTTCGCGTGATGGTCGCGACCGACGTGGCCGCCCGCGGACTCGACATCCCCGACGTTTCGCACGTCATCAACTTCGATCTTCCCGACGAGACCGACGGCTACATCCATCGCATCGGCCGCACGGCCAGGATGGGCAAGGCGGGCGAAGCGATCAGCCTGGTCACGCAGGACGAACGCGTCAACCTGGCGCGGCTGGAACGCACGCTCGGCAATGTGCTCGATCGCGAGCACGTCGAAGGTTTCGAGAAAATTGAGATTCACGCGCCCAAGCCGGTGACCGTGTTCCGCTCGTCGGGCGCGCGCAATCGATCGACGCGCAATCGCCCGCGCTCGCGTTGGGCGTAGCAGCAGCAAATTCCCTGAAATGAGTTCGAACGCCACCGTGCCGATCGCAACCGCGATCGGCACGGTGGAAATCAGTGCCGCCCGCTAAGCCGGGATCGGACCAGTCAGCGACGCGCGCTGCGAAATCTCGATGAAGTTGCCGTCGGGGTCGCGAATGAACGAAATCCGCGCCACCACGCCCAGCGTCACCGGCGCCGCGCCTTCCCAAACACCCATCGACATAAAGCGTCGATGCTCTCCGTCGCAATCGCGCACCTGCACCGTGATGTAACGCATCCCCACTGCGCGCATCGACGCGATCACGTTCACCGCGCTGGCCGACGCTGACTTCCGGGCGCGCACCGCCGCGGGATCGTGCCGGAAGCTGATAATCGTCTCGCCCAGCTTGAAGCGGCCCGCGCCAATTCTCTCCGCCTGTAGCGCGCCGGCGTAGAAATTCTCGAAGGCGGCCTCGTCGGTGACGCCGATATGGATTTCGATCTGATTGACGCCGCGCTGGCCGCTCGGCACCAGCTCGACCTCGTTGCCGTCGGGGTCCTGCAACGGAAGTGGCATCGGCGTGCGCGGATCGGAAATCGAAAGCTTTCGGTAGCCGCCCGCGATTCGGGCCGGTAGCGGATCGCGGACGTGATTTATCTTGAGCACCGATCCGAGCAATCCGAAACGATATTGCCTCACGCCCCCGCCGACCGGGATCATCTCCTCGTAGGGCAGCCGGATTCGCTCGCCATAGAATGCGCGCATCTCGTCCAGCCGGTTGGTGAAAATTCCCACGTCCACGAATCGCTTTGCCAATTCCATTTCGATCTCCCGCAAATGCGCCGCGCGCCGGAACTATCCTCGCCCATCGCACGATCTCTCTTCAATCGTCCGCCTCTCGCCCGCGCGTCTTCTCTCCCTCCCTCGATGGAAGGGCCCCGGGCGGGCGTTTGAGTTCTCCCGCGTCCGTCGGCAGTATCCCGTGAAGATGAGTATCTTCCGCGAGTTGACCGAGGGCCTGCCGCGACAGGGGCCCGGATCCGCCGAGACAACGCTGCGCGCGCTCGGCTTGACCCGCGGGATACCGCCGCGTCCGCGAATTCTGGACGTTGGATGCGGTCCCGGCGCGCAGACTATCGAGCTTGCGCGCGCCACCGGCGGCCGGATCGTGGCGGTCGATATCCGCCAGCGATTCCTCGATGAACTGACCGAACGCGCCAGCGCGGCAGGAGTTCTGGCGCAGGTGACGACGGTCAACACGTCGATGTTCGATATGGATTTCGCCGACGCGTCATTCGACCTGATCTGGTCGGAGGGCGCCATCTATATCGCGGGATTCGCCGCCGGCCTCGGCGCGTGGCGGCGGTTCCTGAAGCCGGGAGGATGGATCGCGGTCTCCGAACTGACGTGGCTGGTGCCTGATCCGCCGGCCGAGGCGGCCGCATATTGGGCGCGGAGCTATCCTGGCATGGGATCGATCGAGCGCAACTGCCAGATCGTTGCGGAAGCGGGATACGTGGACCCCGACGGGTTCGTGCTTCCGGTGGATGACTGGTGGAGCTACTACGGGCCGGCCGAGAGGCGGGTCGCGGAGCTGAGAGAAAAGTACGCCGGCGATCGCGAGGTCCTCGCAACCCTCGACGAGGCGGATCGCGAGCCCGATCTCTTCCGGGCGTACTCCGACGCCTACGGATACGTCTTTTACGTGATGCGCAAACCCGCCGCGTAACGGCGCCCGTCGTCCTGGGCCGTTCCTCCGATTCGCGCCCGCTTTCATTTATTGGCGAACTGAGTTACCTGTTGCGATACAAATCAGCAGGCCTCGCGAGGATCAAAATGGACTTTTCGCTGACCCCCAAAACCGAGCAATTGCGCAAGCGCGTCTCCGACTTCATGGACCAGTACGTCTTTCCCATCGAAAAGGAAGTTGGGCGCGAGATGGGCGAGAGCGGGCATGCCGAGCCCCAATGCCTCAAAGACGTCCGCAAAAAAGCCAAGGCCGAGGGCCTTTGGAACCTCTTTCTGCCCGACGAAAAATTCGGCGCCGGTCTCAAGAACCACGAGTACGCTCCCCTGTGCGAATTGATGGGCCGCAGCCCGATTGGCGCACGCGCGTTCAACTGCATGGCGCCCGATACCGGCAACATGGAAATCCTGACCGAGTTCGGCACTCCCGAGCAGAAAAAGAAATGGCTCCAGCCCTGTCTCGACGGCGAGATGCGCACCTGCTTCTCGATGACCGAGCCTGATACTGCGGGCTCCGATCCGACCCAGCTCAAGACCCGCGCCGTTCGCGACGGCGACGACTACGTGATCAACGGCCACAAGTGGTTCACTTCCAATGGGATTGGCTCGAGCTTCGCGATCGCGATGGTCGTGACGGACCCCGACGCGGAGCCGCATCGCCGCGCCAGCCAGATAATCGTTCCGACCGACACTCCCGGATTCAACCTGATTCGCCCCGTGCCGGTGATGGGCCACACCGGCGGCGGCGGGCATTGCGAGATAATCTACAAGGACTGCCGCGTGCCGCTGACCAACGTACTCGGCGAGGAAGGCGGCGGCTTCGCAATCGCGCAGGCGCGGCTGGGCCCGGGACGCATCCACCACTGCATGCGAATCATCGGGGTCGCCGAACGAGGGCTCGAACTTATGTGCAAGCGGGCGAACACGCGCTTCACGCACGGCAGCTTCCTCGGCGAGAAGGCCAACATCCAGGAATGGATCGCCAACTCGCGAATCGAGATCGACTCATGCCGCCTGATGGTGATGCATGCGGCGTGGAAGATGGACACCGCGGGCAAGCGCGAAGCGCGCAACGAGATCTCGATGATCAAAGTGATGTGCGCGAACATGGTGATGATCGTGCTCGATCGCGCCATCCAGGTCTTCGGCGCGGCCGGCGTCAGCGACGACATCCCGATTGCGCGGATGTGGCGCGACAGCCGCTCGCTCCGTATCGCCGACGGCCCCGACGAAGTGCATCGCATGACCATCGCTCGGCGCGAACTGCGCAAGTACAAGTGACCCCGAGGCGTGCCCGAGGGGTCATCCTGAGCTCCTGCGAAGGATCTCTCAGGCGTGTCCGAGCCGCATCCTGAGCGAGGGAAGCGAATAAGGATCCTTGAATCGTGTTTTTGCTATGGCTGAAGCGGTAGAAATCGTCCCCGAATTTGGCGAGGTCCGCGACGAGGAGCAGCTCGACTGGGCCAAACTCGCCGCCTACTTGCGCGGCAAGATTCCCGGCGCCGACGCTCCCCTCACCGTCCAGCAGTTTCGCGGCGGATCGTCGAATCTGACCTACCTGCTGCGCTTCGCCGACCGCGAATGGGTGATGCGCCGGCCGCCATTCGGGCCGCTGCCCGTGGGCGGGCATGACATGGGCCGCGAGTACAAGGTGCTCTCGCGGCTGTGGGAAGTCTTCAAGCCGGCGCCGCGCGCGATACTCTACAGCGACGACGCGTCGATCGTCGGCGCGCCATTTTTCGTGATGGAACGGCGCACCGGGATCGTCATCAAAAATCGTGAGCCGCTGCCGGTAGAGCTTGGCTCCGATCCGGCAACGTTTCGCGCAATCTCAGAAGGATTCATCGACACGCTGGCCGATTTGCACGACGTCGATTACGCGGCGATTGGACTTGCCTCGCTGGGCAAGCCCGACGGATTCTTAAAGCGCCAGATCACCGGATGGATGGGCCGATGGGAGAAGGCCAAAACCCGCGAAGTGCCGCTGATGGAGAAACTCGGCGCCTGGTTTCTCGACAACATGCCGGTGTCGCCGCCGCCGGTGCTCGTGCACAACGACTTCTTCCTGCACAACATCATGCTCGGCGCCGTCAACCACGGCGAGGTAGTCGGAGTATTCGACTGGGAAATGTCCACCATCGGCGATCCGCTGGTCGATCTCGGCATCTCGATTGGCTATTGGCGCGACAAGAGTGACCCGCCCGAACTGCTTGCGACCTCGCAGGGCGCGGCGCCTACGCTGCGGCCCGGCTTCATGAGCCGCGACGAACTGGTGCATCGCTATTCGAGCCGCACCGGCCGCGACGTGAGCGGCATCCCGTTTTACTGGGCGTGGGCGGATTGGAAGACTGCGACCGTAGTCGAGCAAATCTACGTGCGCTACGTGCGCGGGCAGACCACCGATCCGCGCTTCGCCCTGATGGGTCCGATGGCGCCGGCGCTGGCGTTCGCCGCAGCGCAGGTAGCCTCCCGCCTCGGCTTCAAGGGGTAGCGGTATGACCGCGACTACGCCTCAACCAAGAAACTGCTTATGGCCTTTGACCAGTCTCTTTGAGAATCAAGCGTGCGAGAAAGATCCTTTCTCTCCATCCAACTGGTCGTAACGTATCGATCTGGTCGCTCGCGAATTGTCTTGTTGTCGAAAGCGGCGATGTTCGCGGGATCAGAGAAGATCACTTGAAAAACTATACCTATGTGGCGCGCGGCGCGTTCATCTTCTGAACTGTGAACAACTCCGATCGGCTCCAGACGGGGCAAATCCTCCAACGAGAGCTCTTCGTGCAGTTCTCGTCGTAGTCCCGCCAGCACGCTTGCCCATTTCGACTGCGCGTGATCTAGATCTTGTTTTCTTACGTGCCCCCCAGCCCAATTCCCTAGCGCGTCATGTAATGACTCACCCGGTTCGTAACGCACATTTGTGAGAAAACGGTCGCCGTTCCGTATGACGCAAACTGGAACCACCTGCAGAAGCTCGTCCGACGACTCCGCTATCGATCTCTTAACGTACGTTCCACGTCGGTTCACGAGTTTGGAAACTGCTCTCCAGTTAGGCGTCACCACCTTCTTTTCGGAAAGTTTGATCTGACCTTCCACAGACTTTCGCGGGAGGCAGAGAACCTCTTCGTCTGCGAATTTGCCCAGCCATCTCAGAATGCGCTGTGCGACGCCCGCAACCATCTTCATCTCAGAGCCTCCGCTCTTGTTGATGACCATGATTGATTTGAAATCGTGTTTGTAACGGCCGGCGGCGTTCAAATAATGCCGTCTGAGCTGTGCCAGAGTGCCGCTATTCATTATAGCCCCACGGCGGAGAGTAATCTGCTTGGCGTGTTCTCTTTTGAGAGATGTCTCGGCGTCGCAGTGCATAACGAACACCAAATCAACAAGGCCACGCCACCGAGTGGGTCTTTTCCTGCCAGTCGATCCAAACCAGGCCATCGAAGAGCCCCCTGTCTAATATTAGAACATCCAGTTTTTCGTCTTCCAGCGCCTCAATTATTCCGTTCAGTGTTGCGCATGTCACCCATGTATTGAAGAGGGCGGTGCCCTCGCTCCTCCTGCCGTCCCCTTTTCAGCGGGCGGCAACTAGGCTATCCAAGGTACAAAGGCGGCTAATAATTACGCCGACCCGGAGGTTTCCCAGTCTTGCACGCCATCAACTACGACGCCCCAACCACGCTCGATCAGGCGGTCAGCATCCTCAAAACCCACGGTGAAAACGCCCGCCCGTTCTGCGGCGGCACCGACATCATCATCCAGTTGCGCGCCGGAGTCCGCCGCACCGAGCATCTCGTTGACGTGAAGAAAATCAAGGAGCTGCAAGTTCTTTCCTTCGATGCGAAGAAGGGATTGCGGCTCGGCGCGGCCGTGCCCTGCATCGAGATTAGCGAGAGCGATGTGATGCGCCGTCATTACCCCGGCCTGACCGAAGCAGCCCATCTCATCGGCTCACTACAGATTCAGAACCGCGCGTCGGTAGGCGGCAATCTGTGCAATGGATCGCCGGCCGCGGACACGACGCCTGCCCTGATAGTGCTCGGTGCGCGCGCCCGAATCGTCGGCCCCAATGGCGAGCGCGAGGTGCCGGTCGAGGCTTTCGTCGTATCGCCCGGACGCACCGTGCTTAAGCCCGGCGAGTTGCTGGTGGAACTGCTGGTTCCTGCTCCCGCACCGCATTCGAGCGACGCATATCTTCGTTTCATCCCGCGCAACGAGATGGATATCGCTGTGGTCGGCGTGGGAGCGGCGGTTACGCTCGACGGCGACAAGGTGAAGGCGGCGCGGATCGCACTCGCCGCCGTTGGGCCGACTCCGATCCTCGCAAGCAAAGCTGCCGACGCGATCATCGGGATGAAACTCGACGATGCGGCCCTCGAGGCCGCCGGCCGTGCGGCGAGCGCGGCGTGCTCGCCTATAGACGACATGCGCGGGACGGCGGAATTTCGACTCCACATCACCGCGGTGCTCACGCGGCGGGTGCTCTCAATCGCCGCCGAACGCGCGAAAAAGAACTGAATCACATCGAGCAAACACAAACGGCAGATAAAACAATGTCCAAAAAGACCCTGGTAGAAGCGACGATTAACGGCGAAACGGTCGAGTTCCTGTGCGAGCCGCGCCAAAGCCTGCTCGAAACACTGCGCGACGTGCTCGAGCTCACCGGCTCCAAGGAAGGATGCCTGACCGGCGATTGCGGCGCTTGCACCGTGCTGGTCGAGGGCCGCCCGGTATGCTCGTGCCTGATGCTCGGCGTCGAAGCTCAAGGCAAGAACATCACGACCGTCGAGGGACTCGCCACCAACGGCGTGCTTAGCGTTTTGCAGAACAAGTTTCTCGAGCACGCGGCCCTGCAGTGCGGCATCTGCACGCCCGGATTCCTGATTTCGGCGAAGTCGCTGCTCGATCGCAATCCGAAACCGACCGAGCACGACGTTCGCTACGCGCTGGCCGGGAACCTGTGCCGATGCACCGGTTATGACAAGATTGTGAAAGCGGTGCTCGATGCGGCTGCGGCTATTCGCTCGCAGGGCGAAGGCAAAGCGGCCGCACGATGAGAGCATCGCAGTACTGACAGGACTACCAATACGCGCTGGCGATCCGAGAGGTAAGGCATGGCGGCATCAACCACGACAGGCGATTTCAAAGTCATCGGCACGCGTCCGATTCGGCCCGACGGCGTTGACAAAGTGACGGGCCGCGCCAAGTTCGGCGCCGACTACGCATTCCCTGGGATGCTGCACGGCAAGGTGCTGCGCAGCCCGCACGCCCACGCGATTATCAAATCGATCAAAATCGACAAGGCGCTCAAGCTCCCCGGCGTGAAGGCTATCGTCACCTCCAAGGATCTCCCGGATGCGGAGAACATGCTCGAACAGTCCGGCGAGCTGACGGTCAATCCGATGCACCTGTCGATGAACATCCTCGCGCACGACAAGGTCCTGTATGACGGCCATGCGATCGCCGCCGTCGCCGCGACCAGCCCGCATATCGCCGAGGAAGCGCTCCGCCTGATCGAAGTCGAATACGAAGTGCTGCCGCCCGTGATGACTGTCGAAGCCGCCACCAAGCCGGGCGCTCCGATCCTGCTCAAGGATTTGCGCAACAACGAGGAAGGTGACAAGCCGACCAACGTCGCGCAGCACTACCAGTTCAAACGCGGCGACGTCGCGGCCGGATTCAAGGCGGCGGACTATGTGGTCGAGCGCGAATTCAACACCGCGATGGTGCACCAGGGATACATCGAGCCTCACAACGCCGTCGGCATCTACAACTCCGACGGACAGGCAACGATTTACTGCTCGACCCAGGGCGCCTTCGACGTGCGCTCGCTGAGCGCGCACGTGCTGGGGATGCCGGTCGGCAAAATCAAAGTCGTGCCGGCCGAAATCGGCGGCGGCTTCGGCGGCAAGACCACCATTTACCTCGAGCCGCTCTCGGTGCTGCTCTCAAAGAAGACCGGCGCCCCCGTCAAGCTCGTCATGTCGCGCGCGGAAGTGCTCCGCGCGAGCGGACCGACCCCGGGCGCGAAAATCAAAGTGAAGATGGGCGCGACCAGGGACGGCAAGCTCGTCGCCGCCGAAATCTGGATGGCATACCAGGCGGGCGCGTTCCCGGGCTCTCCGGTGGCAGCCGGCGCGCTGTGCATCATCGCTCCCTACACCGTCGAGAATTTTCAAATCGACGCGTACGACGTGGTGGTCAATCGGCCCAAGACCGCGTCCTATCGGGCGCCGGGCACAACCCAAGCCGCGTTCGCCTCCGAGACTGTGATCGACGAACTGGCCGAGAAGTGCGGAATCGATCCGATCGACTTCCGGATCAAGAACGCGGTCAAAGAAGGCGCGCCGCAGATCATGGGCCCTCCGTTCAAGCGCATCGGATTTATCCAGACCTGCGAAGCGATCAAGAACAGCGCGCATTACAAGTCGAAACTGACCGGCAAGTTCCGCGGACGCGGCGTCGCGTCGGGATTCTGGTTCAACGCCGGGATGCAGTCGTCGGCAATGGTGAATATCCACACCGACGGAACCGCCAGCGTCGTGACGGGCTCGCCGGATATCGGCGGCTCGCGCGCGTCGATGGCGATGATCGCCGCGGAAGTGCTCGGACTGCCGGTGACCGACGTGCGCCCGATCACCGCCGACACCGATTCGATCGGCCATACCGACGTCACCGCCGGAAGCCGCGTCACTTTCGCAACCGGGATGGCGGTGTACGAGGCGGCCAAGGACGCCGTGCGCCAGTTGATCGAGCGCGCCGCCAAGGTCTGGGAGAAAAAACCCGACGAAGTCGAATTCCGCGACGGGATACTCCACGCGAAAGGCGACGGCGTGCCGCCGATATCGATCAAGCAGCTCGCGCCACGCTTCCCCCGCACGGGCGGACCGATCACCGGCCGCGCCAGCGTCAATGCGCGCGGCGTGGGACCTGGATTTGCCACCACGGTCGTCGATGTCGAGGTCGATCCCGACACCGGCAAGGTGCAAATTCTGCGATGCACAATCGCGCAAGACGCCGGCAAGGCGATTCATCCGAGCTACGTCGAAGGACAAATGCAGGGTGGAACCGCGCAGGGAATCGGCTGGGCGCTCAATGAGGAATACTTCTACGACGACAAGGGCACGCTCCGTAACACAGGATTCCTCGACTACCGGATCCCGACCTGCCTCGACTTGCCGATGATCGAAACCATCATCGTCGAGGAACCAAACCCCGGCCATCCGCTGGGCGTGCGCGGCGTCGGCGAGGTGTCGATCGTGCCGCCGGTAGCAGCCGTCGCCAATGCGATCTATCGCGCGGTGGGCGTCAGGATGACGCAGACGCCGATGTCGCCGCCCAAGTTGCTCAAGGCGATCCTGAAGCATCGCGGCGCCACAACGACACAACATTCCGCAGCGGCGGATTGATCACGAGTGATCGAAAGGGGCGGGCGAAGCCGCCCCCTTCTTCTTTTCCTGCAATGCCAACTGTTGTGATTCCCGCGCTGCTACGCAAATTCACCGACGGCGTCGAGCGAGTCGAGGTCCCGGGAAGATCGATCCGCGAACTGGTTCGGCATCTTGGCGAGCGGTTTCCAGGGATCGACAAGCAGTTACTTGAGGATGGAGACATCCGGCCGTCGATCGCGGTATCGATCGACGGTGAAATAGCCACCGGCGGCGTGCTCGATACCGTCGGCGAGCATAGCGAAGTGCATTTCATCCCCGCGCTTGGCGGAGGCGAAGTCTGAGCGCCAGGAGAGCGCGGGCGAAATCGCTGCTTTTCTGTGGATAGCGGGTTCGTTTGCATCCATTGCAACATACACGCACTTGCGTACAATACGTTTGCTGGCCGGGGTTTGCCCCCCTTTTCCCGGTTGGCTACGGGCCGGGTGGAGCAATCTGCCTGGCCCTAATTTTTTGTTCAGAATAATTCCCTGACCGCCTCGCGGATTAAATTCCCTTCCCAAGCCGTCCGCCCTTGCTGTTAGCCTGATTCTCCGTTTGATTGTCAGGAACAGGCGGCCCGGATTTGATTAGCAAACCTAATAAATCTCCCACTTTCAGAATTTCGCTTTTCTTGCCGGATGCCTGCCGCAGCGATATAGACTTGTCCATCGCATACGGGGGAGCTTCGGTGGAATACAAATATCCGTTTTCCGCAGCCGACGAACAGTTGAAGCTGAGCGTATGGGCAAAGGGTGAAATCGCCTTAGGCTACAACGCGGTCTTCTATCGTCGTGATATATTCGGTGCCTGGATGCAGTACAGCGCGCATGGCGAAACGTTGTCCCATTTTGGTTGGGAGATCGCTCACATTCATCCCGTCACAAACGGCGGGAGCGACGAGCTTTCGAATCTTCAACCGCTCCAGTGGAAGAACAACCGGATCAAGGGCGACACCTGACCCTAACAGGCCGTCAGGCCGCATCTTCTCTTAATACTAAGATACAAGGGGTTACCCCCTGCCGCACGCGTGCGGTCTCTTAATACTGGCCAGCCGTGCCGGTGGCAGGGTCCGCGCCCACCAACGGCGGGCGGCCTTAACACCGCGCTGCCGTCGCCACGGACAGTGGCCGCGCGCGACAACGGAGCGCGGCCTTAACACTGCGCTGCCGTCGCCACGGCTCGCCCCTGCTACCGATTGCGCGGCCGGAAAACCAGGACCGAGCACGGCGCGTTGCG
>CALAOW010000200.1 GCA_937889395.1 uncultured Pseudomonadota bacterium | reverse complement strand
TCGTCCAGAGAAGAATGCCGAACCGCTCGGGCCCGCGGCGACGAACAACACCCTCCAGCGAACCCGGCTCGGGCACGGCCGTGCCAGCGAGACGAACCAACATTTTGCGGCAGTCCGGGACAGGGGCTTCCTCCCGCTCCTCGGGCACAGCCGGCTCAGGGAAGAGGGGCGTCTGACCGATTGCGGGGCCACCCACTGCGGGGCCGCCCGCCTCGCGAATTTGGCGCAAGATGGCAAGCATATGCTGCTTGCAGGTCAGGGTTCCGAGCATCGCGCATTTCGACAGCGCCTCGAGCTCCTCAGGGGTTATCCTGAGGCGCTTGATGAGTTCATGGTCGTCTCGAATTAAATTGAGGACCTCGCACTCTTCTTGCGGCACGAGAATCGGCTGATCTTGCACATCGGATTTCATCACACGGAATTTTGACGCTGATTACGGGTTGAAGCAACACTAAAGGAGTCGTGAGATGTATAAGGTATTAAAAGTATAAAAGCGACTAAAACAAATACAATAGACAAAGCAAACAGGAAGGATTATCCCCCTACTATAAGTTTACAACTTTCAGGGGCGGCGGAGGGTATTAGAAGATTGTGCGCTGGGTATGGCTCGCGGTCTTCGCGCTGGACGAATCGCCCGACCATTGAAACCAGAAAAAACGTGAGTGGAATCTTCTAAAAAATGCCCCGGCCGGGAATCGAACCCGGACTTGAGGTTCCGGAGACCTCCGTGATGTCCTTTTCACTACCGGGGCGAACGGTGCGGCAGAGGCAAGCACTATATCAAGGAATCGCCGGGAACAAGAAAGCGCGATGGATTGACGGGAAAAGGAATCGTGCGCCAACATCGCGGCGATGGCGACCAACACCGATATCGACTCCGCGCGGCTGCTGCGCGAGCAATACAAGGACGGCTCCAAGCTGTCGGCGCGGATACGGTTGCATCAGCGCTTCAGCACCAATCGCTATGGGCTGATGCGCTGGATGTTCGATCATTTTCGGATTCCTGAAAACGCGAGCGTGCTCGAGCTCGGTTGCGGCACCGGCATTTTGTGGCGCGGCTCGGTGCGGGTTCCTCCGGGATGGCGCATGATTCTAACCGACATGTCGGGGGGGATGATCCGCGAAACGCGCGCCAATCTCGCGCGGCTGGGCCATCGGTTTACCTTCGCGCAGGCCGACGCGCAGGCGCTCCCGTTTCGCGACGCATCGTTCGACGCGGTGATCGCCAATCACATGCTCTATCATGTGCCCGACATTCCACGCGCTCTTGGCGAGGTTCGGCGCGTGCTCAAGCCGTCAGGATTCTGCTATGCGGCCACGATGGGAGTCGCGAACATGCGAGAGATCGACGAACTTGCGGCGCGCTTTTTTTCGGTTCCGCGAATGACGGAGTCGACTGCGCGATTTGGCCTCGAGAGTGGCGAGGCTTACATGCGCCGGGCTTTCAGCGAGGTGAAGCTCGAACGCTATCCCGACTCGCTGGTTGTAACCGAAGCTGCGCCGCTGATGGACTACATCTGTTCGATGCGCGTGCGAAGCAGAGTCAGCGACGAACAGGTTGCCGACTTGCGGCGGCATCTCGAAAATGAAATCGCGGTGCGCGGCGAAATTCGAATCAGCAAGGATACCGGGATGTTCGTCGCGCGGCGCTAGTCGCGGGTCGCGCGTTGAATCTGCGCGTTCATCTGAGGCGTGCTGCGAAAATCAAGCAAGGATTTCTACGCCGAGGCCTTGGTCTCACGAAGCATCTCGGCGTGGCGGCGGTCGGCTTCCGGCCGCGCCTGAGCAATCGCTTCGATGAGCTGTTCGTGCAGCCGGCCGTTGGTCGCCACGATATTGGCGCCGGCAAGATCAAGCTCGGAGGCGTCCATGTTGCTCACGCGGCCGCGTGCTTCCTCGACGAGGATTGCGCCGGCTGCCACGTCCCAGGGGCGGAGCCCGAACTCCCAGAATCCATCGGTGCGTCCCGCCGCGAGGTAGGCGAGATCGAGCGCGGCTGACCCGGTGCGGCGTATGCCCTGCGCTCGCATCATGATTTCTTCCCAGAAGCAGAGATAGAAGCGCCGGCGTTCGCGCCGGTCGTACGCGAATCCGGTGCACAGCAGCGCGGCGCAGAGGTTTGGCGTCGTGCTGACGCGAATCGGCTTGCCGTTCAAGCGCGCGCCCTGTCCGCGCTGGGCGATGAAGCATTCTTTTTTCAGCGCGTCGAAGACTACGCCGAACTGCACGCGGCCGCGCCGTTCGTACGCGATCGACACGCAGAATTGCGGATAGCCGTGCGCGAAGTTGGTGGTGCCGTCGAGCGGATCGATGATCCATCGATGGTCGCTTTGATGCGCGCTGGCGCCGCTTTCCTCCGCGAGGATCGCATGGGTCGGAAATGCGCGGTGGATCACGTCGATGATTGCGGCTTCCGATTCGCGGTCGGCTTCGGTGACCAGATCCATCGAGTTCGACTTGCGATTGATGGTTATTCTGCTGAGCCGTTTGAGATGGATTCTGCCGGCGGCACGCGCGGCGCGGAGCGCAACCTGTTCGATTTCATTTATCACGGTTAAGCAAAGTATTACTCGCGGGGAGAATCGTCCAGCGCAAAGTGCAGATCAATCGACAAGTCACAGCGCGCGGCTTAATCAGGCGCGTCTTGAGATAGATCGGCGCCGGGCGCGGGGGCAGGCTGCGCCATCATGAGGCGTTGCGCATACGGCATGATCGTCGCGAACAGATCGACTTGCGAGTCGAGCGTTTTGCCCAGTCCGCTCAACAGACCCATCATGCGCCCGACCAGCAGGACGTCGGCTGGAACTTCGACGACGGGATTGGCGCGTATCGCACGCGGCAGCTCCTCGGAGAACTTCTCGACCATGTCCTTGTCCGCGTAAGCCTTCTTTGACTTGATGGTGCTGCCGAGAAACGCGTCGGCAAACGCCAGCAGCGTGTCGGGATTGCCGTTGCGCGTGCGAAAGCCCAGCTCTGCGAACGCGGCGGCGATACCGTCGCGATTCGAAGTAAGGATCGAAAACGTCAGCCGCACGATGCCGTCGCGGAACGCGGGCGGGAAATCCTTGGCCAGGCCGAAGTCGAGCAGCACGATCCGCGGGCCGGGCTGAACAAGGATGTTGCCGGGATGCGGATCGGCGTGGAAAAAGCCGTCGCGCAGGACCTGGTCGCAGAAAATCTCGATCAGCTTCTGCGCGACCGCGTGCTTGCTTATGCCCGCACGCTCGAGCGCGTCAACATCGGTGACCTTGATTCCTTCGGCCAGTTCCATCGTGAGCACGCGCCGCGTGGTGAACTCGCGATAGACCTCGGGGACCATCACGTCGGAATCGGCGGCGAAGTTGCGGCGCATCGTTTCGGAGTTGTCGGCCTCGTGATCGAAGTCCAGCTCCATCGGGATGTACTTGAGCGCCTCGCGCATCAGGATCCGATAGTCGAAGTCGCGTTCGAGCATCGCCAGCCATCGCAACACGATCGTCATGCTGCGGAGGTCGGCGCGGACGATGCCGTCGATTCCCGGATACTGCACCTTGACCGCGCATCGGCGGCCGTCGTGAAGGCGCGCGCGATGCACCTGCGCGAGCGATGCCGACGCCAGCGGCGCGGGATCGAACTCGGCGTAAACGGCCTCGAGCGGGCGGCGCAGCTCGCGCTCGATCTGTTGGCGGATCATCGCAAACGGCCGCGGTGGAACGCGATCGTGCAGGCCGGAGAGGGTGGATACCCACTCGTCGGGGAGCACGTCGGCGCGAGTTGCGATGAACTGGCATGCCTTGATGAGCAAACCTTCCTGGCGGATTGCAGTGCGGTTGAGAGCTTGCGCGGCGCGAAGATCCTGGCGGCGATAGAGTTCGGCCTTGTTGCGATCGCTGACAAAGCGCGTCCAGAGCTGGACGCCTTTGTAGCCCGCGTACACGTACGCCGCGAGCCACACCACGTTCACAAAGCGCCACACGCGGGTCGCGAGTCCGGGTTCGGGCAGGTCGGCGGGGAACTCGAAGCTGCGGTCGATGCTCGGGTTGCTCATGCGAAGAGTGCGGCCCATGGTTCGGATCTCGTCAAGTGAAGGTCAAATCCTATGTTATGCGTGCGATTCTGATTGATCGAATAGAGCTGGAAGGAGCAATTTATACCATGGGTAGTGGTTTTGGGATAGCTGCGCCCTATGGCTAGTTTCGTTCCGTCAGAAATTATTTCTGCTGCGAGCGGGCATCGCCCGATTTTGGGCGAGCCGGGCGGGTATGTGGCGTCCTGACGGTTGTCCATAGCGTACGGATAGCACACCAAATCCGGCGGGGGCAGGCTGAATAGATCATCCCCAAAACCCGGCTCGAAACCCGGACTGACAGGAATCACAGGGATTTGTTCCATTTCATCCAAACTGAACCAATGCCCGCGTTTTGCTCCGTGACAAACGGCTTGACTCGCGATTAGGCGCTCGATTATTCTGCGCGTCATGAAGTCGAGTGGTGATGTACGTCGCGTCCCCAATTCAATGAGGGTCCTCCTGAATTGAGACGGACATCGATACTTGGCTCTAAAAAGCCCCGGGCGCTTGAGAGCTCCGGGGCTTTTTCTTTTGGCGTGGCAAACTGCGCGGGGAAATTTCCGTGGAAATCGCACGACCGCATGCTCCGACTATTCGCGACATCATCCGCCGCTACTACACGGTATGGGGTCTGTACTCGTTCGCCGGCGGGTTTCTGTTCGGCGTGTATCCGATTTTTCTGCGCTCGCGCGGGCTCGACCAGTTCCAGATAAACAGCGTACTGGCGATGTACTTCGTCGTGCTGTTTCTGACCGACGTGCCCACCGGCGCGTTCGCCGACCTGCTCGGCAGGCGCCGCTCGTATGTGCTCGGCGCATCGCTGCGGGTCTGCGCGTTCCTGCTGTATTTCATGGCGCATCATTACTACGTGTTCCTGATCGCCGAGAGTATCGACGGTATCGGCACGACCTTCGGCAACGGCGCGATTGACGCGTGGGGTGTCGATGCACTCGATGACGCAGGGTACGACGGGCTCAAGGACCGTCTGTTCTCGCGAATCTCGCAACTGACGACGCTTGGCTTCATGGGGTCGGCGCTGATCGGCGCGTACGTGGGCGACATCGATATCGCATGGCCGTGGCTGCTGGGCGCAGGCGGCTACCTGGTCAGCGGTGCGGTGGGGGCATTGCTGATGCATGACGAGCGTCCGCGAGCCACGGCCGTCAGGATCGCGGCGATCCCGCGGCAGGTCGCGGCGAATGTGGGCGACGGCATCCGCGCCGGACTGGGTGCGCATACGGTCCTCATGCTGAGTGTGGCGGGCGCAGTTACGTTTGCGGCGTGGGCGCCGTATTGGATCGAATGGCCGATCATGTTCAACGAGAGCCTGAAGGTTGGCGTGTGGATCGTCGGCTGGATCTATTGCGGTCTGTCTGCGGCGCGGCTGGTCGGCGCGGAGGTAAGCGCGCGGCTTGCGGCCGACGAATCGCAGCGCGCGGCGCGCGTGAGCGTGCTGGTTATCGGCGCGAGCGCGATGTTGTTCCTGGCGGGGCTGTTCGGCGCGCGGCCGCTGGTTTCGCTGGCGATGCTGTTCGTGATGAATCTGTTCACGGGGGCGATGATGCCGCTGGTTCAGAGCTGGTTCAACGAGCAGATCGAAGCGGGCAATCGGGCGACGCTGTTGTCATTCAACAGCACGTTCCAGACGATGGGCGGCGCGATGGGATTGCTGTTTGCCGGGCGAATCGCGGATACGGCGGGAATACCGTTCGAATGGCAGATCGGGGGGCTGATATCGGTGTGCGCGGCGCCGGTGTATTGGGCGACGCGCCGGCGCGCGGGCGAAGCGGCCGCGCCGGCGAGCCCGGCGAAGTGATCGGAATGGCGGGCGCTATGCGCCTACTAGCGGCGGATGCGGGCGTCCGTTAAAACTTATAGCTCGCGTATTTGGCGGACGCGGAGTCCGCGCCTAATCGCCAAGCGCAAGAGTAAAATGGATTTTCCACGAATCAAACGGCTGCCACCCTACGTCTTCAACGCGATCGGAGAATTGTGCCTCATGGCGCGGCGAGCCGGCGAGGACATAATTGATTTCGGGATGGGAAATCCCGACGAGCCGACGCCCCCGCATATCGTGGCGAAGCTGATCGAGGCGGCCTCCAAGAACGCCAACCATCGCTACTCGGTGTCGCGCGGTGTGTACAAGCTGCGGCTTGCGATCTGCGATTGGTACAAGCGGCGCTACGGCGTCGAATTGGATCCCGATTCGGAAGCGATCGTTACGATCGGATCGAAGGAAGGGATTGCGCACCTGACGCTGGCGATTCTCGACCAGGGCGACGTGGTGCTGGCGCCGACGCCGACGTATCCGATTCATCAATACGGATGCATCATTGCGGGCGCGCAGGTGCAGGGTGTGCCGATCCGGCGCGGCGAGGAATTTTTCGACGAATTGATGGCGGCGGTGAATCGATGCTGGCCGCGGCCCAAGTTCCTGATCATGAACTTCCCGCACAACCCGACCACCGCGACCGTGGATTTGCACTTCATGCAGCGGGTGGTCGAGTTCGCGCGCGAAAACAAAATCATGGTCGCGCAGGACTTCGCGTACGCGGACCTGTGCTTCGACGGTTACAAGGCGCCGTCGATGATGCAGGTGGCGGGCGCCAAGGATATCGGCGTCGAGTTCTTCACCCTGTCGAAGAGCTACAACATGCCGGGCTGGCGGGTGGGCTTCGCGGTGGGCAATCGCGAGATGATCGCGGCGCTGGCGCGGCTGAAATCGTACTTCGACTACGGGATGTTCGCGCCGGTGCAGGTGGCGGCGATCGCGGCGCTCAATGGATCGCAGGATTGCGTCGCCGAGATCGTCGCGAGGTACCGGCGGCGGCGCGACGTGCTGGTGGACGGACTCAACCGGGCCGGCTGGCCGGTGGAGAAACCCAAGGCGACGATGTTCGTGTGGGCGCCAATTCCGGAGCCGTTCCGCGCGATGGGTTCGCTGGAGTTCGCGAAGTTTCTGCTCGCTGAGGCCAAGGTCGCGGTTTCGCCGGGCGTCGGCTTCGGGCAGGACGGCGACGGGTTCGTGCGCTTCGCGCTAATCGAGAACGAGCATCGCACCCGCCAGGCGCTGCGCGGAATTCGTCACGCGCTTAGAGCCGGCCACGCCGAAATTCCGGCGCGGACAGCCAGCGCTTCCTGAGCGCAATCGCAGAAGCAACGGGGGACAAATTGAGACCGATACGGATTGCTCTGCTCGGATGCGGTACGGTGGGCGGCGGCGTGGTGAAGCTGATGCTGCGCAACCGCGACAAATACGAACGCATTCTCGGCGCACCGCTTCAGTTGGCTGCGGTGGCGGATCTGAGGGTCAAGCTGGTCGCCGCGCTTGGCGTGCCGGCGAAATTGATTACGCGCGACGCCGCGGCAGTTGTCACGCGTCCCGATATCGATGTCGTGGTCGAGCTGTTTGGCGGCTACGAACCGGCCCGCGCGTTGATCATGAAGGCTCTGGCGGCGGGCAAGGACGTCGTTACCGCGAACAAAGCTTTGCTTGCAGAGCATGGCGGCGAGATTTTTCGCGAGGCCGCCAAGCGCGGTCTGGCGGTCGGTTTCGAGGCCAGCGTCGGCGGCGGCATGCCGATCGTCCGCACGCTGCGTGAGGCGCTGGCGGGCGATCGCCAACGCGCGGTTTATGGAATCGTCAACGGCACCTGCAATTCGATACTCACCACGATGACAGAGGACGGCGTCGAGTTCAGCGCCGCGCTGGCCGACGCGCAGGCCAAGGGCCTGGCCGAGGCGAACCCCGCGCTCGATGTCGAGGGGCATGATTCGGCGCACAAGCTTTGCCTGCTGGTGGCGCTTGCCTTTGGCGTGCTGGTGAAACCGGCGCAGATTTATACCGAAGGGATCACGCGGATTACGCAGGCCGACATCGGGTACGCGCGCGAGCTTGGCTACGCGATCAAACTGCTTGCCATCGGCAAGGATGACGACGGCACCATCGAGGCGCGGGTGCATCCGACGATGATCCCGCAACGCCATCTGCTGGCGGGAGTCGGCGGCGCGTTCAATGCGATTTATATTCACGGCGACGCGCTCGGCGCGACAATGTATTCGGGGCTGGGCGCGGGCGAGATGCCTACGGCGACGGCGGTGGTGGCCGATATACTGGAAATCGCGCGGCATCGTCTGGCCGAAGGCTCGGCGCGAGCGCACGCGTTTGGATCTCCGATCGACCTGATGAAGGGCGCCAGTGTCAAGCCGATGGACGACGTGGTATGCGAGTATTACCTGCGGTTCATGGCGCGGGATAAGCCCGGGGTGCTCGGCGCAATCGCGACGGTGCTCGGCAGTCACGGGATTTCGATCGCGTCGGTGATCCAGAAGGGTCGCGGAACGGCGCAGACGGTGCCGATTATCATGCGGACCCATGACGCGCCCGAGCGCAGTCTGAAACGCGCGCTGGCGGAGATTCGAAGGAAGAAAATCGTGCATTCGGCTCCCGCGTTTATCCGCATCGAGGAGAAGCTTTAGGCGATGGCGTCGGACTTCAAGCGCGGATCGAAACAACCGCGGCTGTCTTACTGGCCCGGACTTATCGAGCATTACCGCCGCTTCCTGCCGGTGACGGATTCGACGCCGGTGGTCACGCTGAACGAAGGCAACACGCCGCTAATCGAGGCGCCCTCGCTTGCAGAGCGGCTCGGGCTAAACATCAAGGTTTACTTTAAGTTCGAAGGCGCCAACCCGACCGGCTCGTTCAAAGACCGGGGCATGACGCTGGCGATTTCGAAGGCGTTGGGCGAGGGCGCGGGCGCGGTAATCTGCGCCTCGACCGGCAACACGGCGGCGTCGGCGGCGGCCTACGCGGGCCGCGCGGGGCTGAAGGCGTACGTGCTGATTCCCAAGGGCGCGGTGGCGCTTGGCAAGCTGTCGCAAAGCGTGATGCATGGGGCGAGGGTGCTCGAGGTGATCGGCAACTTCGACATCTGTCTGAAGGTGGTGCGCGATCTTGCGGAGCGGGATCCGGTCAGGATTCGGCTGGTCAACAGTATCAATCCGGATCGAATCGCGGGGCAGAAGACGGCGGCGTTCGAGATTTGCGATCAATTGGGCGACGCGCCGACGCATCATTTTCTGCCGGTCGGCAACGCCGGGAATATTACGGCCTACTGGGCCGGCTACCAGGAATATAAATCGGTGGGATTGAGCGAGCGGCTGCCAAAGATGATGGGCTACCAGGCGGCAGAGTCGGCGCCGATTGTGGTCGGGCATCCGATTGACGATCCGCATACCGTCGCGACGGCGATCAAAATCGGCAATCCCGCGAGCTGGAAGGGCGCGACCACAGCGCGCGACGAGTCGGGCGGGATTATCGACATGGTTACCGATTCGGAGATCCTCGCGGCGTATCGCTTGATCGCCAGCGGCGGCGTGTTCGCGGAGCCGGCGTCGGCCGCGTCGGTCGCGGGGCTGCTCAAATACGCGGGCGCCGGGATGCTCGAGGCGGGCGCGGTCGTCGTGTGCACGCTGACGGGACACGGCCTGAAGGATCCCGACACGGCGCTCAAGAACTTGAGCAACACGACCGTCGTCGAACCGGAGCTGGCGAAAGTGCTGAAAGTTCTGGAGCGCGAATAAGCGGCGCGACTGGAAGCGGCCGATCGATTCGATGCGATGAAGTACGTCCTCATACACGGCGACGGGATGGCCGATTGGCCGTGCGAGGAACTCGGCGGCAAGACGCCGCTTGCGGCAGCGCACAAGCCCAACATGGACCTGATGGCGACGCGCGGGCGGCTGGGGATGGTCGCGACGATTCCCAAGGGGATGCCCCCGGGCAGCGACGTCGGCACGATGACGATGCTGGGCTACGACCCGGCGCGGTATCACACGGGGCGCGCGCCAATCGAAGCGGCGAGCCAGGGAATCGAGATGGGGCCGCGCGACGTGGTGTTTCGAATGAATCTCGTGTCGCTGAAGCCGGGTGACGGCGGCGCGCTGATAATGAACGACTTCACGTCGGGCCATATTAGCAGCGAAGAAGCCGCGCAGATCGTCGCCGACCTGCGCAAACAACTGGCGGGCGGCGGAATCGAGTTTTTCAACGGCGTCAGCTACCGGCATCTGATGATGTGGCGCGGCGGAATCGCGACGACGAATCTCACGCCCCCGCACGACATCACGGGCAAGCCCGTCGAAGCGTATCTGCCCAAGGGCGCGGGGGCAGATTTGCTCCGCGATCTGATGCGGCGTTCGGCGGAGATTTTGCGCGAGCATCCGGTGAACAAGGCGCGTCGCGCTGCCGGCAAAACCGAGGCGACTTCGGCGTGGTTTTGGGGGCAGGGCACACGGCCCGCGGTGCCGACGCTGAAGGAACGCTTCGGCGTCGAAGGCTCGGTTATATCGGCCGTCGATCTGGTCAACGGGCTGGGCCGGCTGGCCGGACTGAACCCGATCAAAGTGCCGGGCGCCACCGGATTTCTCGATACCGATTACGCCGCGAAGGCGCGCTACGGTCTCGAATCGCTCAAAGCGCGCGACTTCCTGCTGCTGCATATCGAGGCTCCCGACGAAGCCGGTCACATGGGCCGCGCCGATCTGAAGAAGGAAGCGATCGAGCGTATCGACGAGTTGATTGTCGGGCCGATGCTCGCGGGGCTGGGCGCTCTGGGCGATTTTGCGATTCTGCTGATGCCGGATCACGCGACGCCGAGCCAGCTCAAGACTCATTCGCCGGAACCCGTCCCGTTCGCGCTGATGACGTCGGCGCAGTGGAAATCGGGCGGCGGCGCGGCGCGCCGCTACACAGAAAGCGACGGCGCCGCGACGGGTCTGCTCGTCGGCGACGGCTATCACCTGATAGAATTGTTGTTCGGACGCCCGTTGGAGACTGCATCGAACTGACCTGGAGGCCCGGATGGAACGGAATCTTGCCCTCGAAGTGGTACGCGCGACGGAAGCCGCGGCGCTGGCGGCGGCGCGTTTCATCGGCAAGGGCGACGAGCGGCTGGCGGATCGAGCGGCGTGCGACGCGATGCGCAAGACGCTGAACTCGGTCGGGATGGACGGCAAAATAGTGATCGGCGAAGGCAAAGAGGGTGACGCCGAGTTTTTGTACGAGGGCGAAATCGTCGGCACCGGCGCGGGAACCGAAATTGACGTCGCGCTCGACGCGATCGAAGGTTCGCTGATCTGCGCGACCGGCGGCCCCAACGCGCTGTCGTGCGTTGCGCTGGCGGAGCGCGGGCGAATCCTGCGCTGCCCCGATACTTACATGGACAAGGTCGCGTGCGGGCCGGCAGGGCGCGGCGTGATCGATATCGACAGGTCGCCGACCGACAACCTCAAAGCACTGGCCGAAGCAAAACAAGTTTACGTCGAGGATTTGCGGGTCGCGATCCTCGATCGCCCACGCCATGAAAAGCTGATCGATGAAGTGCGCCGCGCCGGCGCCGGGATCAAGATAATCTCGGCCGGCGACCTGTCCGCCGCGATCGCCACCACCCGGCCGGAGAGCGAAATCGACATGCTGATCGGAATCGGCGGTGCGCATCAGGGCGTGCTGGCCGGCGCCGCGATTCGTTCCGCCGGTGGCGAAATGCAGTGCCGCTTCGTGCCGCGCAACCCGGAGGAAGCGGAGGCGTGCCTGGCGATGGGAATCATGGATTTGAAGCATCGCTACACGCTGGAGGAACTGGCGGGAGATAACGTGATGTTCGCGGCGACGGGAGTGACCACCGGCGACTATCTGCGCGGCGTGCGATTTTTCTCCGGCGGCGCGATGACCAACAGCGTCGTGATGCGCTCGAAGACGCGCACGATCCGCTTCATCGAAGCGATTCATCGTTTCGATTTCAAGCCCGAGTACTAATCCGGCTTGCGGGAAGGTAGTTGCAAATGTGGCTGCGCGCGACGATGGATCACAAGCCGGTGATGATTAACGGCGACCAGGTGCTGAAAATCGTGGAGATCCCGGGCGCGGAAGAGCATCGCGGATGCCACGTGTATCTCTCGCTGACCGAGTATCTGGTCGTCGATCAATCGCTGCGCGAGATGATGATTTCGCTCGGCTTCGAAGAGCGGCAATAGTCCTTGCCAGATTCGCAGTCCCGGCCGATGGAGGGCGAGGTAGTCGTCCGCCGGCGCTGCTGTACGGCAAGCGGATGGTGATCGTCGCCGAGCGCGTCGCGTCGTGAGCGGATGTCGCTACATCATTTGCAAGGCCTGGCAGGTGCTTGAATCCGGCTTGAAGTGGCCGCTGAGGCACGCCAGCTTGGCCGCGTCGATCAGCGCGGGCTCGTCCCATTTCGCCGGCCACGGACCGGTGTTGACGGCAGCGCACGCCTGACCGTTGCCCGTCGAGCACCATGAGCTCAACTCACCGTGCAGCACGGCGAGCTGTTGGCATGCGTCCTGTTTGCCGGCATTGCAAGCGGGGGTTTGCGTCTGGAGCGGCGCGGTGGATTCGATGGCAACCTTGGTGTCGGTGAGCGCCTGCACGATCGTATGACAGGCGGCCTGGTTGCCTTCATTGCATTTCTCGGTTGATTCAGCGCGAATCTTGTCGACAAAGTTCTGCGCCTGCGGAGTGCATCCGCAAGCAACGACGAGCAAGGTGGCGAGAGCGAGCAGGCCGGCGATCTCGCCGACGCCCGCGGCGGCATAGTCTCTGGATTTGCCTGGCACGTGCGCATTGTTTTCCGCGCGATGAGTTTCACGCAAGCGCCGGCCCGGTAAACTTCGCGCTCCAGCGGGGGTTGACAGTCAAAGCGCGCAGGGCGGAACTAGAAACGCGGAATTCTTTCGTCAGGAGCGGGTCGGTGGATCTGAAAAATATTATTTTCGAAAAAGCCGCGATTGCGACGCTGACCGTGAACCGGCCGGTGGCGCTGAATGCGTTGAATCGCGAGGTGCTCGAGGAAATGGCGCGCGTGATTCGCGAGGTCCGCCACGACTCGTCGGTGCGCGTGCTAATCGTCACAGGCGCGGGCGATCGGGCGTTCGTCGCAGGCGCGGATATCGCGGCGATGTCAAAAATGTCGGCGGTTGACGGACTCGATTTTTCGCGTCTGGGCCATCGCGTGATGGAAAGTTTCGAGGACCTGCCGATCCCCGTAATTGCGGCGGTCAACGGCTTCGCGCTCGGCGGCGGTCTGGAGCTTGCGCTCGCGTGCGATCTGATCATCGCAAGCGAAAAGGCGCGTTTCGGGCAGCCCGAGATAAATCTCGGACTCATCCCGGGCTTCGGCGGCACGCAGCGCCTGCCGCATCGAATCGGCCATAACAAGGCGCGCGAGCTGATCATGACGGGCGACATGTTCGACGCGAAAACGGCGCTTGAACTGGGCCTCGCAAACCAGGTCGTGGCGCCGGGCGAGCTAATCGGAACCGCGCGCAAGCTGGCGGAGAAACTCGCGGGCAAATCCGCCGTCGCGCTACGCCAGGCGAAGGCCGCGCTGCGGGCCGCGTTCACGATGGAAGAGGATGCCGGGCTGCGCTTCGAGCAGGAGGCGTTCGGGGTAGTGTTCGGCAGCGCGGATCGAGTCGAGGGGACGAGCGCATTCGTCGAGAAGCGGCCGCCCAATTGGCAGCACAAGTAGCCTTCGTGGGGCGCGGCCCGATCGTCCCGACGCTCGATTTTCGCCGACCTCGCACAACGGCCCTACGGCTCGATTAGCGGCGCGGGCGCGAGGGTTGACGACTTCCAGCCCCCTGTGGGAAACTCCGGCCAAAGAGAAGGACCGCGCCGCCGCACGGGCGGCGTTAGTCATTCTGATAGCACCATCATTGAACCGTTTGGAGGATCTGTATGGCTGAGCAAGCTCAAGCTACTGACACGGGACCTCGCCCAATTGTTCCATGGCTGAAATTGGCACCCAAGCCCCATCTCGAAGGCATCAAGTGCGCGTGCGGCGCAATGTATCTCGATCCCAAGCGCGTCGCATGCTCGAAGTGCGGCGAGGCCGACAAGTTCAAGCCGGTGGTCTTGTCCGACAAGGGCAAGGTGTACGTGTTCTCGGTCGTGCATCAGTCATATCCGGGAATCAAGACGCCGTATGTGACGGCGATTGTCGATCTGCCCGAGGGCATCAGCGTCCGCGCGAATCTGACCGACGTCGATCCCGCGCAGGCTCAGAAAGAACCCCACAAGATATTCGACCTGCCGGTTGAGTTGGTAACCGGCGTTGCGGCCAAGGATCGCGAAGGGCACGACGTGATAGCTTTTTCGTACCGGCCGACCAAGAATTAGAGCCGCCAGCAAGCGCAAGCGCGGCGAACAATATCACGACGGACCTGAGCTTCGGGCCGGGCCGCCAGGAGGAATCAAGATGCGAAATGTTTATGTTCTGGGAACCGGGATGATCAAATTTGGACGCTATCCCGACAAGACCGTTCCCCAGCTCGGCGGCGAGGCGGCGCTGCTGGCGCTCAAGGACGCCGGAATTTCAATCAAGGACGTCGGGATGTTCGCCTGCGGAAATCTCATGCAGTCCAACGCGATGGTAGGACAGAGAATCCTGCAGCAGATTGGCCAGACCGGAATCCCGGTAATCAACGTCGCGAACGCATGCGCCACCGGCTCGACGGCGTTTCGCGAGGCGTACATCTCCGTCGCGGCCGGGATGTATGACATCGCGATGGCGGTCGGCGTCGAGCAGATGGGCAAGGCGGGATTGCTCGGTGGGGCAGGTGGCGGCGATCCCGCGTACTTGACCGAGGGCAAGGTCGGCTCCGGCACGATGCCCGCGGTCTTCGGCCAGGCGGGCATCGAGCACATGCGCAAGTACGGCACCAAGCTGGAGCACTTCGCAAAAATCTCGGTGAAGTCGCACAAGCATGCGACCAAGAATCCGTTCTCGCAGTATCGTAACGAAGTCTCGCTCGAAGACGTGATGAATGCGCGCATGGTCGGGTATCCCAACACTCTTTATATGTGTTGCCCGACCGGAGACGGCGCGGCTGCGGCGATTCTGGTCAGCGAGGACAAGCTGAAACAGCTCGCCGGCGGACGCAAGCGCGCGAAAGTGGCGGCGTCGATCCTCACCTCGGATCCGTGGACCGATCGCGACCTCACGCTTCCCGACGTCAGCACGCTCACGCGGCGCGCGTCGAAGCAGGCCTACGAGAAAGCCGGCATCGGACCCAAGGACATCGCGCTTACCGAATTGCACGACTGCTTCGCCACGGCTGAGCTGGTGCATTACGAAAACCTCGGACTGTGCGGCGATGGCGAAGCCGGCAAGTTCATCGACTCGGGCGGCGGCGTGCATCCGAGCCTCGGCGGTCATGATCCGGTCAACGTTTCGGGTGGATTGCTCTCGAAGGGGCATCCGCTCGGCGCCACCGGCGTCGCGAATATCTGCGAGGTGGTTTGGCACCTGACGCAGGACGATCGCGCCAAAGAGCGCCAGGTGCCTAACGCCAAGGCGGGCCAGGCCCACGTGATCGGGCTGGGTTCCGCCTGCACGATCCACATCCTGACGGTATAATTCAGGAAGCAACGCCTAATCGGCGCTTCGAGAGAGGGCCGCCCAAAAAAGGCGGCCCTTTTTCTTTCCCGATCAGGCCGATAAATTCGGAAGCTCGAACTCGACCGATTGAAATATTCGATGGAACCGAAGGGAAAAATTCGCAATCGCCCGGAAACGATGGCTGAACGACTCGGCTACGCGGCGGACGCGCGTGTGCTCATCATCAATGCGGATGATTTTGGTATGTGCCACGACCAGAACGAGGGCGTCATCCGGGGCCTGACGGATGGCCTGTTTACGTCGTCAACGATTCTTGTAACGTGCCCGTGGTTCGAGGAGGCGGCGGACTTCGCGCGGACCAATCCTGCCGCCGACCTGGGGGTACATCTCACGCTCACCGCGGAATGGGATCGCTACAAATGGGGACCCGTATTGGGACGGCGCGCAGTGCCGTCCCTGGTAGATGAGCGCGGGTATCTATGGCAGACCGTCGCGCAGGTTTACGAGCACGCCCACCTCGACGAGGCGGAGGCGGAACTGCGCGCGCAAATCGAAAAGGCGCTCGCGGCGGGGATCGATGCGACTCACCTCGATTCGCACATGGGGACATTGCAATTGCGCGCTGACTATCACGAGATTTACGTGCGGCTGGCCAATGAGTATCGCGTGCCGATCAGGTTGGTGTCGCGCCGCCTGATGCGCGAGGAAGGGATGGGCGCGATTCTCGATCAGCTCGACGCGTCTGGAATCGTCACGCCGAATCATCTCGTGTTCAACGGGCCGCCGTCGGTGGGCGAGACCGAGTCCTACTGGACGAATCTTATTCGCACTCTGCAGCCGGGCGTGACTGAGATTTTGTGTCATCCCGCGCTTGCTCGCGACGAACTGAAGAGCTGTGCGCACGACGCTTTCCAGCGCGAGGCTGACTTGCGGTACTTCACTTCCGAAAAAGCGCGCCGAGTGATCGCGGATGAAGGCGTCGCGCTCGTCGGCTTTCGCAAACTGCGCGACCTGATGCGCGGTAACTCGGCTCGCGCGTGATGAATTGAAAACAGTGTGACCACTTGGAACTGACACGACTCAGAGGATTTCGAGATCTAATCGGCGCCGACGCGCGTGCGATGAGCCTGGTCGAGGAGCGGGCGCGTGCGCTTGTCGAGCGCTATTCGATGAAAGAGGTCCGAATTCCAGTGCTCGAGCGCACGCAACTCTACCAGCGCTCGACCGGCGAGACTTCGGACATCGTCGAAAAACAGATGTACACGTTCACCGATCGCGACGAAGGCGAAACTGTCGTCGCGCTTCGGCCCGAAGGCACGCCCGGTGTGGTGCGCGCATACATCGAGGCCGGGCTCGATCGCACCGAGCCCGAGCAGCGGCTGTTCTACTCGGGTGCGATGTTCCGTCGCGAACGCCCGCAAAAGGGCCGCTATCGCCAGTTCTTCCAATTCGGCGTCGAGATATTCGGCCGGCCCGACGCAGCTTGCGACGCCGAGATACTGATAATGATCGACGAGCTTTGCCGCGACCTCAAAGTTCCGTTCGCCATGGAAATCAATTCGATTGGCGACCAGAAGTGCCGGCCCGCCTTTCGTGAGGCGCTCGTGCAATGGGGTCGCGCGCATTGGGAGGAACTCTGCGACGATTGCCACAATCGCATCGATCGCAATCCGCTGCGTCTGCTCGACTGCAAAATTGACGCGAAGCTCACCGAGTCGGCGCCTAAAAGCCTCGATTACCTATGCGATGAATGCCGGACACACTTCGATACCGTCAAGGAATTGCTCTCCGCCGGCAAGGTCCAGTTCGTTGTCAATCCACGCATGGTGCGCGGCCTGGACTACTACACGCGCACCGCGTTCGAGGTGATGGCGGGCGGTCTCGGCGCGCAGAGCACGGTCGTGGCGGGAGGACGATACGACGGGCTGGTCGAGACGATGGGTGGTGCGGCGGTTGCGGGGATCGGTTTCGCGATCGGCGTCGATCGGATGGCGCTGGCTATCCAAGCGGCCGGGATGGCGCCGAGCACCGCGCCGGACGCTGCGATAATTGCGATGGGGCCGGCGGCGACGCGCCATGCGATCGTCGTGGCGCGCAATCTGCGCGAGGCGAATCTGAACGTCGAGATGCTCTCGCCCGAGCGTAAGATGAAGACGTTGCTTGCGCGCGCGGCGAAGATTGGCGCGCGCGTCGCGGTGATAATCGGCGACGACGAAGTGGCGCGCGGGGTCGTGCAAATCCGCGACCTGAAGCAGAGCACGCAGCGCGAAGTCGCTGTGGCAGAGGCGGCCCGCGCGATAGCGGACGCTCGCGGAGAGTGACTGTTTCACCCGCCCCCGCGCACAGGTATTCTTCGACGACAACCAGCATTTAACTGTGATGGGTAATGCCGAAAACTGAGCAATATTCCCCGCTGCCGCCGTGGCCTCGAACCGATTACTGCGGCGCGATTCGCGCCACCGACGTTGGCCGCGAGGTTGCGCTGTGGGGATGGGTCCAGACCCGGCGCGATCATGGCGGGCTTATCTTCATCGATCTTCGCGACCGCGACGGAATCGTGCAACTGGTGCTGAATCCCAAGCACGACGGCGCCGCCCATGCGGCCGCCGGCGAGACGCGCTCCGAGTTTTACGTTGCGGTCAAGGGCAAGGTCGTGCGCCGCGCCGAGGGGACAGCCAATGCGGAGCTTCCGACCGGCGAAATCGAAGTACTGGTCAGCGTATTCGAGACTCTGAGCGCGTCGGCGCCGCTGCCGTTTCAGATTGCCGAGGCCGACGCGACCGCCGAGGAAATCCGCCTCAAGCACCGCTATCTCGATCTGCGCCGCCCCGAGATGCAGCGCAACCTGCGCTGGCGCCATCAGGCGTTGCAGGCGGTTCGCAGCCATCTCGATCAAAACGGGTTCATCGACGTGGAGACGCCGATACTTTTCAAATCGACGCCCGAGGGCGCGCGCGATTACCTGGTGCCGAGCCGCGTGAACCCCGGGAAATTCTACGCGCTGCCGCAATCGCCGCAGTTGTTGAAGCAGATTCTGATGATCGGCGGACTCGATCGCTATTATCAGATAGCCCGGTGTTTCCGCGACGAGGATTTGCGCGCGAATCGGCAGCCCGAATTCAGCCAGATCGATATCGAGATGACGTGTCCACGACCCGAGGATATCCAATCGATCGCGGAGGGAATGATCGCGTCGGTTTATCGCAACGTGCTCGACGTTGACGTGAAGCCGCCTTTTGCGCGGATTCCGTATGCCGAGGCGATGGAACGTTTCGGCATCGACAAGCCCGACACGCGCTTCGGGCTCGAGCTGAAAAATCTCACGGCGGCATTCGCGGGGACCTCGTTCAAGGTGTTCGCGGAAATTCTCGCACGCGCCGAATCCGTATATGGAATAAGCGTCCCGGGCGATCATGCGCTGAGCCGCCGCGAACTCGACGAGCTTACCGAGTCGGTGAAATCGCGTCATGCGATGGGATTGGCGTGGATAAAGGCGGGCGAGGGCGGATGGCAGGGACCGATCGCAAAACATTTGAGCGACGGCGAGAGAGCCGCGGCGACTGCGGCCTCCGGATTGAAGGCCGGCGGTACGTTGTTGATGGTCGCGGGACCGCCGGACAAAGTGCGGCCGGTTCTGGGTGACATCCGTTTGCAGCTCGCCGCGAAATTCGGTCTGGACAAATCCGACACGCTCAAATTTTTGTGGGTGGTCGATTTCCCGCTCTTCGATTACAGCGCCGACGACAAGCGCATGGTTTCCGTGAACCATCCTTTCACGGCGCCGAATCCCGACGATCTTGCGATGCTCGATTCCGCACCGCTCGAAGCTCGCGCCCTGGCGTATGACATGGTGCTCAACGGCCAGGAACTCGGCGGCGGCTCGATTCGTATCCATAGCCGCGAGCTTCAATTGAAGGTATTTGAATTGTTGGGGCTGACGCGCGAGGAGGCGATGGATCGCTTCGGCTTTCTGCTGGACGCACTGAAATATGGAGCGCCGCCCCATGGTGGAATCGCATTTGGAGTCGATCGGATTTGCATGATGCTGTGCGGCGCAGAGTCGCTGCGCGACGTGATTGCGTTTCCCAAGACGCAAAAGGCGGTTGACCCAATGAGCGGAGCGCCGTCGGAAGTCGATCCGCGCCAGCTCAAGGAGTTGTCGATCAAGGTGACGTCATGAAAGCCAGTTGGACGGCGGGACCGGCGCGGTTGGCGCTGGTGGCAGCAGCGTTGTGGATGGCGGCAGGATGCACCACGATCGCGGCGGACGCGGTTAGCTCCACGACCGGGGCGGTCAGCGACGCGATCAACCGCCGCGACGTGAAGTCGCACGCAGTGAGCTCGATCAAAACGCTCACTATCAATCGTGTCGCGGTGATGCCGCTGATAGAAGCCGCTCCAGGCGGTGGCGAGCCGCTGGCTCCAGGAGCCACAGAGGCGGTTAGCGCCGAGCTCTACAGCCAGGTCGCGGTGGCGGGTGGATGGGACCCGGTCGCGGAGCAGGATGTCGCGGCGGCGATGCAGAAGATGCCGCCGACCACAATCGCGAACGTCGACGAGAATGCGCTCAAGCTGGGCCATGACGTGTCGGCCGACGGCGTGATCTACGGCACCGTCGAACGCTACCAGGAACGGGTCGGGATGGATTACTCGGCGGCAAGCCCGGCGGCGGTGTCGTTCTCGCTCAAGTTCGTCGATTTCAAGAGCAAGCAAGTCGTCTGGACGGCGAAGTTTGCCAAGTCGCAGGCGGCTTTGAGCCAAAATCTGTTTGACCTCGCCAATTTCGTGCAGCGTTCCGCGCGTTGGGTGCGCGCCCATGAGATCGCGCTCGAGGGCGTGAAGGAAGCGGTCGCCGATCTGCACGGCGATCTCAACCTGAATCAAAACGTCAAGCG
>CALAOW010000199.1 GCA_937889395.1 uncultured Pseudomonadota bacterium | reverse complement strand
CCGTGTTCCTCGAAATAAATCTGCACGCCATTGGAATCGAAGTATGCCATCGCTCAACACTCCCGCTTGAACTGTGCGATTCTGTCTTGCAGACATAATCGAATAGCCGCACAATCTGCGCAAATCAAACTCGCACGTCTCTGTCATCCTGACCGAAGCGAGCAGCGCGAGCGCAGTGAAAGGATCTCGGACAGCTTCGCGCCAGCGAAGCCGGTACCGGTTTCGAATCGCTCCATCCAATTTTGCCTTCAAGCCGGGTTTCGGGGTGAACTATTCCGCCTTACCCCGACCCATTCGGCGTGCTACGTGTACGGTATGGACGGGATGCCCATATTCGCCCCGCGCTCGCCCAAAATCGGGGGACACCCGCTTCCGGCGAAAATTAAATTTGACGGAACGAAACTAGCCCTGGAGGAGAACCGTCCCAAAACCACTACGGATGGTATAAATTGCCGTTTCCGGCTCTATTCCATCAGTCAGAATCGCGCATTAGCCCAGTTCGTCAGGTGGGCAAACTGACCAGTACAGGACTTTCAGATGTCATCAAACCAAAAGCTCGGACTTCAGACCAACGTCGGCGTCGGCGCGGACGCACTTGCCGCCCGCCTCGCACTCATCCGTGAGGCCGAGGACCTCGGCTACACGTCCCTGTGGATTGCCGAGGTCAGCGGACCCGACGCGTTCGTCAGTCTGGCCGCACTCGCGCTCAACACGCGCAAGGCTGAACTTGCCACTGGCGTAATACCGATTCAGATTCGCACACCGGGCGCGATGGCGATGGGATTCCTCACAATCAACGAACTGTCCGGCGGCCGCGCCATCGCGGGTCTGGGCGTCTCGAGTCCGGTAATCGTCGAGCGATGGCACGGCGCGTCGTATCGCAAGCCGGTCACCGCGATGCGCGAATGCGTCACGATCATGCGCCAGTTGTTCACCGAGGGCCGCTCGAAATTCCAGGGCGAAGTATACAAGTCCGACTTCAAGCTGAGCATGCGCATCACGGCGCCGCACCCGCCGAAGATTTATCTGGCGGGCCTGAATGCTCCGATGCTTCGGCTCGCAGGTGAAGTTGCCGACGGTGTCTTGATGAACTACTCGCCGCCCGACGCAATCGCGCCGATGGTGCAGCATATTCATGAGGGCGCGAAGGCCGCCGGGCGCGATCCGTCCGCCGTTGACGTGGGCATCTACATCCGCATGTGCATCACGGAGGACGAGGACAAGGCCGTCGATTCGTTCCGGCGCGAGCTGGCCGGTTACGCATTCGTGGACAGCTACAACAAGATGTTCGCGCGTTACGGACTTGGGGCCGAGTTCGAAGAGGTGCGCCGGCTTTGGAAGCAAGGCAAGCGCGACGAGGCTCCCAGAGCCATCACGGAGGCGTCGTGCCGCAAGATCGCGGTGTTCGGGAAGGCCGCGGCCGGGCGCGATTTCGTCGCGCGATTCCGCGCCGCCGGTGTGACCCATCCCGTGGTCTTTCCGATCGGACCTTCGGCCACCGCCGCGCGCGATTATCCCAATACGATGCGCGCGCTGGCAGGAGCTTAAGCGCCCGCCGCCGGCTACTTTCCCTTGTAGTTTGGCTTTCGCTTCTCCATGAATGAGCGCGGGCCTTCCTTCGCGTCCTCGGACTTCATCACTTCGCGCGCAATTTCGTTCTCGATCTTGAAGGCCTCTTCGTAGGGACGGCCCGAGCATCGCCGCACCGCCTCTTTGATCTTCCGCACCGCCAACGGCCCGTTCTGCGCGATTGTCGCCGCGAGTTCGTCGGCCTTCGCGACCAGTTTTTCCTGCGCCACGACGTAGTTGACCAGGCCCAGGCGCCACGCCTCCTGCGCATCGATCCGGTTGCCGGTCAGCAGGATCTCCATCGCCTTGCAGTACGGAATCTGGCGTTGCAGCCGGGCCAGCGAGCCGGCGGCCGGGATGATCGCCCACTTCACCTCCTGCAGCCCGAAGCTCGCGTTCTCCGACGCCACTCGAAGATCGGTTGCCTGGATCAATTCCATTCCGCCCGCGATGCAAAACCCGTTGACCGCGGAAATTACCGGCTTGTCCATGTCGTAGCCGCGCAGCAGCGCGATGTCGCCGAGCTTGCGCTCCGCGAGCAGCTTGCTGTCCCACTCGTCCTCCGGCTTTCGCGCGCCGGTCAACAGCGGAATCAAGCGCCCCAGATCGGCGCCGGCCGAGAACGCGACCTTGCCCGCGCCGGTCACGATCGTCGCCCGGATTGCGTCGTCGCTGTCGATCTCCTTCCACGCAGCAGCGAGGCTGACGAGCATTTCGGGATTCAGCGAATTGTGGACCTCGGGCCGGTTGAGTGTGAGATAGGCGACGTGATTGCGTTTTTCGAAGATTAACGCGGGCATGATTCGCTCCTTTTCCGTGCGCTGTGATCAATTCAAGCAAACCCGCAGCGGCCCCGCGAAGTTACCATCAAACAGTCTTCGCCGGCCACGCCCCTTTACCCGCCGTTTCGCAGGCCGTTATGATCCTGCGAGCCTTGCAGTTGTCTGCCCCCGGCAACTCAGTCGGCGCAATATTGAACGCTGAATCGACCATCGCCGCGCCTCCGGCTGCAAGCGAGTTGGCGTTTCCCGACGCCCGCCAACTGCGTTCGCGCGACGTGTTCCGGCTGGTCGCGCGAGCGTGGCCGTTTATCCGCCCCTACCGCCGCCATCTCGTGTATCTGTTCCTGGCTACGCTGCCGGCTCTTTTGGGCGGACTCCTCGCCCTCAATCTCATCCGCGTCTTTTTTGACGTCGTCGGCCATGGCGCCGCCTTGACGCCCTTGCAGGCGTGGATGCTGCGCGTGCCGATGCATGCAGATCGGCGGATCGTCCTCATTCACGCGTGCATCGTCGGCGGAGTTGCGTCGGTTACCGGCCTGGCCGTGATCGGAGTGCTGCTCGGCTATGCGGTGTGGATTTTACAGCGCATCAGCAATCTGTTCCGCGTCAATCTTTACACCCGCATGCAGGAACTGAGCGTGCGCTTTCATTCCGAGGAGAAGATCGGCGACGCGATTTTCCGGATGTTCCAGGACTCCGCCGCGATTCCTGGTGTCATCAACGGCTTGATCGTTCAACCGCTGATTATCGTTCCCGCCGCCACCGCCTCGATCCTCTACCTGCTCTGGTACGACTACCGGATGGCGCTGATCGCGGCTCTGCTGATCCCTGCGAACTTCCTGCTGGCGTGGATGTTCGCCGATTCGATGCGCGCCGGATTCATCGCCGAGCGCGAGACGACGGCCCACGCGACCACGCGCATCGAAGAAACCCTCGCGTCGATCAAAACCGTCAAAGCCTTCGGCACCGAAGCTCGCGAAGCGGAAACCTACGCGCGCGACAACTGGGCCGCTTTCATTGCAGCCCGGCGCGCACGCCTGATGCTCGCGCGCTATCGCGTGATGACCAACACCGTTCGCGGTCTCGCTTACGTTGCCGCGCTGTACTTCGGCGCGACGGAGGTGATGGCGGGTGGAACCGCGGGCCTCGGACACGTGGCCGTTTCGCTCGGGCTGTTCCAGGGTTCGCTTGCGCTGGTTGCCGGCGCCAGTGCGCGCATGCGCAATCTCACCAATCACTGGGGCAGCATGCAGGACGTGGTCGTCGCAATATCGCGCGTGCTCGAGATGCTGCGCCTGACGCCCGAGCAGGGTGTCAGCAGTGGCCGTGTAATCCCGCCGAAATCCGCGGCGCTCCTGACCTTCGACCACGTGACCTTCGGCTACGACCCGCGCACGCCCGTGCTCAGCGGCGTGAATCTCGAGGCCCGCGTCGGTGAAATTACCGCCATCGCCGGCCCCAGCGGCTCGGGCAAGAGCACGATCATCTCGCTCATCGTGAGATTTTTCGATCCGACCGCGGGCCGCATCCTGCTCGACGCCGAACCGATTCGCGACTTCGATCTACCCGCGTGGCGCGGCATGCTTTCCGTCGCGCTGCAGGAAAATCCGCTTTTCACCGCGACGCTTCGCGACAACCTCGCGTACGGGCGCCCGAACGCATCGACGTCCGAAGTCGCCGAAGCGATTCGCCGCGCCGGTCTCGGCGACTTCGTTCGCTCTCTGCCGGCCGGCCTTGACACGATGCTGGGCGAGAAGGGCTCGAAGCTTTCGGCCGGGCAGGCGCAGCGGCTCGGCCTTGCGCGCGCGATTTTACGCGACGCGCCGATTCTATTGCTCGACGAGCCGACCTCGTCGCTGGATGTGGCGACCGAAGACGCCGTGATGCGCGGCTTGCGCGATTGGGTGAACGAGGCGCCCGGACGGCGCATGGCAATCATCGCAACGCATCGCCGCACCACCGCGTCTCGCGCCGACCGAATTTACCATCTCGCCGCCGGCCGCCTCGTTGCCGCCGCTGGATCCGCCCTCGACGACGGCCCGGGCCGCGAGGTGAGCAATGCCTGACGGCATTCCATCCGCCGATGCGGCGCGATCGCAGCGCGACTCGCGCGCGAATCTTCTCTACGCCGGCGAACATGCACCGCTCACTTGGCGCGAAGCCTGGCGCGTGCTCGTCAAGAGCTGGCCGTTTGTCAGCCGCCATCGCCGGCTCGTTGCGATCAAGTGCGCGCTGGTTTTCATCTCGCTGACCTTCTTTCTGATGACGCCGTGGCCGCTGAAAATCGTCATCGACAACGTGATCGACGGCCATCCGCTCACCGGCGTTCCTGCCGCGATTCTCACTCCGATTGCCGGCTCCAGCCGAATCGCGATGCTCGTCGCCGTCACGCTATTTCTGGCCCTCGCCGCGATCCTGATCGGGATGGTCGCCGGTGACGCGCAGGCGCTCGGCACCGACGTGGCCAGCGGCGGACTCGACCAGGCCAGCCTCACCGCTAACGACGCCAACGACGGCGGCAGCCTGTGGAACGGCCTGTTCGGCTACCTCGAGGCCCGCGTCACCATCGATCTGACGCAGCGGATGAACCAGTCCGTGCGCACCGCGATCTATGAGCGATTCTTGCGCTCGCCGCTGGCGCTTTACGCCGATCAGAAAATTGGCGACGCCGTCTTCCGCGTGATGTACGACAGCGCGTCGATCGCCCCGCTGTTTTATCGCGGCCTGCTGGCGCCAATCATGTCGGTCGCGATGTTCGTGATGGCGATGGCCGTGCTCTCCGCGCAATTCAGCAACCAGCCCGTGATTGTCGTCGTCGCGGTTCTCTTTCTGCCCGTCATCGCCATCGGCAGCAGCTTGTTTGCACGCCTGCTGCGCACTCAGAGCCAGTCGATGCGCGAATCCGGCAGCAACGTGATGGCGGCGTTCGAGGAGCGCGTCGCGCAGGTGCAGCTAATCAAGGCATTCGGACAGGAGTCTCGCGAGACCGCCGCGGTTGACGCCGCCAGCCGGGAGTCGTATCGCGCGTCTCTCCGGATGCTCGCGATCGTGCTCATCCTCGCCATTGTGCTGGCGCCCCTGACCAGCGCGCTGATCGGATACTCCCTCTACTATCTTATGATGCAGGTAATTGCGGGCCGGATGACGCTTGGCGACGTCGTCCTGCTCGCCAGCTACGCGTCGATGCTGGCGAATCCGATGGCTATCATCGGCGGCACGTGGGCCTCGGTGCAGGCGTCGGTCGCGGGACTCAGGCGCGTGCATAGTGTGCTCGACAACCTCCCTGAGCCGGTCGGTGACGCAAGCCGCGGCGGACTCGGCGGACGCGTAAGCCACCTGGAATTCAACGGCGTCGCGATCGGCTACGGCTCTACCACCGTGCTCAGCGGAGTCACGATGTCGATGCGCGCGGGTCAGATGGTTGCGCTGGCGGGACCGAGCGGATGCGGCAAGACTACGCTCATCTGCTCGATCCCGCGTTTTCTCGAACCGTCGGCGGGAACGATCGCCTTCGACGGCGTCGATTCGCGCGCCGTCGCGCCCGACTCGATTCGCGCGCGCGTCGGATTCGTATTTCAGAATGAGTCGCTGTTCTCGATTTCGATCGAGGACAACATCCGCTACGGAAGCGCTGGCGCGGCGAAGGCCGACGTTCGCGAAGCGGCCGCGATGGCGGGTGCGGCGGAATTTATCGATCGGCTCCCCGACGGATACTCGACGATGCTCGGGCGGCGTGGTGCGCGCCTGTCGGTCGGGCAGAAGCAGCGCATCGCAATCGCGCGCGCCCTGCTTCGACGCCCGGAAATTATCGTCCTCGACGAACCGGCCGCGCCGCTCGATCCCGCCTCGGAATCCGATCTCATAAAAACCCTCACCGCGCTCGCTCGCGATCGAATCATCATCATCGTCGCCCATCGCCCCAACACTCTCGCCGCTTGCGACCGCGTCTTCTTCATTCACGGCGGATCGATTGCGGCCTCCGGAACGCATGCCCACCTGCTCGCGACCAACCCGGACTACCGGGCCTACCTCTCGCAAACCGCCGCCGAAATTTCCGCCTGATTCTGGAGCGCCAATTGCCGTGGGTCCTCCTTTTGTCGGTGCGGCGCTCCCTGTTAAGCTTGGAGGGACGCACTCCTGGAATCCCTTGCTGAAAAATAAGAACACGACCGGTACCGCCGCCGAAACAACTGAAGAAACCGAACAGCCGCGCGTCGTTATCGACTTCGACGTGCTGCGCACCTACGCAGCGCAAAATTTCCGCGACCTCGGAGGTCATCCCGCCGCCAATCGCCGTCGCGTCCGCGCCGGCCGGATATTCCGCTCGTCGCATCTCGCCGAAGTTCCACCTGAAAGCCCCATCAGCCGGCTCAATCTCCGCACCCTCGTCACTCTCCAGAGCCGCGCCGAAGTGAAACACCTGGGCGCGCCCGCGCCCGCCTCGCGCCGCGGCGTGCGATGGGAACACATCCCGATGGGCGACGAATGGTTCAACGACCAGGGTTACACGGAAATCGCCGCTCAACCCGGCCCCGATCATCTGGCGCTCGTGATGCACTTTCGGCGCGACTGGCGCCGCTTCTTCAAACTGCTCGCCGAGCGCGACGTTTACCCCCTGCTCTTCCATTGTTCCGCCGGCCGCGACCGCACCGGGGTCGGCGCCGCGATGCTGCTGTCGATGCTCGGGGTCGATCGCAATCGAATCGTCGCCGACTTTCTCGAAAGTAACCTGGTCTTCACCCAGGTTCCGCTCACAGCCGGGCAACTCGATCCGGTCTTCGAACTCATCGACGAGAACGGCGGCATCGAAGGCTTCATGCGCGAGGTAATCGGCCTCGCGCCCGGCGAACTCGCCGTCATCCGGGAAGATTTGCTGGAAGATTGAGCGCGCCGGTTCCGGCAAGCAGTCCAAGCGAGCGATCAAGCGGGCAGGTAGCCGTCGCGCAGGAGCGACTTGGCGATGATCATCCGCTGCACTTCACTGGTGCCCTCGCCGATTTCCGAGAGCTTGGCGTCGCGCATGTAGCGCTCGACCGGGAAATCGGTGACGTAGCCGTAGCCGCCGTGGATCTGCACGGCTTTGATCGTTGACCACATCGCGGTTTCCGACGCGAACAGCTTTGCCATCGAGGCCTCGCGGGCGAACGGCTTGCCGGCGTCCTTGAGCGCGGCGGCGCGGCAGATGAGCACCCACGACGCGTCGATCCTGGTCGCCATATCGGCGAACATCCACTGGATCGCCTGGAACTCGGCAATTTTCTTGCCGAACTGCCCGCGTTCGAGCGCGTATGCGCGGGCTTCCTCGAATCCGCCGCGCGCGATTCCCGCCGCGAATCCGGCGATTCCGATTCGCCCCGCTTCGAGCACCTTGAGCGTCTGTCTGTAGCCGGCGCCGAGTTCGCCGACGAGGTTGTGCGACGGCACGATGACATTTTCGAAGATAACTTCGGCGGTATCGGACGCCCGCAGTCCCAGCTTTTCGATTTTCTTTCCGTTCGAGAGGCCCGCCGTGCCGCGATCGACGATGAATGCCGACACGCCGTCGCGTCCGCGTGAATTGTCGGTTATCGCCATCACCACGTACACGTCGGCGACCGTGCCGTTGGTTATAAACATCTTGGAGCCGGTGATCGAATAGTTGTCGCCGACCCGCGTGGCCTTCGTGCGCATCGCGGCCGCATCCGAACCGGAGCTCGGCTCGGTCAGGCACCACGCGCCGAGCTTTTTCGCCTGGAGCATGGCGGGAACGTAGCGATCGCGCTGCTCGTCGGATGCGAAACCGGCGATGTGCCCGGTCGAGAGCGACATATGCGCGGCGCACGTGAGCCCGACCGATGCGTCGTAGCGCGAGAGCCCCTCGACGACGAGTACCTGAGAGAGGGTGTCCGCGCCGCCACCGCCGAATTTTTCCGGGAATGCGACGCCGAGAAAGCCGAGCTGGCCAAGCTGCTCGACGATGTGCCGCGGAAAGGTCTCCTCCTTGTCCCACTTGGTCGAATGCGGCTTGATTTCGCGCTCGGCGAAGTCGGTCAACGTTTCGCGGATGCGCCGCTGCTCTTCGGTCAGATCGAAGTTCATGTCAACTTAAGTGCGAGGGGTGACATTCTCGCGCACCCACTTGACGATGTCTTCAGTTGACGCGCCGGGGGTGAAGATTTGGCGCACACCCATCTGCTTGAGCTTGACGGCGTCGTCGTCAGGAATAATCCCGCCGCCGAAAACCGCAATCTCGCCGGCGCCGCGCTCCTTCAGCAAGCGCATCACCTCGGGAAACAGCGTCATATGCGCGCCCGACAGCACGCTCAGCCCGACCGCGTCGGCGTCTTCCTGCACGGCGGCCTCCGCGATCATTTCGGGCGTCTGATGAAGCCCGGTGTAGATGACCTCGAAGCCGCCGTCGCGCAGCGCGCGTGCGATAATTTTCGCGCCGCGGTCGTGACCGTCGAGTCCGGGCTTTGCGACCAGAATTCTGAGTCTCTTGTCCGCCATCGCTAAATCCAGCCTGGGTCTTTGTACACGCCGAACTCGGCGCGAAAGATATCCGAGACTTCGCCGACGGTCGCATCGCGGCGCACCGCCTCGCAAATCGGTTCCATCAGGTTCTCGCCGGAGCGGCACGCCTCGGCGACGCGGGCGAGCGCTTCCCTGACGGCGACCGAGTTTCGTTCGCGCTTGACCTTGCGCACGCGCTGAATCTGCCGCTCCTCGATCGCGGCGTCGATCTTGAGGGTCGCGATCGGAATTTCCTCGGGAACCGAGTACTTGTTGACGCCGACCACCGTCTTGATTCCCTGTTCCAGCTGGCGCTGAAAGTGAAATGCGGCCTCGGCGATCTCGCGCTGCGGATAGCCCGTCTCGATTGCCTTGACCATCCCGCCCATCTCGTCGATGCGCCGGATATAGTCGTTCGCCTCGCGTTCCATCCTGTCCGTCAGCGCCTCGACCGCGTAGCTGCCGCCGAATGGATCGATCGTATTGGTCACGCCGGTCTCTTCGGCGATAACTTGTTGCGTGCGCAGCGCGATCATCACGGCCTGTTCGGTCGGCAGCGCGAGCGTCTCGTCCATCGAATTGGTGTGCAGCGACTGGACTCCGCCGAGCACGCCCGCCAGCGCCTGAATCGCCACGCGCACCACGTTATTCATCGGCTGCTGCGCGGTCAGTGACGCGCCCGCGGTTTGCGCATGCGTGCGCAGCATCATCGATTTCGGATTCATCGCGCCGAAACGGTCCTTCATGATTCGCGCCCACATCCGGCGCGCGGCGCGGAGCTTGGCAATCTCTTCGAGAAAGTCGTTGTGCAGATTCCAGAAGAACGACAGCCGATCCGCGAACTCATCGACGCCGATCCCCCGCTTGATCGCCTCATCGACGTAGCAGATGCCGTCGGCAATCGTGAACGCCAGCTCCTGCACGGCGGTCGAGCCGGCCTCGCGGATGTGGTAGCCCGAGATCGACACGGGATGCCAGCGCGGAACTTTGCGCGCGCAGAACTCAATCATGTCGGTGACGATTCGCAGCGCCGGGCGCGGCGGGCAAATCCATTCCTTCTGCGCGATGTACTCCTTGAGCATGTCGTTCTGAATGGTTCCGCCGACGTTGTCCCACGGAATACCGTTGCGCTCAGCCACCACCAGGTACATCGCGAGCAGGATCGACGCCGAACAATTCACTGTCATCGAGGTGGTGACTCGGTCGAGCGGAATTCGATCGAACAGCGTCGCCATGTCGTAAACCGTCGAGACCGACACACCCTCGCGCCCTACTTCACCGAGCGCCCGTTCGTGGTCGGCGTCGTAGCCCATCAGCGTCGGCATGTCGAACGCGGTGGAAAGCCCGTCCTGGCCCTGGCCGAGCAGGAAGTGGAAGCGCGCGTTGGTGTCCTCGGCAAGGCCGAAGCCGGCGAACTGGCGCATTGTCCAAAACCGTCCGCGATACATCGAGCCGTACACACCGCGTGTGAAGGGAAACTCGCCGGGGTTGCCGATCGCCTCGTCGTACGAGCCGGTTACGTCGTCGGGCGTGTAGAGCGGTTCGAGTTCCATGTCGGACACGGTCGAGAAACGGACCGGGCGCTCGCTCGCCTGCCTATAGGTCGTCTCGAGCCATTTCTTTTTCTTGCTCACAGTACGCGACCCTCACCGGTTTTCGAGCACGCTGCTCGCGATTACCAGGCGCTGAATCTCCGACGTTCCTTCGTAAATCTCGGTGATCTTGGCGTCGCGGAAAAAGCGCTCGACTTTGAACTCCTTGGTGTAGCCGTAGCCGCCGTGGATTTGCACCGCTTCGGTCGCGGACTTCATCGCGGTTTCGGCGGCGAACAGCTTCGCCATCGCGGATTCTTTGGTGCATGACTCGCCGCGATCTTTCAGCGTGGCTGCGCGATGCGTCAGCAGACGGGCCGCGTCGATCTCGACCGCCATGTCGGCGAGCTTCCACTGAATCGCCTGGTACTGTGCGATCGGCTTGCCGAACGTCACGCGTTCTTGAGCGTATTTCAATGACGCCTCGAGCGACGCGCGCGCGATTCCGAGCGCTTGCGACGCGATCCCGATCCGGCCGCCGTCGAGCGTCTTCATGGCGACCTTGAACCCATCCCCTTCCTTGAGCAGCAGATTGTCGCGCGGCACGCGCATATCCGAAAAACTCAACTGCGCGGACTGCGCGCCGTGAATTCCCATTTTGTCTTCGACCCGCGTGACCGCCCATCCCGGCGTATCGGTCTCGACGGCAAACGCGCTGATCCCACGATGCCCCTTGTCGGGCTGCGTCATCGCAAACACGATTGCGACCTTCGATTGCGGCGCGTTGGTAATAAAATTCTTGGTCCCGTTGATCACGTACGAGTCGCCGTCGAGCACCGCGCGCGTCTTCTGACCGGCAGCGTCGGAGCCGGCCTCCGGTTCGGTCAGGGCGAAGCATCCCAGCCAGTTGCCGGTCGCCATCTTCGGCAGAAAATGATTTTTTTGGCTGGCGGTACCGAGGCCTAGAATCGGCCACGACGCGAGCGAACAATGCGCCGACATTATAACCGCCGTCGAAGCGCATTCGACCGCGAGTTCCTCGAGCACGAGCGAATAGGCAACGTGATCGAGGCCCGCGCCGCCATATTGTTCGGGAAGGAATATGCCGAGCATCCCGAGTTTGGCGAGTTCGTCGATCGCTTCGGCGGGATATCGATGCGAGCGGTCGGCCTCGACGCCGATCGGTCCAAGCTTCTCGCGTGCGAAGCGGCGGGCAACGTCGCGCGCGCCGCGTTGCGCTTCAGTGAGTTCGAGATCCATCCCGCTCCATATGTAGCGTAGAGCGATGGGCGGGGTCGACCCCGTTGGCACGGGGCGGCCAGTATTAATAAAGGAAACCAGCACGCACTAAGCGAATATGCGGGCTGGCTGCTCTGACCGCGCCGGTCGCGGTGTTCCGCTTTCTCAGCAAGGACTGGTTGCCCTAGATCGCGCTGGTGCGGATGCGGGAGCGGTGGGCGGGGCTGCGGTTTGACTTGCACCCAGAGTATCTGCACGTGGTGGAAACTCGTAGAGTGAGGTAGGGCAACCCGCTGCCCGGCGGCTAGCGCGGCGGCTACGATGATGGCGTGGGCACGCCCCGGTAGGCTTACGAAGACCGAGTATGAGAGTGATCTTTAGCAGAAAGGGCTTCGATAGCGCTGCCGGCAAGGCTCCTTCTCCGATCATCGGGGGGGAGCCGATTAGTCTTCCGATCCCAACGGAGCGACGTTCCGAGACAAGCTACCGTCTCGCAGGGCTCGGAAAGATCGTCGAGCACATGACCAAAGGGCGCATTAGTGCCGACGATCTCTGCCACGAAGACCCTGTATTCTTGAATGGGCGTTGGGCCTTCGGGCAGGCGGGCGCGGCCCAATCGCATCTGGAGAGGAACGGGTTCGGCGTCGGCGATGTGTTTCTTTTCTTCGGCTTGTTCGCTTCGCGCGACGGCCGGGACCGCCATCATCGGATATTCGGATACTTGGAAGTTGATGAAGTACGCCGACTGGGCAGCCTACCTTTCAAGAGCGATAATCCCAAAGGATTCCTGCGGCAACATCCGCATACGATCGGAGAGTGGACCGACAACAACACGCTTTACCTCGGCTCAGGGGCCAAGGCTAGGAGCGCGCATCCTTGCCTGCGTCTCACCACGCCCGGTGCTCTGGTTTCCGTCTGGAGCGTTCCGCCATGGCTCAAAGCGGCCGGGCTGACCTATCATAGCAATCCAGTTCGTTGGCCTAGTG
>CALAOW010000198.1 GCA_937889395.1 uncultured Pseudomonadota bacterium | reverse complement strand
TCCCGCTCACGCCCTCGGTGGTTAACAGGGCCAGCTTGATTTTGGTGGTGATCCACGCGTCCGGAGTCGCTGCCCCGGCCGATGCGGCCAGCGCAGTGCCCAGCACCACAGCCATGACACTGTACCTAATCCACATCCACGATGGTCGCTGCATGATACTTCTCCCTAAGCGAAAAACGCTCACCGGATAGTCATTGCGTGTCGCCACCCATCATCAGCTAGATCATCAGGGCGATTAGCACGATGGTCAGCAGGCTCATTTCACCTGCGCCATAGTAGCCGTGCGATAGCCAGAGGCCATAGCTGCGAGCGAAGGTGGACTATAGAGTTGGCCTTGCTTCGAAAAATGTGGTTGTGCGCCAGCCTTTGCGTACGAGTAATTCGCGTTAGGCGCTGGGACGCTGGTTGAACCCTCGATCTTGTCCAAGCACACAATCATTTGCCGACCTTGACGAATAATCAGATGCTCACGCACCAACTCGGCTAAATGTTCGGTGACTCTGGGTCGCGACGCACCCACCAGGCCGGCCAGGTCCTTTTGGCTGATGGGGACTCGCAAAAGGGTACCACGCGACTCTGTGACTCCGAAGTTCGAACATAATTGAAGCAGCGCACCCAGAAGACGCTCGTGAAGGTCGAGGCCCTCTGCGAAGAACCGATACCATGGCATCAGATTGTTTTCGTAAAAGTTTCTTAAAGCAGATTGGGGCGCCGCCCTGGTAATGACGTCGAATTGGTCCCAGCTCAGACTGCCGACTCTGCATTCGCTATTAGCCTCGCAGCGAAAATCCCGCCGTCTGACCGGCAGAGAAACAAACTGGGGAATTGGACCGGGCGCAAGTAAAGCTATGGTTACACGCTCGCCAGCCTGGCTCAGGCAAGTGATCTTCGCCACGCCCCTTAACAGAATATGGACACCTGACGCCAGCGCCTCTTCAGGAAGGACAACCTCGCGCCTTCTGAAGTTCGCCGAATTGAGGCCGTTGGCAAGCTCGAGCAATGCGTCAGGTGAGAGAAACGACAAGGGTTTCAACCGACTCAACAAATCGACGTCGCGGGTCGCATTTTTCTGTCCGTCCATCTTCCCTTCCTCCAGGAACTGACCAAGACGTTTATCAAGGGTGGATGCAGAATGCCTTATTCTGTATCGGTTCATGATTCAGAGTTCCTTATATACTAAAATGTGCTCCATGTGACAAGCCTCAACCCGGTTTCCGCTCCGGAGCGTTCCCGGTGCCCCACGAAGGGACCAGCCCTGCCTCTCGCGGCAATCATTTCCCACGAGCCTTTCCGCTCTCGCGCTTCGCCGCCCGCGCGAGTAGTTTCTTTTCATCCGAGCGGCCGGCGCCGCGACAACCATACGCGGAGGTGTGATGTATATGTACGGAATTCACGGACTCGAGATAGTGACGCTGCTGGCGTTGCTCGAATACTCGATACTCGGCGTGATGGTTGGACGCGCGCGATCTAAATATGGCGTCGAGGCGCCCGCCACCACCGGCAATCCCGACTTCGAGCGCTACTTCCGCGTGCATATGAACACGCTCGAGAGTCTGATCGTCTTCATCCCGGGATTGTGGATATTCTCGATGTCGGTGAGCTATCACTTCGGCGTCGCACTCGGATTGCTGTTCGTGATCGCGCGGATCATCTACGCGTCGGGCTACTTGAGCGCGCCGGCCAGGCGCGCGCCGGGCGCAATCGCCACCGCCTTAATCAACGCCATCCTCGTGCTGGGCAGCTTGATCGGGCTCGCAATCAACGCGCTTTAACTTTCGCGAAAATAGCCGCTTCGGATAACCTCCGCCCGTATCTCCTTACTCAGGCGCAGGGACCGGGCCCCTGCCCCTGCTTTACCCAAGCGCCCGCCGCGGCTAAACTTTCTTAGTTCACGATTCCATTTTCGATTCATCATCAAGGAGAATTCGCTTATGGCGGAAGAACGCAAAGGCGCCGTTACGATGCGGGGAAACCCGATGACCCTGGTCGGCCCCGAAATCAAGGTCGGACAAAAGGCACCCAACTTCAACGTCGTCGGCAAGGGGATGCAGCCTGCGACGCTCGACCAGTTCAAGGGCAAGGTCAAAATCATCACGACCATCCCCTCGCTCGACACTCCCGTCTGCGACGCCGAGACGCGCCGCTTCAACGTGGAAGCGAGCAAGCTGCCCGGCGACGTCCAGATTCTCACCATCTCGATGGATCTGCCGTTTGCGCAGGCGCGATGGTGCGCCGCTGCCGGCGTGGACAAGATCACCACGCTCAGCGACTGGCGCAGCGCGAGTTTCGGCACCAGCTACGGCACGTTGATCAAGGAACTGCATCTGCTCGCGCGATGCGTTTTCGTCGTGGATAAGCACGACACCGTCACCTACGTCGAATACGTCAAGGAAGTCGCCGAGCAGCCCAACTTCGAAGCCGCGCTGGAAGCGGCAAAAAAAGTCGCCGCTGCCTGATCGTGATTCATCCCGCGGGCGGACGTGTCGCAGACGCGTCCGCCCGTGATAGATCTTCTTCTTGATGCCGGCCGACTCACCCGATCGCAACGCCTTCACCGACGTGCTCAAGCGCGGCCTCTACGAGGCGATCTTCCGCCGCCGCGACATCCGGCAGTTCATTTCTGATCCAATTCCCGACGATGTCCTCGCGCGCGTGCTGACCGCGGCCCATCATGCCGCCAGCGTCGGCTTCACGCAGCCGTGGGACTTCATCGTCGTGCGCAGCCTCGAGCGGCGCCGTCGCGTGAAGGAAGTCTTCGAATCCGAGCGCCAAAAAAATGCGGCTCAGTTCAGCGGCGAGCGCCGCGAAAAATATCTATCGCTCAAGCTCGAAGGCATCCTCGAAGCTCCGCTCAACCTTATCGTCACCTGCAAGCCCAATCGCTTCGGTCCCGCCGTGCTCGGCAAGACCAGCATCCGCGACGTCGAGATTTACTCGGCGTGTCTGGCGGTCGAAAATCTTTGGCTCACGGCGCGCGCCGAGGGCCTGGGGATGGGATGGGTCAGCATCATGCGCAACGACGCGCTCGCCGAAATTTTCGGCATCCCCGATGACGTCATTCCCATCGCCTATCTATGCGTCGGCTACGTCCGCGAGTTTCCCGACCGCCCCGTACTCGCCAGCGCACAATGGGCCGATCGATTGCCGCCGCGCTCGCTGGTTCACTTCGATTCGTGGAGCGACGCGAGCGAGCGAAGCTCGGCCGCCGCCGATTCCCTGCTGAAAAAGATCGACGACCATTCCATCTGGCTCGCGATCTTTCCCGAAGATTCCCCCGACCGCCCGCCCTCCCGCGCCTGAGCCGCAACCGGCAATCCGATGAATCCGCTCCGACGCCCTGATTGGCTCCTCGTCGGGAGCTTCGCGGCGCTTACGATCCTGATTCATTTCCTGACTAACGGCGGATACGGATACTTCCGCGACGAGTTGTATTTCATGGCGTGCGGCGACCATCTGGCGTGGGGATACGTCGATCTGCCGCCGATGGTCGCGCTCGTCGCCAGCTTCAGCCGCGCGACGATGGGCGACTCGCTCTTCGCAATCCGCTTTTTTCCGGCGTTGGCCGGCGGCGCGACGGTTGCCATCGCCGGCATCCTCGCCTGGGAACTCGGGGGCGGGCGCTTCGCGCAAGTGCTCGCGATGCTGGCCGCGATGCTTGCTCCCGCCTACCTCGGCGTCGCCAATTTGCTCACGATGAACGCCTTCGACGCGATCTTCTGGATGGGATGCGTATGGGCGCTGATTCGCGCCATCAAGACCGGCGACCCGCGATGGTGGCTGATGTTCGGCGCATCGGCCGGCCTCGGACTGGAGAACAAGGAATCGATGGTCTTCCTTGGCTTCGGCATCGTCGCGGGACTCGCGCTCGTGCCCGACCGCAAGCTGATGCTCAACCGATGGTTCGTGCTGGGCGGGATCGTCGCGCTTTTGCTCTTCATGCCGACGCTGGTATGGCAAGCGATGCACCACTTTCCAATGTACGAGGAACTGTCCAACGTCAAAGGCAGCACCAAGAACGCTCCCATCACATTGCTCGGCTCTATGGGCGTGCAAGTCCTGTTGATGTTGCCGCCGTCGTGCGTCGTCTGGGCAAGCGGCCTCTACTTCTTCCTGCTCTCCGCGCGCGGGCGCAAGTTCCGCGCGATCGGAATCGCGTATCTCGTGATCGACGTCGCCTTCGTGATCCTGAAGGGCAAAGCTTACTACATCGCGCCGTTCTTCCCGGTCCTGCTGGGCGCCGGTGCGGTTCAACTTGAATCGATCGATGGGCGAGGATGGCGGCCGGCGATTCGCTACGCGCTTCCCGCCGTGATCGTCATTGTCGGCGTGATGCTCGCGCCGATGGCGATTCCTGTTCTGCCCGTCGAAACTTTTATCCGCTATCAGCGTGTGCTCGGCGGCACGAACGTTCGCTTCGAGACGAGCAAGACGGGCGTCCTGGCGCAGAACTACGCCGATATGTTCGGATGGCCTGAGATGGCCGCGACGGTCGCGAAAGTCTATGACTCGCTCCCGCCGAACGAACGCGCCCAGACCGCGATCTTCACCAGCAACTATGGCGAGGCGGCAGCGATCGACTTCTTCGGTCCGCGCTACGGTCTGCCCAAGGCAATCAGCGGCCACATGAGCTACTACCTGTGGGGCCCCGGCGATCGCGATATCAAGGTCGGGATCGTGATAGGCGCGAAGGAAGAAGACCTCAAGCAAACTTTTGGAAGCGTCGAGCAGGTGGCGATGGTCGGCACCGAATACTCGATGCCGTTCGAGCACGGCCCGGTCTATTTATGCCGCGACCCCAAGTTCCCGATTAAGCAGCTATGGCCGCGCGCGAAAGTCTATCGGTAGAGCCGTCTGGGAACTCATCGATCGACGGTTCTGTTGACCATCGTAGCCGGCATTCCAGTCCTGCAAATAGAGCTGGTGAAACTTGTTCGGGCTGACGAGATGGCGAACGGGCCCCAAACGATCCAACTCGGCGCGCAAGTCCGGGACCAGCTTGATCGGCGACCACACCCAAAGACCGCCGCTTTTCAAACAAGCGACGACCGAGCGCGTCGGCTAGGGGTAGCCATACCAACTGACGATCTCCCCCTCGGCGAGCCAGAGAGCGTCATGGATTTTCTCAAGCATCGTGCTCGCTTACCTCATACTGGGTCCGCTGAGAATCGCCAAATCAATTGCGCATGACGAAAATTTTCGCTCAGCTCGAATCCGGGTTGACTGCGAACCGTGCCGCGCGTAAGTTTTGCATCGCACCCGGTGCTCGGGAAGCCGGTTCAAATCCGGCGCTGCCCCGCAACTGTGTGGGGGGACGACGGCCTATCATGCCACCGCTTAGGCGGGAAGGCGGGCCCGAGGACGAACCCCAAGCCAGGAGACCGGCCGGGTCACTAACTGTCTGCCTTCCGCGGGGAGGGTGGCCTCAGGCACGATTTTCCTGAAGCCCGATCCCTCGATTCGCGAGGGGTCGGGTTTTTTTCTCACCTGATCGCTCCTCCGCGCGCGCCGGCAGCCTTTGAGCTCGGAGGGAGTTCATGCGGTTATCTAGTCGGATCCTGTCAACCATAATAGTTGCGACATTGATGCTAGCGCCGATCGCGCGGGCCCAAGAGCCTGCTGCGGCGCCATCGCCGGCGCAACCTCAGGCCAAATCCACGCCGGCAAAGAAGAAAGCCCGTCAGCCGGCGACGCCGCCCAAAAAACAGGAGGCGCAGAAGCTCAATCCGGTGGTCGTCACCGCAACCAGGATCGAGCAGCCGATCGCTGATATCGGTACGACGATCACGGTCGTCGAAGACGCGCAAATCCAGGAGCAGAAGATCGACCGGGTCGGGGACGTGCTCCGCCAGGTGCCCGGCGTGCAGGTCACGCAAAGCGGCTCGCCGGGCTCGGTCACCGGCGTATCGATTCGCGGCGCGACCTCGGCGCAGACGCTGATCCTTGTCGATGGGGTCGAAGTCAACGCGGGCGCGACCGGCAGCTTCGGCATCGCCAACCTGACGACCGACAATCTCGATCGCGTCGAGATTTTGCGCGGCGCGGGCGGTTCGCTGTACGGCTCACAGGCGATCGGCGGTGTCGTCAATGTGCTCTCGCAGGAGGGGCAGGGCCCGCCGACAGCGAGCCTGGTTTCAGCGGGCGGCAATCGCGCGACCAGCCAGCAGGTCGCGACCGTGAGCGGCGCCGCGGGAAATCTCGGCTACTCGGGCGCGGTGTCGTACTTCTCCACTGAAGGGTTTCGTCCGGTCAACGACAACTCAGACAACCTCTCGGGCTCGGCTCGGCTGGATTACCATCTCGGCGACGACACCGTGATCAGCGGCTTTGCGCGCTATATCGCGTCGAACGTGAGCCTGCCCGATTATCTGGTGTTTTCGGGCGTGCCGCTCGATCCGACGGCGCACGAACGCGACGAGTTCATGCTGTTCAAGGGCGAAGTCGAGCATCACTTCGGCGACAACCTGCTCGCGCGCGCGAGCGCCTTCTTCCTGCGTCAGGACGTGCGCGTGAACGCACCGCCATTTCCGGGAGGCATCGTTTTCGGGGCGCCATATTTCGAGACCGATTCGATTCCGGAGGAGACCCGCGGCGGCAACGCCGAGGCGATCTACACCTGGGCTCCCGGCTTCCGCACGCTTGCGGGCTTCGATTTTCTCGATCGCTGGCTGCGCTCGGGCAGCTTCTGCAGCTTTTGCGATCCCCTGCCTCCGTTCGCGGCCGGGGTCAGCAAATTCAACGCGCGCCGCCAGGAGTACGCCGGCTACGTCGAGCAGGAGGCCAGTCTGTTCAACGGCCACGTTCTCGTCACCGGCGGATTTCGCGTCGATGGCAACAGCCAGTTCGGCAAGCAGGTCAGCCCCGCGTGGTCGGTCGCAATTCCGCTTACAAAAATCTCGACCACCTTGCGCGGCAGCTACAGCGAAGGCTTTCGCGCGCCGGCATTCAACGAGCTGTACTACCCGGACTATGGCAATCCCAGGCTGAAGCCCGAGATTTCGAGCGAGTACGACGGCGGATTCACCACCAACTTCGGCGAGCGCGCCTCTCTCACCGCGACCTACTTCTCGCGCCGCGTGAAGAACCTGATTGTCACCGTGGCCTGCCCGACGTGTATTTTCGGATCGGAAGCGGGCAACGCGGCGCGCGTGGACGTGCAAGGCGTCGAGATCGTCCCGAGCCTCACTCTCGTCAAGGGACTGACGCTCAGCGGCAACGTGACTGTCCTCGACGAGACGCACGCCGATGCTGCCGGCTCGACGGCGGCGCCGCTGCGCGTGGCGAAGCATACGGCCTCGGCGTTGCTGCAATACGTGCGGAGCGCGAATTTCCTGCCTCACGATCGAATCACGGCCAGCGTGAATTACAACTTCGTCGGCGATCGCGACGACATCACGCTCCAGTCCACGGTCGCGAATCACGCCGCGTACAGTCGCGTCGATGCGGTGGCGTCGTACGCGATGGGAATCCCGCTCAGGTTCGTTCACAACGAAGAGGTTTTCGCGCGCCTGTCGAACCTGATGGACCGCCACTATTCGGAGGCGTTTGGATTTCCCGCGCCGACGATAAATGTGCTGGCGGGGGTGAAGCTGGATTTCGAATAGCGCCGCGCGCGTCAGGAGTCGATCGTCTGCTCGGCCGCAAAATATCGCTCGAAGATTGCGCGGATCCGGTCGCGCCGCTCCGCCAGCTCGGCGAGCATTCGCGCCGCGCCGTTCGCCCCTTCGAATCCCATCCGGCGCGCCAGCGGGCGCAGAGCAACCACCGAGGTCGGGACCGCCCAGGCCGGCCGGTCGCTCTCGATTCGGAGCCGATTTTCCAGACGCGACAAGAATCGGTAGTCGTCTTCGAGAACGGCCGCGTCGGCGGGCGTCAGCAGATGGAGGCCGTCGAGTGCCTCGATCAATCCTATCGTGTCGCGCACGCGCAGCTCCGGACTGCGATGCCCGTGCGACAGCGCCATCATTTGCGCCAGGAACTCGACGTCGATCAAACCGCCGCGACCCTGCTTGATGTTGAGCCGCGTCTTGTCCTCGGCGCCGATCTCTTTCTCCATCCGCCGGCGCATCGCCGCTATTTCGCCGACCTCGGCCGCCGTCAGTCCGCGGCCGTACACGAATTCCTGGCGCGCCGCTTCGACCTCGCGGCCCAGTTCCCGGTCGCCGGTTATCACGCGCGCGCGCACCAGCGCCTGGCGCTCCCAGACCGCCGAACTTTGTCGATGATAGTCGCGAAAACTGGCCAGCGAGGTGACCAGCGGGCCCGCGTTACCCGACGGGCGCAGGCGCAGGTCGAGCTTGTAGGCGTAGCCCTCGCGCGTGCGCGATTCGAGGATTGCGATCAACTTCTGCGTGATTCGCGACGCAATTTCCCGGCTGCCGGCGGCGACTTCCGCGCGATCGTCGTAAACAAAGATCAGGTCGAGGTCGGAGTTGTACGACATTTCACTGGCGCCGAGCCGGCCCATCGCAATCGCGCACAGCCGCATCGTTGCGGGAATCGGGAAGCGAGCCTCGGTCTGAATTCGCGCGAGCGACATCGCCTCGTCCAGGACGGTTTCGGCCAAACTCGTGAGCTCGCGTTGGACGTCGAACAGTTCGAGATCTCCGGCCAGGTCAGCGATCGCGATGCGCAAGAATTCCTGATGCCGAAATGCGCGGAGCGCGTCGAGCTTGCTCTCGAAATCCGGACTCGCCGCGATCAATCCCGCCAACTCATCGCGCAGTTCGGCCGGACTGCGCCGCGTCGCCGCGAGATCGGAGCGCACGAGAGTATCGAGCATGTCGGGATGGCGGATGAAGATGGTGGAGAGGTAGGCGCTCGAGGCGAACAGCCGCAGCACGATGCGCCGGGTCGCGGGATGCTGTTCGAGCAACGCCAGGAACGAGGTGCGCGCGCCGATCGCCCCGATTAACTCGGCCAGATTCATCAGCGCCAAGTCCGGATCGGGCAGCCCGCTTATCTCGTCGATCAGCATCGGGCCGAGCCGCTCGAGCAACTCGCGACGCCGCGGGCTGGTCGGGGCATGCGAGGGTCCACGCGCGAGCAGCTCGAGATGGCGCGCGCTTTCGTCTGCGCGCGCAAAGCCAAGCTCGCGCAGGTAGCGTGTCGAGGAATTCGGATCGAGGGCCGAGTTCCACGCCAATTCCGCCGCGTCGGAGGCCAAGCGCGTTGACTCTTCCTCGCCGCCGGCCAGCGTCTCGCGAAATTGCGTCGCAACCAGGGCCCGATGAGATTTCAGTTGCTCGCTGAATTTCTCGAGCGCGGCCGGCTCCTTGCCAAAACCCATTCGCGCCGCGAGCGCGCGCATCCCGCCGTCATCGGCGGGGATCACGTGGGTCTGCAGGCCGGCGACGATTTGCAGCTTGTGCTCGACGTCGCGCAGGAACAGGTACGCGTCGGCAAGTTCGCGCGCGCGTTCCGGCGGGATATAGCCGAACGAATCGAGCTTCTCGAGCGCGCCGACGGTCTGCTCGGTTCGAAGCCGGGGATCGCGTCCGCCGTAAATCAGCGTGAGCGCCTGCACGATGAATTCGAGCTCGCGGATTCCGCCGCGGCCGAGCTTGATGTTGCGCTCGATCATCGCGGGCGTTTTCAGTTCCGCCTCGATCTGCCGCTTCATCGCGCGCAACTGGCGCAGCGTGTCGAAATCCAGGTAGCTGCGAAACACAAAGTGATTGAGCTCCGCGCGCAGTTGATGCCCGATTTCGAGCGCGCCTGCTACCGGCCGCGCACGCAGCAGTGCCGCCCGTTCCCACGTCTGTCCGAGGCTCTGGTAATAGTTGATCGCACCTTCAATCGGCGTCACCAGCGGCGCGGAACGGCCGCCGGGCCGAAGGCGCAGATCGATTCGAAAGCATCCCGCCGATAAAATTTCGGTAAACCATTCACCCAGCCGCGCCGCCGCTTCGGAACTATCCGGCGAACCCGAGGACGCGTGCAGATAAATCAAATCGACGTCCGAGCTGAGGTTCAGTTCGCGCGCGCCAAGCTTGCCCATCGCCAGGACGCAGAATCGCCCAATCTCGCCCGCGCGTCCGCCCAGAAAGCCGGTCGCAAGTTCGAGCGCCGTGCCAATGCATTCGTCGGCCAGCTCCGACATCGCCAGCGCCGTTTCGCCGACGCTTAGCTGGTCGAGCAGATCGGCAATCGCCACCTGGACCATCATTCGGCGCATGAATCGCCCGAGCACCGCGGCTGCGCCCTGGCGATCGGGCGCGTCGATCCTGGCGCGCTCCTGGCGCATCGCGGCGACCAGCCCGTCGATAGTCTGGGCGCGCGCGTCGAGAAAAATTTTCGCCCATCCGGGTCCGGCCAAAGACAGCTCGGTCGCGATCAGCTCCGATGAGCCGAGGCAAAAGACGAGATCGCCGCCCGCGGCGCGATCGCGCAGCACGCCTTTCAGCGCGGCGGCGGAATCCTCGGTGAGCTTGAGTAGAAACGCCAGCGCCAACTGGTCGTCCGGCGCACGCTCCTCGACGGCGGCCAGCGCCTGCTGCGCCAGGCGATCGTTGCCCAGCCGGTCCTTAAGCCTTTTGGCGAGGACTGCGAGCTGCGGGGATTGCGCGTCCTTGCGTGGCATCACATAAACGATAACAGATGCGGCCATGCGCGCGCCGCAAAATTGCGATGGCCGCGTTGCGACTGTCGATGCTAAAATCCCCGGCAGCCGAATGACCGCCGAAGGAGTCGCCCTGTGATCGTTCTCTACACCACCGAACGCGATTATCCGTGGGGCACGCTGCGCTCGACGCACGCGGCCAAGACCAAGGTCGTCCTCGAAGAAAAAAACCTCCCGTATCGGATCGAAAATCTTCCGCCGGGAAATCTCTGGAAGAAGCCGCCCGAGATGCTCGCGAAGCATCCGCTCGGCAAGGTGCCTTACATAGAGGACGGTGAGCTGGTGATTTTCGACTCGACGGTCATCGACGAGTACCTCGAGGAGCGTTACGGGCCGCCGCGCCTGATGCCGTCGGATCCGAAGCTCCGGATGCGCGTGCGCGAGATCGAGAATTTCGTCGACGAGGCGATGCTGATCGGCAGCCTCCCACCCATCTGGATGCCCTACTGGAGCGAGCCGGCCAAGCGCAATGCGGCAGGGATGGAGCAAGGGCGCGAGATGCTACGAACGCGCGATCTGCCGTTTATCGAGCGGGTGCTCGGCCAAGCCGGCGCGGGCGGTTACGCGTGCGGAGAATTTTCGCTCGCCGACGCGCCGCTGATGGCGGTGGCGATGGTGCTCGACGTTGACGCCATGAAGCTCGACGCCTTCCCGAAAGTCGATGCGTATCTGAAGCGGCTGCGCGAACGCCCGAGCTACCGCGCGATCAGCCCGCACACCAAGGTTGCAGACGCGAGTTCACACGTCTGACCCGCGCTGCGGTCAGGTCTTCTGCGCGACAGTCTTTTTCGAATGATGCGTCTTCGAAGACGCCCGGTGAGTACGTGACGCGTGCGACTTCTTCGAGCACTTCGGCGCGAAGTCGGTCTTGATTGGCGCGGGCCGAATCGCCGGCTCGTCCTCGATGCCGGGGAAGTACTTGCCCTCATCGCGATGCACCTGCAACGCGGCAAGGAACTCCGCGTAGTAGTTTTTCACCGCGAAGCCGAAATGCGGTCCCTGGTAGTGCCGGACCATTTGGCAATAGTCGCCGCCGTAAATCCCCGCCGCGCGCGCCACTCCGCCCGTGCCGTAGTTGTACGCCGTAATCGCCAGCGGCCAATCGCCGAGCGTGTCGTAGTTCGAGCGCAAGAGCTGGGCGGCGGCGAGCGTCTCGCGCTCCGGGTTGAGGCGATCGTCGTGATAGCGCGTGATTTTCATGTAATGCTTGCCGGTATCGCGCGTGAACTGCCAGATTCCGACCGCGCCCGCGCTCGATCGCGAAGCGCCGTGGAAGCCCGACTCGACATGCGCCAGCGTCACCAGCTCGGGTGGAAGCCCCGCGCTGCGGAAAATCCGCTCCATCGTGGGGATGTAGTATCGGCTGCGCAACAGCCCGTCGTGGAATCGTTCGCGCAGTCCTTCCTGCACGCGCAAGTTCTGCGCGGCCGCGGCGTAGGCGCTCGGCGTCTCGCCCTTGAACATCGCGGCGACTTCGCGCTCTTCGTAGTTGGCGGGCTCGCGCCCGGTCGCGAGGCGACTGAGAATGTCGCCATATTTGATCTTGAGGTAGTTGTTCGCCCAGTCGATATCGGTGCGGGTCGGCTGACCGTCGCCGGGAAGATGAAAGACCCGGTAGACGCGCGACACGTTGTCGCGATCGACGATGATGAAATCGTGGTCCGAGTACTTGGTAAAAACATTGACCCAGAAATCGACGTTGGGCTCGATCGAAGCCGGACGCGGGAATGGGAGTTTGGTCTCCGACGACGCGTTGGGCGCGGCCGCAAAGCCAAATGCGATCGCGAGCGCAAACGCTGCGATTACTTTGACTATTCGGTTTGCCGGCAACTTCGCTTCCAACAATGCCTTCTTCCTCGCGCGCGAGTCCCCGTTCGCGCTCGCTCTCCCGGATGGGCGCCGATTGTTGACCGGCCGCCCGCTGGGAACAGACTCTATAAAATTAGCTCCCGTTGCTCCCATAGTCAACAAATTCCATGCTCGGGCTTGAGGTGTATCCAGCAATCACCCTTTAGATGCTGGACAAACCCGCCGGATTTATTCGCTGCGCGATGCGAATTGGCGCGAAGCAAACTGGTTCGTCGCGCGGATCAGTTCCCGGGTGGTGCCCGCGTTGGAGGCCTCGTGGCCGGCGTCGTCAACGATCACGAGTTTGGCGCGCGGCCATACTCGTTTGAGATCCCACGCCCAGCCAATTGGCGGCGGCGTCAGTGATTGTTGATCGCGTTGTAGCTGGTATCCAGCCCCTGACGATTGTCGTTGAACGATCTGGCCGGAAAGCGATCCGGCGACGATGACAGCTCGCTATGTTCGGTGAATCGATTCTGTTCGGGGAATCTACTGGATGAACCGCCGAATCTGCTCGAGGTATCGGCGCCAAGACTGGACCCTGGCCAGCGCGATCCGCTCGCCGACGAGCCGGCCCGCGATTCGAAATTCGCGCCCATGCCAGAAGCCGACGCGGCCCCGGCCCTCTCATCAAAACTGGCGCCTAATCCGCTGGCTCCCCAAGTGCTCGAGCCTCCGCCGATGCTGCCCGAGCCCGATCCGATTGACGTAGGCGCAAAGCTGGTGCTGGTGCCCATCGAGCCGCCGCCGCTTGCGACACCCACCGTCGTCGCATACTCGCCCATCGTTTGCGCGTCGGCACGCGGCGCGAACAGTGCGAGCATCGCAATCAGCACGGCCGGTGCTATCGACTTAATGAGTCTCATGGCGTTCGACCTCCCCTGAGCCTACTGCCAGTAACGTTCCATACTGTAGTCGTAGCGTCACGTGCGAGGCAATATTCCGCTAACCCGCGACCGCCCGTGCTTGTGACCCATCAATCCCCACGGTTAGTCTGGAATGGATACTTAAAAAAGACCGTGGACGAAATCGAAATCACTCCCCTGAGCGGCCCGCTCGACGCCCGCGTCGTGATCCCCGGCTCCAAGAGCATCACGAATCGCGCGATGGTTCTGGCCGCGCTGGCGCAGGGACGCTCGGTCATCGACTCAGTTCTGCTCAGCGACGACACGCGCTACATGGGCGACGCGCTGAGGGTAATGGGGTTCACCGTCGAGATTGACGAGTCGGCGCGCAGAATTACAGTCAGCGGACGCGGCGGGACGATCCCGGCGCATGGCGGCGAGATCTTCGTCGGTGGCGCCGGCACCGTGATGCGATTTATCGTCGCGATGGTCACGCTCGGTGAGGGACGCTTTCGGATCGACGGAAATCAGCGGATGCGCCAGCGTCCGATCGGTCCGCAGCTCGACGCGATGCAGCGCCTGGGCGCGAGCGTTTACAGCGAGCGCAACAACCACTGTCCGCCGGTGATAGTCGATGCGTCGCGCGCACGCTTCGAAGGCGGCGAAACTTCGATCGACGCGCGCGTGTCGTCGCAATTCGTCTCCGCGATGCTGATGCCGGCGCCGATTTGGAAGGCCGGCCTCAAGCTCCGCGTGATCGGCGATGCCGCGCGGCCTTTCATCGACATGACGCTCCGGCTGATGGAGGCGTGGGGAGCGCACAGCTCTGTCGAGGGCGAAACGATCGTTGTGCCCGGCGGTCAATGGTATCGCGCGCAGCGGTTTGTCGTCGAGCCGGACGCGTCGAGCGCGAGCTACTTTGCGGCGGCCGCGGCTCTCGTCGGCGGGAAGGTGCGAATCGAGGGCCTCACATCGAACTCGGTGCAGGGCGACATCGGTTTTCTTGGCATGCTTGAGCAAATGGGCGCCCGCGTCACGTGGCATCCCGACCACGTCGAGGTCGCAGGAACCGGACGGCTCATCGGCGTCGACGTCACGATGAATTCGATGCCGGACATGGTGCCGACGCTGGCCGCGATCGCCCCGTTTGCTTCGTCGCCGACCACAATTCGCAACGTCGCGTTCATCCGGCATCACGAAAGCGATCGCATCCGCGCGCTCGCGACCGAACTGAGGCGGCTGGGCGCGACCGTCGTCGAGAACGATGACGGACTCGAGATTGCGCCGTCCGCGATGCGTCCGGCGGTCATCGAGACCTACGACGATCATCGAATCGCGATGAGTTTTGCGGTGACGGGTCTGAAGCTCGGCGGTCTGAAGATCAAAGATCCCGGATGCGTCGCGAAGACCTTCCCGGATTTTTTCGATCGCCTCGCCGCCCTTGGCAGATAGCGGCTTCTGGACATGGCAATTGAAAGGACGAATCCGGAGCGGTTCGTTCTCGGCTTCATCAAATTTCTCGGCACGCCGTTGTGCATCGCCGCGATCCTGGCCGCGACGGTTGCGGTCACTCGTGCGCGCGACGGGAATTGGGAGCAAGCGGCGCTGGCCGCGTCGATCGCGATAGCGTGCGGGGGAGCAGGCTTCGGAGCGATATGGTGGGTTCGATTCCACGCGCGCGCGGCCGATCCTTCCGAGCGATTGCGCGCGGCGAATCCCGGCGCGCCGTGGATGTGGCGCGAAGACTGGGCCCGCGGCGAGGTCCGCACTTCGGCCCGCCGCGACGCGAATCGACTGACGATCATCGCGATCGCGTGGTGCGTCGTGACGTTTCCGATCTTCTTCATCGTGCCGCACCGCGCACTCCGAAGCGCGGACTACTTCGCGATACCGTCTTTGCTATTCCCGCTGATCGGCGTCGTCATGATCGCGTGGGCGATGCGAATCCGGCGACGAATCCGCCTATACGGTGAGTCGCGGTTCGCGATGGCTTCCGTGCCGGGCCGAATCGGCGGTTCGCTTGCCGGATCGATTCATGTCGACAAGCCGCTGGCAGCCGGACAACAGGTCGCGCTCGAACTCGCTTGCATCAATCGCACGACGCGTGGAACTTGGCCCAATCTCACGACCTGGGACCGGATTTTGTGGCGCGCTGAGCAGACTTCGATGAGCGATTCGACCGGATCGATTCCGGTCGCATTCCCGATTGCACCGGATTACCGCCCGACTGACGATTCGAATCCAAACAGCCGAATCGTATGGCGACTGAGCGCGAAAGCGGGAAGATACCGCGCCGAATTCGAGGTGCCGGTGTTCAGATAGGCGTCCCGTGAGCAGTTCTGAATGGTCAATTTGTCCAGGAAGAGGCAATTTATACCACCTGTTGCGATCCAGTGACGGGTACACCACCAAGCGTAGTTTCGTTCCGTCAAATTTATTTCTGCCGGAAGCAGGTGTCGCCCGCTTTCGGGCGAGCGCGGCGAGTACGTGGCATCCTGGCGGTTGACCATAGCGTACGGGTAGCACAACAAATCGGCTGGGGTCAGGCTGAATAGTTCATCCCTGAACAATGGACTCGGTCTTGAGGGTCTGTCTGCGAGTCGAAGATGAAACGTAACGCGAGCAGCTCGGCTCCGCATGCCCTCAGTGAAGTCGAAGTGTTTTGCGACGAGAAAGATCCGGGGTCCCTCGGCTCCGCTCGGGGTGACGGAGAAGCCCGTCAACTCCGGGTTGATCAGTGCTGTCAGTGCCGCTTGCCGTACCGGGATGTTTTATGCCAAAAGCCAAACCGGTTTGACTCCATCCGCTGACGTTCCATGAAGCTCTCAAAACCATTGTCGGTGTTGATCCTGATCGCGTCGGGATTACTTCTAAGCGCCGCAAGCGCCGAAATAAAAGTTCAGCAAAATTCCCAGCGCCTGACCGAAAATCGCAACGACGAAACCAACGATAAACAGAAATACGCACAGGCCGAGGTTCCTCTCGCGCAGCACTCCGCACCAACTGCCAACGCCCCAAACAGCGAACCAACCGCCCACGATACAGGACAGCGCGCCGACCACTCCGATAATTCGTTGTCTCTGATCTGGAATGTCATTTCGTCGCAGGTGTTTTTCAACACACTTCTGACGATTGCGACGATTTTCATTGCGATCTTCAACTATCAGCTGCTTTTCCTGACTAGGCCTATATTGGTCGCCGAACGGTCAACGCCAGGATTCTTTACTCCGAAAGAATGGGAAAAAGCGCGTGAAGAAGGGAAAGTGTTTCTGGTCACAAGTGCGCGCTGTCCATTTCGCAACGTCGGCCAGAGTCCAGCAGTTGTCTTGAAAATAATCGTGCGAATGAAGCTTGGAAAAGACTTGACCCTTCGACCGAGCTTTGAAGATTGCGCCGAGACCACCGCGTACAAAGATAAAGTCGTGCGCGTTGATGCGGAATCGGACTTTTACGCGATCTACGAGAATAACAAGTTTAGCGACGAAGAATGGAAACGCATCACTAACCCTGAAGTTGAAACGAAGGTTCTTCTGTATGGGCAAATTCACTATCGAGGAGCTGCCTGGAAAAAGTACGTAATGAATTTTGGCTTCGTTTATGAGCCGCCCGATTCGTGGTTTGGGCCCGGCAACGTCTTTCGCTTCGGGCGCAGAGAATACAACACCATTATCTGAGGAGTAACACCGGCCTGTCAGCAATAACGCACCCACCATGAGTATGAGTGTCAAGCCCGACATAATCGCGTAAAATAACGGGCGAAGTAAATTCCAGAAAAGAGCATCCTTACGAGCGGACCCTCACCCGCGCCGCAGGCGCGGCCTCTCCCTGTCAGGAGAGCTTTGCGTAACTAACGCCGGACGCCGGAGCGTCCTTCGGGATTCTTCGCTACAGAGGCTTTCGCTCAGAATGACACGAGCGCTGCTTGCTTTTTTTGTGTCATCCTGAGCGCAGCGAAGGATCTCGCGCGCCAGCGCGTAACCAACATCCGGTTATGCAAAGCTCTCCTGTCAGGGAGAGGCTTCAGCGCGAGGCGGGCTTCAGGGCGGCGGCTTCGACGCGGGCGCGCGCTAGCATCAGCGC
>CALAOW010000197.1 GCA_937889395.1 uncultured Pseudomonadota bacterium | reverse complement strand
TTTTGCGGTAGGTATTGGGCTCGTCGTCGAATCGCCGCTGCGATTTCGCCTCGCGCTCCTGGTCCTGCTGACAATCCCGGCACAGGCGCGAAAACGGCATCGCTTCGAGCCGTTCCTCGGCGATCTCCAGTCCGCACGGCTCGCAGACGCCATAGGCGCCATCGTCGATACGCCCGAGCGCGTCGTCGATCTGCTTGAGCTTGACGCGTTCGCGGTCCGACAGAATGAAGTTGATCTCGCGATCGCGCTCTTCGGACGCGAGGTCGTAGGTGTCCATGCCCTCATCCTTGTTGCTTTCGCGTTCGGCGCGCAATTCGGAATCGATCTCGCCGAGCAGTCTGGTTTTCGTTTCCAGCAGTTGCTCGCGCGTTTTGGCAAGGAACTTCTTTCGGTTCGCGGCGACTGGTTTCATCGTCATCGAATTTGCGACTCCCGGTATATTAAGCGGCCGCGCCGGCGACGGTTGCGTGCAGGTCGTAGCAGAGAGCCTTGTCGATTCGTGCGCGGACGAACTCGCCCGCCTCCGCGTCGCCCGTAAGAAATACGGAGCCATCGATGTCCGGCGCTTGACCGGACGTTCGCCCGCGCATCCGCGTCGAGCGACCGGGCATCGGACCCTCGACCAGCACCTCCATTTCGCGTCCGACCAGGCCGCGATTCCTGGCCAGGGAAATTTCCGCCTGCGTCGCCATCAGGCTTGCCCGCCGCGCGCGCTTGACGCGCTCGGGCACCTGGTCCGGCAGGTTGTAGGCGGCAGTATTCTCTTCGCGCGAGTAGGTAAACACTCCCACGCGATCGAACTGCTGATCGCGAACAAAATCCACCAGACGCTCGAAGGCCGCGTCAGTCTCGCCGGGGAAGCCGACGATAAACGAGGTTCGCAGCACGACGCCCGGGATGCGCTCGCGCACGCGGTCGAGCAGCTTGACCAATGCCGCGCCCGAGCGCTCGCGGCGCATCGCCCGCAGCATCGCATCGTCGGCGTGCTGCAACGGCATGTCGATATACTTGACGACCTTGGGCAGCTCCGCGATTGCGTCGAGCAGTTCGGCGCTCACGAAATTCGGATAGCAGTAGAGCAGCCGTATCCAGCGCAGTTCGTCGATCGTCGAGAGTTGGCGCAGCAACGCCGCCAGCGAAGACGGCTCATCGAGGTCGCGGCCGTAGGCGGTCAAATCCTGCGCGATCAAATTGATCTCGCGAACCCCGGCCGCGGCCAGGTTGCGCGCCTCGGCGACGAGGTCAGCCAGCGGGCGGCTCTCATGCAGGCCGCGAATTTTCGGAATAATGCAGAAGGCGCACTTATGATTGCAGCCTTCGGAAATCTTCAAGTAAGACGTGAAGAAATCGCCGGTCTTGATTCGCGGGATTGCCGAGGTGGGCAGAAGATGCGCCGCGCCGGCATACGGAATCGGGCGCATCTCGGGCGCTTCGGTGCGCCGCAGCAGCTCGGGCAGATCGAGGAAGTTGCCGGTGCCGACGAACACGTCCACTTCCGGCATCGTGGCGGCAAGTTCGGCGGCGTAGCGCTGCGACAAACATCCCGCAACCACCAGCCGCTTGCCGAAGCCGCGCTTCTTGACCTCGGCCGCTTCGAGGATTGCGTCGATCGATTCCTTCTTCGCAGCTTCGATGAACGCGCAGGTATTGACCAACAACACTTGCGCCTCTTCGGGATCGAGTGTGATCTCGAATCCCGCCGAGGTCAGCGCGCCAAGCATCAGCTCGCTGTCGGCAAGGTTCTTGGGGCATCCAAGCGTGAGTAAGTGAACTTTTTCCATGACAGAGCCGGGAAAACTAACAGGCTGTTGAAAAAGTAATTTTCAACGCCTGTTCCCTCTCTCTTGTCTCCCCCAAAGGGGTTTTTCACCGGTCTCCCCCTTTGGGGGAGATGTTGTAGGTAAACAGATAGCTTTTACGCAGGATGTTGAAGCACTTGAAGTCGAAAACGACAATTGACCCGAATTTTTCAACATCCTGCTAGTGGGGCCTTTAAAAATACCTGTCGCATACAGCCGAGGCAATCGCGCCTCGATACTTCATCGCGGCGATTGTAGTTTTCGGGTTCTCTCGGGGGTCACGGCGAGGCCGGCGCCGTCACGACATCCGCGCCTGCCGGCGCTTTGAATGCGAAAATCGAATCGGGCAGTTCCACATTATCATGAACGTCGCTGAAGTCGATCCTGGTCGTGTCGCCAAGCTGGTCGGTAAGCGTCAGCGTGATCAGATTGTAAGTCTTCGGATCGAGCCCGACCGCAATTTTGTAGCCGCCGGCCTTCGCGTCGAGGATCAAATCGATCGGACCGGTGGGCGTCACGGGACTTGCGAATGCGGCCTTGAAGTCGCGGTTGAGATTGCCGATTCCGAGCAGGAACGACGTCGCGCTGCTCGATTTGAGCGCCTGCTTGAGCGGAGTTTCGACGACCTGGTTGAGATCCGGATCGTAGCTGTAGAGCGTCTCGCCGTCGCTGACGATCGTTTGCACTTCCGGCGCCCCGAACTCCCAGCGCATGCGTCCGGGCTTGCGAAATGAAACCGTGCCCTGACGTTTGCGTTTCGGCGCGCCGACGGTCGCGATCTCTTCGCTGAATTTCGCCGAGAATGACCTGGTGTCGCGGTAGTGACGCTGCAAGCGATCCAGCACATGCTTCAGCTCTTTGCTGACGGGCGCGCCGGCGGGCGCAATGGTCTCGGATCGAACCGTTCCGGCGGTGGCGAGGAGCATCAAGATAGCCGGAAAGATCCCTTTCCACATATTTTCAGGAAAGTCGCGGCCGCTCATCGGACGCTGTGCAGGCGGACTTCGCGCGGTTTGGCGCCGTCCGCGGGCATCACGATTCCTTCGCGTTCCATCTGCTCGACCATCCGGGCCGCGCGATTGTAGCCGATTCGAAGCCGTCGCTGGATCATCGAGATCGACGCCTGGTTGCTCTCCATCACGATCCGCACCGCCTCATCATACATTTCATCCTGCACGTTGGCGCCGAATCCGGCCCCCTCTTCCTCGCCCGGCGCCTTGGTGTCGAGGATTTCCATGCGGTATTCAGGCGCGCCCTGCTCACGCAGGAAATCAGCGAGCCTGCGAATCTCATGCTCGCTGACGAACGGCCCGTGCAGGCGGCGAAGTTTCGCACTGCCGGGCGGCATGAAGAGCATATCACCGGCGCCGAGCAGGCGTTCGGCGCCGATAGAATCGAGAATCGTGCGCGAATCGACTCGCGAGGTGACCTGAAGTGAGATTCGCGCCGGCAGGTTCGCCTTGATAAGCCCGGTGATCACATCCACCGAGGGACGCTGGGTGGCGAGGATGAGATGAATGCCCGCGGCGCGCGCCTTTTGCGCCAGCCGCGTGATATCGCGCTCGACAGTCTTGCCCTCGCTGAGCAGCAAATCGGCGAGCTCGTCGATGACGATCACGATCTTCGGCAGCTTGCGATGCTCGATCGCGCCGACCGCCGGCTGATTGGGATCGTCCGACGCCGGGACGCCATAACCCGCCAGCTTGAGCTGTGCGATCGACGCGCCCGAGGCCAGCGCGTGGTTGTAGCCGTCGATGTTGCGCACGCCCAGCTCGCGCATCCGGAGGTACCTGCTCTCCATCTCCTGCGTCGCCCACAACAACGCGGACGCGGCCTTCTGCGGATCGACGACGACCGGAACCAGCAGATGCGGAATATTATCGTACACCGACAATTCCAGCATCTTGGGATCGACGAGAATGAGGCGCACATCGTCGGCGGTCGCGTTGAACAGAATCGATGCGATCATCGTGTGGAGCGAGACCGACTTGCCGGTTCCGGTCGCTCCGGCAATCAGCAGATGAGGCATTTTGGCGAGATCGGCGGCGACCGGACGCCCGGCGATATCCTTGCCGAGCGCGATGGTCAACTGGCTCTGCGCGGCCAGGAATTCCTCGGCCTCGAGAATCTCGCGCAGAAAAATGCGTTCGCGCTTGCGGTTCGGCACTTCGATGCCGACCACGGCCTCGCCGGGCACAGGCGCCTGGATTCGCACCGCGGCGGCTCTAAGAGCCATCGAGAGATCGTCGGCGAGATTGACAACCTGGCTTACCTTGATTCCGGAGCCCGGCTCGAATTTGTACATCGTGACGACCGGGCCCGGCTGTACTTCGACCACCCGGCCCTCGACGCCGAAGTCCGCGAGCTTCTGCTCGAGCACGCGCGCGCTGCGCTCGAGCTGGCTCTCGTCCACCTGCGCATGCTCGGCCGGCGGCGAATCCAGCAGCGACTGCGGTGGCAGTTTGAAAGCACCCTTCTGGCGCGGCTTCGAAGCCGCGGCCCTGTCACGCTTCTCGCGCGCGCTCGCATCGCGAATCTCGAGCAGCCTGACCTTCAGCGGCGCCGGCCTGCCGCCCACGCCGTCCGGGTCGATCTCGTCGCCCGCGGCGAGTGAAAACGGGATTCGCGTATCGTTGTCGCCGCCGGCAAGCTCGAACTCCTTGCGACGCGGTCGAATTTTGTTGGCGAGTCCGGCCAGCAGCTCGGTGGGCGCCCGCTTGAGCATCAGCGCAAGCCCGCAGATGAATCCGAGCGCGACCGCGATCAAGCCCCCGGCCAGGTTGAGCGAATCGCTTAGGACAGTCGCGATATCCGCGCCAATTTCACCGCCCATCTTTGTGTCGTTGTCGTGCAGATCCCACAGGGCGCCGGCCGCCGCGAGCGCAAGAATCAAAATGACGCCGCCGCCAATCTCGCGCACGATCGTGACGATTCCCGCGCCCGTCCATACGCGCTGCGCCAGCCACGCGACCAATATCATCGCGGTGTACGACTGGTATCCCACCAGGCCGCCGAGAGTCGCCGCGATGGCCGCGCCGACCGGACCGCCGAGGTTGGGAACCCGTCCGATATCGACGCTTACGAGGCTCACCGTGCCGAACGCCGCGAACGCGAGCATCGCGAGTGCGGATAGCTCGCGAGCGATTCGGCTGCCGGGATGTGCGGCATCGAAAACGAAAACCTCCTCGACCGCAGCCCGCGGCTCGCGAGCCGGTGAAGAAGGCAGCTCGATGGGCATTTTCTCCTTGCGCGCGATGGGGGTCACACCTCCGTCACGTACGGAATCACCAGCGGCCGCTTGCCGAGCTCGTCGCTGAAGTAGCGCCGAATCGCGCGGACGATTTCTTCCTTCACGCGGGGATCGTTGGCGAGCAGAGGGCCGCCGAGTGCGCTCAGGCGGCGGGTTAATTCCTCTTTCGCGCGGCGCATGTGCGCAGAAGTTCCGTCGCCACTCACGAGACCCCGCGAAAGGAGATCGGGGCCCGCAATGATGCGTCCCGTTTTCGACGACAGTACCAACACCGCGGTTACCGTGCCCTCGCGCGCGAGCACCCGGCGCTCGCCGATCACGGCGGGATCGCCGCCGTCTGCGCCATCGAGCATCACGCGGCCCGCCTCGACGGTGGGTCCGCGACGCGCCTCGCCACCGGGGCTTAGAATCAGCGAATCGCCGTCTTCGAGCAGGAAGCAGTTGTCCTCGGGTATTCCCGCGGCAATTGCGAGCGCGCGGTGACGGCTCAGATGACGATATTCGCCATGAATCGGGATGAAGTGGCGCGGCCGCGTGAGCGCGATCATCTCCGCCAACTCGTCCTGACTGGCGTGGCCCGAAACATGAACCGGAGCGACCGCGTCGTAAACGACCTCGGCGCCCTGGCGGTAGAGGCGATTGACCAGGGTGTTGATGGTGCGCTCGTTGCCGGGAATGAAGCGCGATGACAGCACGACCACGTCGCCATGCTCGATACGCACGCGCGGGTGGGCGTCGGCCGCGAGTTTCGCCAGCGCGGAGAGCGATTCGCCCTGGCTTCCGCTGGTAAGATAGCTCAGTCGGTTTCCGTCGATGAACTCGGCCTCGCCCGGCTCGACAAACATCGCTTGTGCAAATGGAAGCTGGCCGGTCTCGAGACCCAGCCGCACGCTCTCCGCCATCGCGCGTCCAAGCGGAACGACCCGGCGGCCGAACTCGCGCGAGACCTCGACCACCTGGCGAATCCGATGCAGATGCGACGAAAAGGCCGACAGGAAAAACCTGCCGCGCGCGCGTGATGCAAGTTCGCGCAGGACGGGCTTGAGCGAGCTTTCCGAGCCCGAGCGGCCGGGGCGCTCGACATTGGTCGAATCCGAGAGCAAGACGGCAACGCCTTGCGCGCCAAGCTCGGCGAAGCGTTCGCGATCGAACATCTCGCCGTCCACGGGAGCGTCATCGATCTTGAAGTCTCCGCTATGAACGACGATCCCCGCGGGAGTTCGAACCGCGAGCGCAATCGAGTTCGGGGTCGAATGCGTAACGCGAATCGGCTCGACCGTGAACGGCCCAGCCTCGAATGCAACCCGCGGCGCAATCGTCCGCAGATCGACCGGATCGTCGAACTCCGCATCAGCGAGGCGCCGCCGGGTGAAAGCGAGCGTTATATCGGTTCCATAAACGGGAACGTTGAAGCGGCGCAGCAGGTGCGGGATCGCGCCGATGTGATCCTCGTGGGCATGGGTGAGTACGACCGCCTCAACCGCGAGGTGGCTGCGCTCGAGCCACGCCATCTCGGGTATATAGGTACCCAGTCCGAGCGCGGGCTCGTCGGGGAACATCACACCGCAATCGATCACGATCGCGCGCCCGGCGCATTCGATCGCCATCAGGTTGAGGCCGATCTCGCCCAACCCGCCCAGCGCCACGATTCGGACCGGAGCGGTCGTGGAAGTGCTTGCCGCCATCGCCCTATCCTGCCTCCGCACCGAGGCGAATTATATCGGTCAGAAAACGCAGGCGAAAGGCAGGGGCCGGCCTGGGCCTGACTTGCCTTGAGAATGGGGCGGGGCTAGTTTTCGATCATGAGGTGGCGAAGATGGCGGCGTCGGTAAACAAAGTAATTCTAATCGGCAATCTGGGACGCGATCCCGAAACTCGCTTCACCAACTCGGGCACCTCGGTCACCAACTTTTCGATTGCGACCAAGGAGTCGTTCGCCGACAAGAGCGGGACGCGGCAGGACCGCACCGACTGGCACAACATCATCGTGTGGGGCAAACAGGGCGAGACTTGCGCGCAGTATCTGAAGAAGGGAAGCCCGGTTTATATCGAGGGGCGAATTTCCTACCGCGAGTATGAAGCCAAGGACGGCAGCGGCAAGCGCAAGGTCACGGAAATTGTCGCGATGCGTGTGCAGTTCCTGAGCTCGCGCGGCGGCGCTCCTATGGGCGATGAGGCCGGCGAAGCTCGTGGTCGCGCACCCGCAAGCGGCGCAGGCGCGGGCGACGACGTCGCGCCGATGGACGACGAGGACATCCCGTTCTAGAACGATCCCCGCCGAGCTATTGAACCGCGATCAAAACGCTGCTGAGGCTTCTACCGCCTGGATTACTTTCTCAGCAGTGCAAGGAATTCGCCGGGACTTATTTCAACGGTCCGGAGAATAGCCCGCAGCGTCCCTCGATCGAGTTCTGGATGAAGTGGCACTGTTACTGGATTTCGATTCGGGCACGCCAAGCGCACATGGCTTCCTTTCTGACGCGTCTGTCGATACCCCATCTTCATCAGAGCGGCGATGCATTCTCCGCCGGAGATGACGGGTAGTCGGATCACTGCTTCTGGCCTTGCGCCAAGTGCAAGCGGCCTTACGACGGGAGGTTGGCTCTAAGTTCCGTGTGGCGCTTGTTTATGCGTTACAAGTTATGCTTTAGGAGACCGCGATGTCCTGCCCGGGGCGACCCGGCGGACGTTCCGGGGAGGCCTCACGAGTCTCCCCGTTCTGCTCGCGGTGGCGATTTTGACGCGTGCAAGGTCGTAGTGGGATGCCAGTTCCCATCCTTCCTCCGCGCGGCTTTCCAGGCACAGCTCGATCGCTTCCCGGATATTGCGGAGTGCTTCCCTTCGCGTGCGGCCCTGGCTGATACAGCCCGGAATCACGGGACACTCCGCAACTATGTATCCGTCATGCCCGGCGTTGAGTATGACTGGCAGCTCCATGTTTGCAGAGACTATCATCTGTAGCGGCTACTCGAAAACGGCTCACGCACAGCAAGTTTCCCCTACACAGTTTTCAGAGACAGAACCTGCAAAATTAAGCACTTGATTTTGAGATTCGCCGCAATTGCGGCGGGGCGGCGAGCGGGCTGCCGTTTGCGCGGGTTGCCAGTTCGATGAATTTCTTCAGCTCGATGCGCAACTCCCCGATTGCGAGACCCATGTGCTCGTGCGGAATTGAATCGAGCTTGGCCGATGCTTTCCGATACAGCGACCTTGCGCCCTCGAGGTTTCCGCGCTGCGCGTGCAGAATTGCGACCGCGGCCTGGATCAATCCCTGGTAGAAAACTTTCAGCTCGCCGTCGGAGCGCTTCCAGATTTCCTCCCATGCTTCATGGCACTCGAAGAAGCGCCCTTGGTTGAAGAGGTCGATTCCCTGTTCGTAGAAGTCGGCGTGCGGCTGCGGCGTCATCGATCAAGCATAGCGCGCCGCGGCGGCGAATCGGTGTTTCGGTGTTGCGGCGCGGCGCTAATCCCTGGTCGTGCCGGGCTCGAGCTCGACGCCTACCGGGACCAGCACGCGCACGACCATGTTGTAGAAGGCGACGTTCTGCACCAGTTCCATCATGCGCTGCGTGTCCAGAAACGTCTTCAAGGCGTTCCAGGTCGCGTCGGTCACGCGCACGTTGTTGGTGGCCTCGACGGCGTAACGAATCACGGCGCGTTCATTGTCGCTGAACTTCGAGGATTTCTCCCAATCAGCAAGCGCCTCGATCTGCTCGCGCGAGACGCCGATGCGCCGCGCGATGCTCAAATGATGCACGAACTCGTATTGCGCATCGGTCAGCCGTCCTACAGTGAGGATCGCCAGTTCGCGGAGTTTTGGGTCGAGCGCAGTTTTGTTGCGAAGGTTGTTACCCATCGAGCAGAAGCGGCGCAAAAATTTTGGGGTATGCGCAAGTACGCGGAAGAGATTGCCTACGGTCCCGCCACTCTCCGCGGCCAGGTTGTCGAAGATCACGCGCTCGGCTTCGGGAAGGTCTTCGCGATTCAGGTACGGTACGCGCGCGGCCATGAGTGCGCCTCCTGCGGATAAAGATGTTCTGACTTTGACCGCGCTGCCCCCGTTCAGGCGAACAGCATCTCGGACATCGCGCCGCCGGGCGGAATCATCGGCATCACCGCCTCTTCCTTGGGGATCACGACGTCGATGAGCACCGGACCGGGGGTCGCGAATGCTTCCTTCATCGTGGCGACCAGATCTTTCGATTTTTCAATTCGGAAGCCGCGCGCACCGTACGCATCGGCCAGCTTGACGAAGTTCGGCACCGACATTGCGGTGTAGGAATACCGTTCGGCGTAGAACTTCTCCTGCCATTGGCGAACCATACCAAGGAAGTAGTTATTGAGTATGATTACCTTGATATCGACTTTGTATTGGACCGCGGTACCCAGTTCCTGGATGTTCATCTGTATCGAGCCGTCGCCCGAAACCACTACAACCTTCTTGTCAGGCGCGGCGAACGTCGCACCGATTCCGGCCGGCAGTCCGTAGCCCATGGTACCCAGTCCGCCCGAGGTCAGCCATGAGCGGGGATGCTCAAACGGGAACATCTGAGCTACCCACATCTGATGCTGCCCGACATCAGTGACTAGTATGCAATCGGCCTTGGTGAGATTGTACAGCTCGGCGATAACGTCGTGCGGGGAGACGCTCTCGCCACGACGACTGTTCTCGTAGAGCGGTTTCTCCTTCTGCCACTTGAGGATCTGCTGATGCCATTTCGTCCAATCGGCGTGGCGCTTCGCCATACTCTCGCGACCCTTAATCGTGGTCAGCATGTCGGTCAGCACCGACTTGATATCGCCGACGATCGGAATATCGACCTTGACGTTCTTCGAAATAGATGACGGGTCGATATCGATGTGGATAATCGTCTCGGCTTTCGGCGCGAATTCAGAAATCTTACCGGTGACGCGATCATCGAAGCGCGCACCGACTGCGATTAGGCAATCGGTGTTGCATACCGCGGTGTTGGTGGCGTACGAACCGTGCATCCCGAGCATCCCGAGCCGGAGAGAATCGGAGGCGGGGTACGATCCCAATCCCATCAACGTCTCGGTAATTGGAATACCAAGTCCTTTAACCAGTTCGCGCAGCTCGGGCGCCGCACCGGACCATTGCACGCCGCCGCCGACGTAGAACAGCGGCGTCGAACTTTTCTCGATCGCCTCGATCGCGCGCTCGATCTGCCGTGGATTGCCGCGAATTGTGGGCTTGTAGCCGCGCAGTTCAATTTTCTCGGGGATGTGAAAAACATGCTCGGCCTGTTGCACATCCTTGGGCAAATCGACCACCACCGGACCAGGACGTCCGCTGCCGGCGATATAAAACGCTTCCTTGATGATGCGCGAGATGTCCTTGACGTTCTTGATCAGGAAATTGTGCTTGGTGCACGGCCGCGTGATGCCGACGAAGTCCGCCTCCTGGAAAGCATCGTTGCCGATCATCGTGGTCGGAACCTGGCCCGACAAAACCACCATCGGGGTGGAATCCATGTACGCGTCGGCGATTCCCGTGACGGTGTTGGTCGCACCTGGCCCCGAAGTGACGATGACGACTCCCGGGCGTCCGCTGACGCGCGCATAGCCCTCCGCCATGTGGGCAGCGCCCTGCTCGTGGCGGACCAGAATGTGCTTGATCTTTGAGTCGAGTAGCGCGTCGTAAGTCGGCAGGATCGCGCCGCCCGGATAGCCGAAGATGACATCGACGCCCTCGGCAATCAGGCTCTCGA
>CALAOW010000196.1 GCA_937889395.1 uncultured Pseudomonadota bacterium | reverse complement strand
GCCCCTGCCCAAGGAGGTGCGGAACCCACGGTGGGTTCCGCATTCAATTATTCCTCTTCATCGCGCAGCTTGGCGAGCACTGACAAATCCTCGAGCGTCGTCGTGTCGCCAAGCGTCTGATCGCCCGACGCGATTTGCCGCAGCAGGCGCCGCATGATCTTGCCGCTGCGCGTTTTCGGCAGCGCATCGGTGAAGCGGATGTCGTCGGGCCGCGCCAGCGCGCCGATTTCCTTGACGACGTGCGCGCGCAATTCGTCGCGCAACTTGCCGTCGCCCTTGCGCCCGCCCTCGAGCGTGACGAATGCGACCACGGCCTGCCCCTTCATCTCGTCGGGGCGCCCGACGCAGGCGGCCTCCGCAACCGCCGCATGCGAGACCAGCGCGCTTTCGATCTCCATCGTGCCCAGGCGATGGCCGGACACGTTAATCACGTCGTCCACGCGGCCCATGATCCACAAGTAGCCGTCCTGATCGCGCCGCGCTCCGTCGCCGGTGAAATAGGCGCCGTCAATCTGGACAAAGTAATTGTTCTTGTAGCGCTCGGGGTCGCGGTAGATCGTTCGCAGCATCCCGGGCCACGGCTTGCGCACGATCAGCAAGCCGCCCTGATTGGCGCCGACGCTCTTGCCCTCGCGCGTGACGACGTCGGCCGCGATGCCGGGCAATGGATACGTCGCGGAGCCGGGCTTGGTGGTGATCGCACCGGGCATCGGGCTTATCATGATCCCGCCGGTCTCGGTCTGCCACCAGGTGTCGACGATCGGGCATCGCTCGCCGCCGATAACTTTGCGGTACCACATCCAGGCTTCGGGATTGATCGGCTCGCCGACCGAACCGAGCAATCTCAGACTCGACAGGTCATGCTTTTTCACCCACGCGTCGCCCCATTTGATGAAAGTCCGTATCGCAGTGGGTGCGGTGTAGAAGATGCTGACGTGGTACTTCGCGATTATCTGCCAGAAGCGATCGTTGGCGGGAAAGTTCGGCGCGCCTTCATACATCACGACCGTCGCGCCCGCCGCCAGCGGCCCGTACACGGTGTAACTGTGGCCTGTAACCCATCCGATATCCGCGGTGCACCAGTAGATGTCGTCCTCCTTCAAGTCGAACACCCACTTCATCGTCATCAGGACATGCGTCAGGTACCCGCCGGTCGTATGCACGACGCCCTTGGGTTTGCCGGTCGTGCCGCTGGTGTAAAGCGTGTAGAGCGAATGCTCGGAGTCGAGCGCGGCGGCCTCGCATCGGGGGCTTTGCGCGGGAACCAGCTCGTCCCACCACAGGTCGCGCCCTTTGCGCATCTCGACTTTGTTGCCGGCCCGCTTGAGCACGAGGACTTTCTGGATCGATGGACACTTTTTCAGCGCCTCATCGACATTGTTCTTGAGCTCGACGATTTGCCCGCGGCGCCATCCGCCGTCCGCGCTGATACAGACCTTCGCTTCCGCGTCGTTGATCCGATCGGCCAGCGCTTCGGACGAGAAGCCGGCGAAGACCACCGAGTGAATCGCACCGATTCGCGCGCACGCCAGCATCGCGATCGCCGCCTCCGGCACCAGCGGCATGTAGATCGCGACGCGGTCGCCATCCTTGACGCCGATGCTCTTCAACGCGTTGGCGCACCTGCCCACTTCGTCGGCGAGCATCTGGTAGGTCAGCACGCGCGAGTCGCCCGGCTCGCCCTCCCAAATCAGCGCGGCTTTGTTGCGGCGCGGGCCGTCGAGATGGCGATCGAGGCAGTTGTAGGCGGCGTTGATCGTGCCGCCGACAAACCACTTCGCATGCGGGAAATTCCACTCGAGGGTTTTGCCGAACGGCTTGAACCAATCAAGGTTGCGCGCGCATTGCGCCCAGAATGCCTCCGGATCGGCGTCAGCGTGCTTGCAGATCGCTTGGTACTCGTCGAGGCTTTTGACCCATGCCCGCGCACTGAACTCGGCGGGGGGAGGAAACTTGCGCGATTCGGTCAGCGTCGAATCGATATGAGTCGCTTCGGTCGAAGGCATCGCACGAGCACCTGTCGATTGGGCTTGGGGGTTACACGCGACCGCGAGCTTCGCGCGTTTTCAAGCTCAAGTACAGGGTCGCGGCGTCGCCATTCTCGCGCCGGTTCGAATTGATTCCGCGCAGCCTCTCGAGCAGTTCGTTTTCGATGCTCGCCGAATGCTCAGCCGCGAGTTCGACCGCACGCGCCGCCCATCTGAGTACGACGCGCCCCTCCAGGCCTCCGAAATCATCGAAGAACCACGCGCAACTGGTGAGCGCCGCCTGCCCCGCGCGAACCATCTCGAACATCCGCAGCAACGTTTCGCGATTACCTTCGTCGGCAACCCCGAAGCGCTTGAAGAACTCTTCGTGGACGGCGGGATTCGGATCGATCAGCAAACGGATTGCGCCGCGCAGGATCGCGCCGGGCTCTTTCACAATCGCCGGGGCGAAGCGGTCGTAAGTCGCCTCGGCATGGTTTTTCACGAAATCCATCGCGGCGCGAAGCGGCCCGCGCCATTCCTGCGAGGTGTTCGGATCGTGGCGGCATCCGCAGTTCGAGCGCCATCGTTCGACGCCATGCGGACAGCTCCATGAACTGGCGGACGCAATCTCGAATGATCCCGCCGCGGGATGCGTCGCCAGGTAGTCCGCGCAATTGGTAAGAATCACGTCGTCGCGGCGTTCCAGCGCCATCAGGGCGCGCGCCAGCTCGGCGGCGCCGTGTTTATTATGATGCCCAAACGTTTCGCCGTCGGTCGCTAACATCAGCGCCGCGCTGGGCTCCAGCTTGAGCGCCGTGTCGGCAATCCAGTCCGCCAGCCGGGCGCCGTCGGCCAATCCGTTGCCGAAAGAGACGGTCGTGGACAATTCACGGTCGAAGCGGAACACTGCCAGGTTCAAATCGCCCCTGCGCCATTGGAACGGCCCGGCATTACGCGACTCGGCGCGCGGGCCGCTGAACTTCCCTTGATCCGACGCGAGAATGACGAACCCGATTCCCGCCGCCGCGATCGACGCCAGCGTGTCGTCATCGGCGGCGCACTCGGGGATCCACATCCCGGCGGGCTTGCGGCCGAATCGGAAGAAAAAATCGTCGATACCCCATGCGATCTGCAGCTCGCGATCGCGCGGCGGCAACAGCGGCAGTATCGAATGACTGTACGACTGCGCGATCGCGTTGCCATGGCCGCCGTGCGCATTGGCATTCAACGCGTCGCCGCGGATCATCGCGCGATACGCGGCCTTGCCATGCGTTTGCAGCCATCCTGCCAGCGTCGGCCCGACATCGAAGCTCAGCGACTCGTAATTATTGCGAACGTGAACGACCGGCCCTTGCATCGTGTGGGCATGAGCGTTGGCCGTGTAACATTCGCTCAGAATTCGCTCGTTCCAGTTCGGAAACGGGGCAGCGCCATGCTCAGGATTGATCAAACCCGTCCACGGGCTCTCGCGCGGCGGCTGATAAAAATGGCCGTGGATTATGACGTACCTGGGTTCACCCATCGAAGACTATGTTGCGCCTCCAAGCCGCCCTGCGAAAGCTCACCCGCCCAGCAGAGTAAAACTTATCCGCCTTCTTTGCCGGATTATCCCCAGCTTATCAAGCGAAAGAGCGAATTTAAGCGCTAGCTATCCACAATCCTTGAACAATTCCATCCACAGGCAGGGGCCAGCCCCTGCACCGCAGGGCTTGGGTCCTGCACCCTTCTCTTTGCTCTCCTGACTGGGGTGCTGCCTATGCGCAGGCGGCGCGGAAGCTGCCGCGAATCGCGGGCTCGCCCTTTTGATTGAGCACGATCAGGTCGCCCTCGATCTGCTTCTCGCCGTCTTTCTCGATCTTGTTGGTGACTTTGCCCGTGCACGTGACGACGTCACCGGGCCATACGCGGGTGGCGAAGCGCACCTGGAAGCGGCGCACGTTGCCGACCCCCACGTAATCGGTGACGGCCTTCGAGAGCAGTCCCGCGGTGAACATCCCCTGCGCGAACACGGTCGGGATTCCGGCCATCTCGACGAAGGTCTGATCGTAATGCAGCGGAACGAAGTCGCCCGACGCGCCCGCATAGCGGACGAAATCGGGACGCATCACGCCGGCCACCTCGAACTTGGGAATTTCGTCGCCGACTTTGATCGAATCGAATTTCAGTTTTGCCATTTTTTTTGGTTCTCCGATTGAGTCGTTTCGCGGATACGGCCCGATTATGCTTTGACCGCTTGTCCGGTCTCGATCAGCGTCGAGCGCGCAATCGCGACCTTCTCGCCCTTCTGGTTGGTGTACTCGGTTTCGGTGATGAGCAGCGTCATCTTGCCGCCGCGTCCGCCTTCCTTCTCGAGCACGTCGGCGACCTTGCTCACGCCGGTCAGGGTGTCGCCGACAAAGATCGGCTTGAAGAATTCGAACTCCTGCTCGCCGTGCAGGATACGGCGCAAGTCGAAGCCGCCGAAGCCGGGGCTGGAGGTCTCGTCGGTCCAGAACGCGCTGGTCTGCAGGAACGTGACCGGCACCGGGATTCCGCCCAGTTCTTTTTTCGCCAGTTCCGGGTCGAAGTAGAGCGGATTGGGGTCTTTGATCGCGCGGGCGAACTCGCGCACCTTGCTCCAATCGACGTGCATCTTGAATGGTTTGCCGGTTTTCCCGACAGCGCTTCTATCAGCCATATGAATCAACCTCTCTCGACAGGGTCGAGGAATTATTTACTGTTGCTCGATCGGTTTGTCCACTTACTCGCCGATTCGCATGCCTTCGCCGCCGTCGATTATCAGTAGCGCGCCGGTGACGTAGCTCGACGCGTCCGACGCGAGGAAGATGCACGGGTAGGCGATTTCCTCGACGCGGCCGAAGCGCTGTAGCGCGCGCGATCGCGCGACCATCTCCTTGACCTTTGGATTCGGCCATACGCGCGGCGCCGCGCCTTCGGTGTCGATCGGGCCGGGCGCGATGCAGTTGACGCGGATGCCCATAGCGCCCCATTCGCCTGCGTGAGAAACGGTCAGGTTGATAACGCCGGCTTTTGCCGCGCCGTACGGAACCATAAAGGGCGACCCATGCACGCCCGCGGTCGAGGAGATATTGATGATCGAGCCGGGGCTCTTCTGCTCGATGAATTGGCGGGCCGCCGCCTTCGAGCAGAAGAACACGCCGTCGAGGTTGATTCCGACCACCGCGCGCCATCCGTTGGGCGAGAGATTCAACGACGGCGCTGCGATACTGGCGCCGTGATTGTTAATCAGCACATCGAGACGGCCGAACTGCTTGACCGCCTCCGCCACCATCTTGTCGCATTGCTCGGCGTCGCGGACTTCGACCTGAGTCATCTCGCATTTACCGCCTGCTTTGCGAATTTCGTCGCGCACGCGCTCGAGGTTTTCGACCTTGCGGCTCGCGATCAGCACCGGCGCACCGCGCAGCGCGAACTCCTTGGCGATCGACTCGCCGATTCCGGTTCCGCCACCGGTCACGATCGTAACCTTGCCTTCGACACTGAATGGATTGTTCAAAATGAAAACTTCCTCCCGGGGGATTCGCTGAGATTTATCGCACTGTTGCGACGCGATGGCGAGAGGCGCAGACCGGGGCACTTAATCGTATGCGGAACCCACCTGGGCTCCGCACCTCCTTGGGCACGGGCGAGCCCCTGCACCTTAGTATTAAGAAAAGATGCGGCCTGATGGCCTGTTAGAAGGGTTAAGGGGGAGGCGGTGGCTGCATCGGGTCGGTGGTTGATACAATCGGGGGCATGGACGATAACGAATTTCGCGAGCGGTCCGATATCGCCTTGAGCAAAGTCGCGAAATGGCTCGAGGACCTCGACCCGGACGAAGTGGATTACACGACGGCCGACGGCGTCGTGACGATTGAGTTCGCGGGCGGCGCGAAGTTTATCCTGTCGAGGCAATCGCAGATGAAGCAGATGTGGCTCGCCGCCGGCTCGCATGGATTCCATTACAGTTGGGACGCTGCTCGCCGTCTGTGGCTCGACGACAAGGACGGCCACGAGTTGTTTCCAGGTCTGGCAGAGGCGATATCCGAGCAGCTCGGGCATCCTGTGGAGTTCTGAATTTTAAGCGGCGGCTGTGCGCCTGCTGAATCCTGACCGGTTTGTCCTCTTCCTGCGATGGGCGCGCGGTCACGCACCTGCTCAGATCTCGTCGCGGAGGATTCGCGTCGCGATTACCAGCGCGGTGGCGCCGGCCGTGGACATCAGGATCGCGCCGACAAAGTTATGCGCGTGCACGCCGAGCACCGCGAAAATCATTCCTCCGATCACTCCGCCGACCAGACCGAGCGCTATATCAGCCATCATGCCGTAGCCGTCGCCGTTGAGAATCTTCCCGGCCAGCCATCCTGAAATGAGTCCGATTAGAATCCATGCGAACATGATTGGCCTGTCCTCCCTGTTGTTGGCCGCGACGCCCGAAAGTTTGGCGTCAAGCCTTCATCCAAGGAGGAGCAAGAGCGTTGCCATCGGGGATACGCGCGAATTGGCGCGTGAATCAGGCGGTATTGCGGCGGATATGATGCCGAATTTCGACTGCACCGCCGGATTGCGGCTGCGGGGCAGGGGGAGGTGTAAGACGGCGGTTGCCCCAGATATCGGTTTAGCTAAAACTGATCGCCGCGGTGGCGATTCAATCCAAAATCCGGGGTGCGATCTCGGGATTCGGCGAGGTCGCGGCGCGGGCGCATCTCCCGGGATGGCGCACGCGCGAAAATATCGCCATCGGCGCGATCCACGATCCAATCGCGGAGCGCCGCCACGAGGCGATTGGGCTAATCAGGAATGTTCGGGTGTACGACGACCTCGAGCTGATGCTCGACGGTGAGGCGCCCGACTTTGTCGATGTCGCCAGCCCCCCGGGGATGCATCATGAGGCCGCGCGTGCGGCGCTTAGAGCGGGCGCGCACGTGCTAGTCGAAAAGCCGCTTGCGCTCACGCTTGCCGACTTCGACGAGCTTGCCGCGATTGCCGCGGAAAAACGGCGCGTCCTGATGTGCGTGCACAATTGGAAATACGCGCCTGCGTATGCGGTCGCGCACCGGGCTGTCGAAGCAGGGCGGCTTGGCGAGATTCGCTTCATGTCGATCGACCGGCTGCGCACAGAGCCTGCGGGCGCGGGCGGAAGCGGCGGCAAGTGGCGCGCGTCGGCGGCGTCGGGCGGAGGGATTCTGATCGATCACGGATGGCACGTGTTCTACCTGATGTATTGGATGCTCGGCGGCGAGTCGCCGGTGTCGATTTCGGCGCGGCTTGAATCGCCGGCGGGCGTGGACGTTGACGACGTGGCCGACGTGCGAGTTGGGTTTGGGGCGGGGCGTATGGCGCGTGCGCATCTGTCGTGGCGCGCGCCGGTGCGCAGAACTTCGGCGGTTATATATGGAGAGCGCGCGAGTATCGAGATCGAAGGGGATCGGGTGCGCCTGACTGATCGGTCGGGCAAGGCTGAAAACCTCTCGGTGGCTGACATTCCCGACGATTCGTACCATTCGGCGTGGTTCGGCGGAGTCGCGCAAGAGTTCGAGCGAGCTGTCTCCGAAGGAAGCAACTCATCCGTTGCTGTTGCAAGACGCAATTTGGCTGAGGCGCGCGTCGCGCTGGCGCTAATCGATGCAGCACGACGATCAGCTATCAACAATGGCATCGAGATAAATATCCCATAAAATCAGGTAGTTAGGCCGAAATATCTCACCCGGCACATTTTGGCTCCAAGTGACCGCCTGACCGCTCGGACTGTCTCTCTTGACTTTCGAGAGTCTGACGGTAAAGTTGCCATTGACCGAAAGGTTAGCCGGATTATCGAGACGGGAATATTATGGGTGCATCGCAGGCCAAACAACTAAACTCATCCGAGCCGCGCACACAGTCGCAGGATTCGCGAGACGAGATTCTGAAGGCGGCGATGCAGCTATTTGCCAATCGCGGATTCCATGAGACGTCGATGTCGGAAGTGGCGCGCGAGGCGCAGGTCAGCAAGGCGCTGATTTTCTGGCATTTCAAGACCAAGGAAGAGCTGTTCGTGGCGGTGCTGAAGCGGCTGCTGGAGCCGTACTTCATCGATTTTGCGGAAGAAGCGGCGATGGACGAGCGGGCGCAGATTGAGAAGCTGGTGGAGGCCTACCTGTTGTTCGTGCGCGACAACGCGAGCTCGGTGCGTTTTTTCCTGGCGCAGATGCTCCACGACGAGCGGCTGTCCGAGAGTCTCAGCGACCAGGTGCTCAAGCTGTATAGCGGATATCGCGCGATGCTGGTGGAACTGATCGGGCGCGCGCAGCAAAAGGGCATCTGCGCGCGGCGGACGGCGCCCGAATCGGCGGCGGCGTTTCTGCTCTCGGCGCTGAACGGATTGCTGATCGAATACTTGTTCATGGGCGCAAACGCAGTCGATCCGGAAGGGGCGGTGGCGATGGTCGCCGAGTGGCTGTTCGGGATCTTACCGGGGTCATCTTCAACGGAGGGTGGCGGCGCGCCGGCCGCCTGAAATTTTCACTCTTTTCACTTTATTCAACATCCAGGAGAACGCGCCAGCATGCGAATCCCGCTAAGACAGATGATCGATCTGGGCCGCTACATGAGCGCGAAGAAGCGTTCGGGGGAGAAGTATTTTCCGTTGGTGCTGATGCTCGAGCCGCTGCATGCGTGCAACCTTGCATGCATCGGATGCGGGCGAATCGTCGAGTACAAGGACACGATTCGCGACATGATGCCGCTGGACGAGGCGCTGCATTCGGCTGAGGAAGCGGGCGCGCCGATCGTGTCGATCTGCGGCGGCGAACCGCTGATGTACAAGCATATCGTGGCGCTGACGCAGGGATTGATCGAGGATCAGAAGCGTCACGTCATGATCTGCACCAACGCGGTCCTGCTGGAGCGATTCGTCAAGCAGGTGGCGCCGAGTTCGTACCTGAGCTTCAACCTGCATCTGGACGGGATGCGCGAGACCAACGATCGCGTGACCAACCGGCCGGGGCATTTCAACACCGTCGTGAAGATGATCAAGATGCTGAAGCAGAAGGGCTACCGGGTGCAGACCAACACGACGGTGTTCCGCGAGACCAGCGGCGAAGAACTCGAAGGTCTGATCAAGTACCTGACGAGCCTGGGCGTCGATGGGATGCTGTTTAGCCCCGGCTATCACTACCAGGTGATGAGCAACGCCGGCGCGTATCTGAAGAAAGAGGAGATGCCGGCCAAGTTCCTCAAAGTCCGCGACATGGCGGACGCCTACAAGGTCATCAATACGCCGATATACCTGGACTACCTGGTCGGCAAACGCGACATGCAGTGCAGTCCGTGGACGACGGTGACGCGCAATCCGCAGGGATGGAAGGGGCCGTGTTACCTGATAACCAACGGGCACTACAAGACGTTCAATGAAATGCATGTGGCGACGGACTGGGAATACTACCGAACCAAGCAGGATTTCCGCTGCCGCGACTGCAAGCTGCATTCGGGATTCGAGGGCACAGTGGCGCTTGATTTCGGCAAGAATCTCAAAGACTCGTGGCGGATGGTGCGGCATTACGCGGCGTGAGGAATCGCCTGCGCTGTCGAAGCGGGGAGCGCTCGCGCGCAGCTGACCAATCACCCTTGCCAAGCGGGGGAGGGGAACGATCGCGTGAGGAAAAATCCCGGCCAGTTTTTCAGCGCCGCGGTTGAGCGGGCGTCAGCGCCGGCGGCATCGGGACAAGAGAAACGAGACGTGTTCGACTTGCACAGCTATTTAAAGGAGCGCGCGCAGATTATCGAGCGAGCGCTCGCTCAAAGCGTCGAGGAAGGCGCGGGCGCGGCGGCGCGCTTGCATGAGGCGATGCGCTACTCGCTGTTGGCGGGCGGCAAGCGGCTGCGGCCGGTGCTCGTGCTGGCGTCGTGCGAGGCGGTCGGAGGGAAAGTCGATGCGGCGATGGGACTGGCGTGCGCGGTCGAGATGATTCACACCTACTCGCTGATTCACGACGACCTGCCGTGCATGGACGATGACGATATGCGCCGCGGGCGCCCGACCAATCACAAGGTCTATGGCGAAGCGATCGCGACGCTGGCGGGCGACGCTCTGCTGACGGACGCATTCAAGGTGCTCGCGCGCTCGGCGCACAACAGCGCGCCGCCGGCACTCGTGCTGGAAACGATCGCGGAGCTTGCCTGGGCGGCGGGATCAGCCGGGATGGTTGCCGGGCAGGTGATCGATCTGCTCGGCGAGGGCAAGTCGAAGACGGTCGAGGAGCTCGAAGAACTGCACGGCAAGAAAACCGGGGCGCTGTTCCTGGCGTCGGTTCGCGGCGGTGCGCGCCTGGGCGGCGCGAACGAGGCGCAAATCGAATCGCTCGACGCATACGCGCGCTCGCTCGGGCTGGCGTTCCAGGTCGTCGATGACCTGTTGGATGTTCAAGGCACGCCCGAGCAGATGGGCAAACGCACGCAAAAGGACGTCGAGCGCGGCAAGGCGACCTATCCCGCGATATTGGGAATCGAGCGCTCGCTGGATTTGGCGCGCGAGCTCGAAACGCGAGCGCATCGCGCAATTGCCGGTTTCGGGGATAGCGCCGACGCGCTGCGCCACATTGCAACCTTCGTCGTGGAGCGCAAGCTGTGAGGGCGGCCGAAGCGTCGGTGGAAATTGCGGGGACGCACTCGCGCCAGGCCGTGCTGGTGGAGCCCGGGCGGATCGAATTGCGCGACTACATCGCGCCGCATCCGGGACCGGGCGAATTGCTGATTGAAATCCGCTGCGCGTTGACTTGCGGCACCGATCTGAAGATGTTTCTGCGCGGACATCCGCTGTGGACACTTCCGATTGCTTTCGGACATGAGTTTTCCGGCGTGGTGGCGGAAGCCGGCGAGGGCGTGACGGCATTCAAGGCCGGCGACGAAATAATGGCTGCGCCGACCGCGCCGTGTGGAATCTGTTTCTACTGCCAGCATGGGCAGGAGAATCTTTGCGACGATGCGATCGGGCGGATGGTGCTCGGCGCGTATGCGGACCTGCTGCTGCTGCCGGCGCACGTCGTCGCGCGCAATACGTTTATCAAACCCGCGGATCTGCCGTTCGAAGAAGCCGCGCTGCTCGAGCCGCTTTCGTGCGTGGTTCATGCCCAGGAAATGGCGCGTCCCGAAAAGACCGAGACGGTGGCGATCATCGGCGGCGGCGCGTTCAGTCTGCTGCACATGCTCGTGTTGAAGGCCGCGGGCGTTCGCGAGGTGGCGGTCGTGGGGCGAGGCACCAAGCGCCTGAAGTGGGCGGAGGAGATGGGCGCGGACCGGGTGATCGACGCGCGCAGCGTCGATGCGACCGCTGAGATCGCGCGGCTCAACGGCGGCTTCGGTCCCGACCTGGTGATCGAGTGCACGGGGCAAGTCGAGGGATGGCAGGATGCGCTGGCGCGGGTGCGGCGCGGAGGGCGGGTAGTTTTTTTCGGCGGATGCCCGGTGGGCACGGCGCTCAGCGTCGATACGCGACTGATGCATTACGACAATCTGACGTTGATGGCGCCGTTTCATTTCCGGCCGCGCGACGTGCGGCGCGCCTACGAATTGCTGGAGGGGCGTGCGCTGAATGCGAGCGCGATCGTCAACGCGCGAATGCGGCTTGGCGATTTGGTGGAAGTGTTTGCGATGCTCGAGCGCGGCGTGGTTCTGAAATGCGCCGTGATTCCATAGTGGGTTGCGATGAGGTTGCGGCGGGTTCCCGCGGGACGCGGGCTGAGTTCAGGCCAGGGTGAAATATGAGTCAGGCTATTGAAATTGGAAGCACGGCGATTGCCATGTCGCCGCATGACAAGTTCGTCGCGCAGGTTGATTACACGGTAGATCGCGCGCAGCGTGCGCTTATCGCGCTGCAAAAGCCCGAGGGCTACTGGCACGCGCCGCTGGAAGCGAATGCGGAGATGAACGCGGAGTTCATCATCTTCAACCATTTCATGGACACGGTCGATCTCGAGGTCGAAGCGCCTCTGAAGAAGCATCTGCTGGACATTCAGAGTCCGGACGGGAGCTGGGCGCTTTACCAGGGCAGCGAAGGGCATCTGTCGACGACGATCGAAAGTTATTTTGCGCTGAAGCTCACCGGCATGCGCGCGGGTGACGAGCCGATGGCGGCGGCGCGGCGCTGGATCCTGTCCAAGGGCGGCATCGTGAACTGCGGGACGCTGGCGCGCTTTTACCTGGCGGCGATGGGGCAGATAACGTGGGAAGCGACGGCTGCGCTGCCGGTCGAACTCGCGCTTTTCCCGAACTGGTTCCCGTTCAACATTTACGAGCTCGGCTCATGGGCGCGCGGAACGCTGATGGGACTGATGATGCTGCAGGCGGCGCGTCCCGAAAAAAAGATCGATTACCAGCGCGGAGTGCTGGAACTGTTCATCCAGCCGCCGCATTTCACGAAGTTCAAACAGCCGCGCGGAAAAAAATTGCTGTCTCTGCGCAACGCGCTGAACCTCGCCGACAAGGTGCTGCGATTCTACGATCGGCACAAAATCAAATCGATCCGCGCGCGCGCGCTGCGCCACACGGAAAACTGGCTCATCGAGCATCAGGCGGCCAACGGCTCGTGGGGCGGAATCGAGCCGTGCTACCTGCTGAGCGCGATGGCTCTGAAAGCCAACGGCTACCGCAACGACCATCCGGTGCTGAAGAAGGCGATCGAGGCGTCGCACGAACTGATTTGGCACTTCAACGACTACGACATGTACATGCCGTGCGTGTCGGTCAACTGGGACACGGCGCTCGCGGGCCGGGCGCTGCTTGACTCGGGATTGCCGGGCGACCATCCGGTGCTGAAGCGGACGTCGCAATGGTTTATCGATCATCAGATTTTCAAGAAGGGCGATTGGTCAGTAAAGCGGCCCGATCTCGAACCGGGCGGATGGGCGTTCGAGTTTTACAACGACTGGTATCCCGACGTGGATGATTCGGCGGTAATTCTGTCGGTGATGGCGGATTCGGCAGCCGATGACGGCGCGGCCAGGGAGCGCGCGATCCGGGTTGGCGCGAACTGGGTAATGGGAATGCAATCGAAAGACGGCGGCTTCGCGGCGTTCGACGCCGACAACGATTCAACCTGGCTCAATCATTTGCCGCTCGCGGACGTGGAAGCGGTGACGGATCCGTCGTGTCCCGATCTCACCGGGAGGGTGCTCGAGATGATGGCGTCGGTCGGCTATCGCACCGAGCATCCGGTGGCGAAACGCGCGATCGAATGGCTCAAGCGAAATCAGTCGCCGGCGGGCGGATGGTGGGGACGCTGGGGTGTCAACTATATCTACGGCACATTCTCGGCACTGTCGGGTTTGCGCGCGATCGGCGTCGATATCAACGAGCCGTGGATCAAGCGGGCGGTCGAGTGGCTCAAGTCGAAGCAGAATCCCGACGGCGGCTGGGGCGAGAGCCCGCGGTCGGACAAAGATCCCGCGTGGCGCGGGCGCGGGAACAGCACAGCGTCGCAGACGGCGTGGGCGCTGATCGGATTGATCGCGGGCGAGTCAGGGATCAGCGAACACGCGATGCGCGGCGTGCAGTGGCTCTCAGAGCGGCAGAACGATGAGGGCGCGTGGGACGAGAGGGAATCGACCGGCAACGGATTTCCGAATCATTTTTATCTTCGCTACTACATGTACGCGCATTACTTTCCGCTGATGGCGCTGGGGCGGTTCCGCCGGCGGCTGGCGGAGACGGCGTCACATTGAGCGCATCGCGATGAAGGCGATTTCAATTCTCGGCTCGACCGGATCGGTCGGCGTCACGACGCTGGACGTGGCCGGCCGATTCAGCGACCGATTTCGCGTCGTCGCGATGGCCGCGGGACGCAACCTGGATCTTCTGACCGAGCAGGTGAAGCGCTTTCATCCCGAACTCGTCTCGGTGGCGACGCCCGAACTCGCGCGCGAACTGGCGGCGCGCGTCGGTGCGCAGCGCGTGACGATCGTTCACGGACTCGAAGGCGCGATTGCCGTCGCTACGCATCCCGCGGCGAAGCTGGTGATGTCGGCGCTGGTCGGTGCGATGGGATTGCAGCCGACGCTGGCCGCTATCAAGGCCGGCAAGGACATCGCGTTTGCCAACAAGGAAGTGCTGGTCATTGCGGGCGAGTTGATCACGGCGGCGGTGCGGGAGAATCGCGTGCGGCTGTTGCCGGTGGACAGCGAGCACAACGCGGTTTTTCAATGCCTGGAAGGACGCGGGCGCGAGTCGTTGAAGCGGATCATTTTGACCGCGTCGGGGGGACCGTTTCGCGAGCTGGCGACCGATAGTTTCGAATCGATCACAGTCGAACAGGCGCTGAAGCATCCGACCTGGCGTATGGGCAGCAAGATTACGATCGATTCGGCGACGCTGATGAACAAGGGGCTCGAGGTGATCGAAGCGCGGTGGCTGTTCGACCTCAAGGCCGCCGAGGTCTCGGTGGTGATTCATCCGCAGAGCGTGATCCATTCGATGGTCGAAATGATCGATGGCTCGGTGATCGCGGAGATGGCGATTCCCGACATGGCGATTCCGGTGGCGTACGCGCTTGCGTATCCGGAGCGGCTGCCGATGACGCATCTGAAGCCGCTGTCACTGGCGGAGAATTCGCGGTTGACGTTTGAAGAACCCGACCTGAGACGCTTCCCGTGTCTGCGGCTGGCGTACGAGGCGCTCGCGGCGGGGTACACGATGCCCGCGTGCCTCAACGCCGCCAACGAGGAACTGGTGGCGGGCTTCCTGGCGGGACGCGTGCGTTTCGTGGATATCCCGCGCCATATCGAAACCGTGATGCAACGGCATCGCAACTCGGCGGCGCGAACGATCGAAGATCTGCTGGAGACCGATGGATGGGCGCGAGCCGCGGCGCGCGAACTTATCGGAGCGCGACCGGTCGCAGCCTGAGATGATGGCAAACGCGCGGGCCAATGTGCAAAGCGAAGGAACCTCGTACGCTGTGAGTGCAGCGCCGGACGCGTCGCCGCCGTCGGGAGCGTTCGACGTAGCGAGCGCGTACCAGTTCTGCGCGCGGCTGGCAAAATCGCACTACGAGAATTTCACGGTCGCGTCGTGGCTGATGCCGCGCGAGATGCGCCCGCACATGTATGCAATTTACGCGTACGCGCGGATGGCGGACGACTTTGCCGACGAGCATCATGACCTCGCGATGCTCGACGAATGGGAGCGCGAGCTCGACCTGGCGTACGCCGGCACGCCGCGCCATCCGGTATTTATTGCGCTCGCCGACACAGTGCGCCGCTTCGAAATTCCGCGCGAGCCGTTCAAAGATCTCTTGACTGCGTTTCGATCCGACGTGGACTTCAAGGGCTTCGACACGCTCGACGACCTGCTCGGCTATTCGCGCTACTCGGCGAATCCGGTTGGACGGCTGGTGCTTTACCTGTTCGGCTACCGCGACCCCCAGCGGCAACATCTGTCGGACCTGGTCTGCAGTGGATTGCAGCTCGCCAACTTCTGGCAGGACGTTGCAGTCGATCTCGACAAGGGACGAATCTATCTTCCGCGCCGCGACATGGAACGATTCGGAGTCACGCCGGCGGACCTGGCCGCGCATACCTCATCGCGCGAGTTCGTGAATTTGATGCGTCACGAAGCCGGTGTCGCGCGTGCGATGCTTGTCGAGGGGGGAGAATTGCACAAGCGCGTGGACAAGCGGCTGCGGCGCGACATCGTAATGTTCGCGGGCGGCGGGCTGGCGATTATCCGCGCGATCGATCGCGTCAACTACGACGTGTTCCGGATGCGTCCGGAGCTTGCGAAACTCGACTACCTGAAGCTTGGATGGAGCGCGCTACGTGGACGGCTTGAAGTCTGACAGCAGCGCCGCCGGGATCGAAGAAGCCGCCGGCCGCGAGGGCGCGTCGCTCGACGCCGACTACGAACGCTGTGCGCAAATCACACGGCACTCGCGGTCGAGCTTTTACTACGCGTTCATTTTGCTGCCGCCCCAGCGGCGCCGTGCGCTCCACGCCGTCTATGCATTCTGCCGTTTCATCGACGATATCGCCGACGACGAAGCGATTCGCGAGCCGGCGCTGCTGCTCCGCCGGTGGCGCGAGGAACTTGACCGTGTATATGCGGGCGTGCCGACGCGCGCTCTCTCTCGCGCGCTCGCCGACAGCGCGCGGCGATTTAAAATTCCGCGGGAGCTGTTCGAGGAAATCATAAACGGCGTGGAGATGGATCTGTCGCGCAAGCGTTATCAAAGCTGGGAAGAGCTGCGGCCGTACTGCTATCGCGTGGCGTCGGCGCTGGGCCTCATCTGCATCGAGATTTTCGGCTACCGCAATCCGTCGGCGAAGTCGTACGCGGAGAACCTCGGACTGGCGCTTCAGTTGACCAATATTGTCCGCGACGTGGGCGAAGACGCCGCGCGCGGCCGCATTTACCTTCCGCTGGAAGACCTTGCGCGATTCAACGTTAGCGAGGATGAAATTCTCGGCGGCGTGTACTCGCCGAACTTCGTCAGCCTGATGGACTTCGAGGCGAAACGCGCGCAGGAACTTTACGCGAAGGCGCAGAGCGCGCTCGCGCCGGAAGATCGCGCGACGCTGCTGACGGCCGAGGCGATGCGGCTTATCTATGCCGCGTTGCTCGAGCGGATCATCAAATCGAATTATCGCGTGCTCGACCGCCGCCACAGCCTGTCTGCGCCGCACAAGCTCTACCTGGTCGGCCGCGCGTGGGCGATGGCCCGCTGCGGCGCGCTGCACGGATAAGCGGGATGCGCGTGGCGAATTAGATGGCATCGGCGATGAAAGACGCGGTCGTGATTGGCGCCGGGTTCGCGGGACTCAGCGCAGCGGTCGCGCTCGCGGAGCGGGGCGTGCGGGTTACAGTGCTCGAAGGAAAACCCGCGCCCGGCGGGCGTGCGTATTCGTTCACGGACCCGGACAGCGGAGATTTCGTCGACAACGGGCAGCACGTCCTGATGGGTTGTTACGGTGAGACGCTCGACTTCCTCAAGCGGATCGGCGCTTACGACCAGTTGGTATTTCACGAAGATTTGGAAATCGAAATGCTCGCGGGTCCCGGCCAGAGTGCGATCCTGAAAACGGCGCGGCTGCCCGGACCTCTGCACATGACGGCCGCGCTGCTCAGATACCGGCATCTGAGTATCGCGGAGCGAATCGCTGTTATGCGCGGGGGGCTGCGCATGCTCGCGATGAGACGGTTCGGCGACGGCGAATTGCGTCGTCTCACCGTCGCGCAGCTGATGGATCGCATCGGGCAATCAGAACAAGCGCGCCGCTGCTTCTGGTACCCGCTGTCGATCGCGACGCTGAACGACGAGCCGCAATCGTCGTCGGCGCGGCTGTTGGCCGAGGTCCTGAAGCGTGCGTTCTTTTCGCGCCGCCGCGATTCGGCGTTCGTTTATTCGCGCGTCGGGCTGAGCGACCTGTACTGCACGAGCGCGCAGCGGGTGATCGAGCGCGCCGGCGGGAGGGTTGTTTCGCATTCGATCGTGGAGATGCTGGAACCTGGCGCTCTAGGCCATGTCGCAAGCGTGCGGCTGCGCGACGGGCGGCGAATCGAGGCGTCGGACTTCATCAGCGCGGTTCCGGCGCCCCAGTTACTGCGGTTCTTGCCTGAAAACGCGGTTGCCGATCCATTTTTCTCGCGCTTCACGGGTCTTTCCAGCTCGCCAATCATCTGTGTCCACGTGTGGCTCGATCGCGAAGTGACTAATTCAGCGTTCATCGGTTTTATCGGCACTACTACTCAATGGCTATTCAACAAACGTCAAATATTCGCGCAGCGCGGCGAGGCGCATCCGGGTTACCTGAGCTTCGTGATCAGCGGCGCGCGAAAGCTGGTCGATCGCAGCAATCAGGAAATCCTGGATATCGTGATTAACGATCTCCACGCGATGATTCCCGCATCGCGCGGAGCCAGAGTCGTGAAGTCGCTGGTGCTCAAGGAGAAAAACGCCACGATGGCCCCGGACCTTCGATCGCATGAACTGCGTCCGACGGCGAAGACGCCGATCGCGAACTTCTTCCTGGCCGGTGACTGGATACAAACCGGTTTGCCGGCAACGATTGAGAGTGCGGTGATTTCGGGACGGGCCGCAGCCGCCGCCGTCTCCGAGCGAACGGCTGAATAGCTATTGAGTGAATCCGATGACTACTAAGTTAGCGCTGGTGACAGGCGGCAACGGATTCGTGGGATGCCACGTCGTGCGCGCGCTCATTGCCCGCGGCGATCGGGTGCGAGTGCTGGCGCGCGAGAACGCGGATTTAAGTGCGCTGGTTGGTCTGCCGGTCGAGATCGTGCGCGGCGATCTCCGGTACTTCGATTCCGTCGATCGCGCAGTCAACGGATGCGATGAGGTTTATCACGTCGCCGCCGATTACCGGCTTTGGCTGACCGATCCGGCGCCGATGTATGAAACCAACGTCGGGGGCACGCAGCATGTTATCCGGGCTGCAGCCAACACCGGTGTTTCGCGAATCGTTCACACCAGCACGGTGGGGGCGCTCGGAATTCCGCACGGCGGAGTGGGGCGCGAAGACACGCCGTCGTCGCTCGCCGAGATGACGGGTCATTATAAGAGATCGAAGTACATGGCCGAGCAGGCGGCGCTGGAGGCCGCCCGCGCGGGCGCGCCGGTGGTGATCGTGAATCCATCGACGCCGATTGGCGCGCTCGACTTAAAGCCGACTCCGACCGGCAGAATGATCGTGGACTTCCTGAATCGGCGGATGCCGGCGTACGTGGAGACCGGCCTCAACATCGTCGATGTCGAAGATGTGGCACGCGGGCATCTGCTGGCGGCGGAGCGCGGCCGAATCGGCGAGAAGTATATTCTCGGCGGCGACAATCTCACGCTCAGGGAATTTCTCGAGCGGCTCGCCATGATTTCCGGGCTGCCCGCGCCAAAGATGAGGATTCCGTACGCGGTCGCGCTGGGGTATGCGCTCGGCGCCGAAGCGTTTGCGCGCACCGTCACACGCCGGGCGCCGCGGGCGAGCCTGACCGAGGTGCGGATGGCGCGAAAGCGGATGTTTTTCGACTCGTCGAAGGCGCGCGCAGAGTTGGGTTATTCGCCGGGGCCGATCGAGGCGGCGCTGGCGGCAGCGATAGAATTCTTCAGATCCAAAGGGACGGCCAGGAGCGCCGCGTAAGCCACGCCATGCATTTACTACTGTCAACGATTGTGCTGCGCCCGTATGTGTTCATCTTTCTGGTGAGTTTTCTGTATATCGCGATCGTGAACTTCGGTCTGCGCACGACTGTTTTGTTTACGGTCCTGACCTACGCCGTGTCGCTCGCGTGCGAGTGGTCTTCAGTTCACAACGGATTCCCGTTCGGGCTGTATCACTATATTGACGCGACCCGCGGGCGCGAGATTTGGGTGTTCGGCGTTCCGTTCATGGATTCGTTGTCGTTCACCTTCCTGGCTTTCGCCAGCTATACGGTCGCGCTGTTGCTCAATTCGCCGTTGTATCGGCGGGATGCTGATTTTCGGATTCTCGACACGTGGCAAATTCGCCGTGCGCCGCGAGTATGGCTGATGGCAGCGTTGTTCATGGTGATGGTGGACCTGGTGGTCGATCCACTGAGCGTGCTCGGCGACAGATGGTTCCTCGGCAAAATGTTCTGGTACGATCCGCCGGGGCCGCACTTCGGCGTGCCGATCAGCAACTACCTGGGATGGTATTTCGTCGCCGCGATCACGATTGCGATTTTCCAGTGGCTCGACGCGATGCTCAATCGCGGCTCGGCGAAGCCGGCGCGTGCGCTTCCCGCGATGCGGTCGCGCGCGTTGCTCGGTCCGGCGCTCTATGCGGGGATCGTGATCTTCGGAATCACGATGCTGTTCCGAATCAATGCGCCGGAAATCGGATGGGCTGCCGTGTTCATCTACCTGCCCTTCACGGTCCTGGCGGTTCATATCCTGACCCGCCGCGAATCCTACGGCGACCACGCGGCAATCGAGCGCCATCTGGCAGACTTTCCCTACGAGCGTGTTCTTCCTGTCTGGAGGCCGGCGAGCGCGCGCATACGCGAGCCGGGCCGCCGCTTAGCGAGCACAGACAGTCGTCGGCGAGGCACTTGATCGGGAGGCGCTTCCAAAGTTTCGCCAAGTGTGGCAAGCGTCGGTCATCGAGCTGCGACGAAGTAAACAGAGGTGACTTGGCATGCTGCTCAAGGACAAAGTTGCGTTGATCACGGGCGCGGGTTCGGGAATCGGCCGCGCCAGTGCAATTCGGTTTGCGCACGAAGGCGCGAAGCTGATGGTCGCCGACGTACGCGCCGAATCGGCGAGCAATACCGCGGCTGAGATCGAGAAGGCCGGCGGCGTGGCGAAGTCGCTGTCGGTGGACGTGCGCGTCGGCGCCGAAGTCGAGCGGATGGTCAATGAAACGGTAAGCGCGTTCGGCCGGCTCGACATCCTGTTCAATAACGCCGGCGTCTTCGTGCCCAAAAACGTGGTGGACACGAGCGAGGAAGAATGGGACTGGGTCGTGGACGTGTGTCTGAAGGGCGTATTCTTCGGCTGCAAGTATGCGATCCCGCAAATGATCAAGCAGGGCGGCGGCGTGATCGTCAACACCGCCAGCGGCGCGGGAATCAAGGGCGTGCCGGATCTTGCCGCCTACCAGGCGGCGAAAGGCGGCGTCGTGATCATGTCGAAAGGAATCGCGCTCGACTTCGCGCGCGACAAGATTCGATGCGTGTCGATCTGCCCGGGCGTGATCGAGACGCCGATCGCCGAGAATTGCAACACCGTTCCCGCCGGCGCGTCGCATTTGGTTTGGGAACGCACCGCAAACGCGCATCCGCTCGGGCGCAACGGAAAGCCGGAAGAGGTCGCTGCGTTGGCGGCGTTCCTGGCGTCCGATGAGGCGGGGTTCATCACGGGCGTCGCGGTGCCAATTGACGGCGGCCTCAGCGCGGGTACTTTCGCTCCACCGGCCCGCGAGCACGCCTAGCAGCCGCCGGGACCTCGCCGTCGTACGCGATAGCCGTCAGTGCGTCGGCGATTGCGGTCGTTGCGCGCGACAGGTTTCGAATCAGCCGCGGCAGCTTGAGGATAGTTGCCGGATTGCGGATCAGGTAGGACGTTGCGACGAGCGGCCGGACGTTGCCGTCCTGGTCGGCCATCGCCGCGCCCACTATTTCGTCGTCAACTTCATCGAGCACTGCCCGGATCGCGACGAACGGGATCCCGCGCGCGGCGGCTTGCGCGGCAATCGCGGCGGTCTCCATGTCCACCGCGATCGCGCCGGTGCTTTCCTTGGCGCGTCGCTTCTCGGCGCCGGTGGCGAGCACGCGATGCGATGTCAAAATCGCGCCGGTCGAGTACGCGATACCCGCGATCGCAAGCGAGCGGCCGACCGCGCGGATGTGCGCGTCGCCCACGGTCGTCACTTGTTCGGCAACCTGGCCGTCGGTATGAATCGTCAGAGTGCGGTCGGATAGGACGAGGTCGCCCGGCTTCAGCCCGCTCGAAAGCGCGCCGGCGACACCGGTCCCGATTACCAACTCGGCGCCGGGGATCAGATCGAACGCGCGGCGCGCGGTATCGCTTGCGCGGCTGTGGCCGATTCCGTGACCAACGACAGTGAATCTTTTGCCGCCGATCTCTGCGCGAAAGCCATGCAAGCCGTCGAGAGCGAGCGGAGTGCGACGGCTGAGCCGGCGCTTGAAAGGCGCGATCTCGCGCGCGAAGGCGTAAAAGAGAAGAATCAATCGCGTGGTCTCATCTTGGACTTTCGGAGCGCGCGCTTGAGCGCACCATCCGATGCTAGCAAACTTGTGCCGGTGTTTCTTTTCAGTGACCCGAAGGCCTCGCATGCGGTCTTCGTGACGAATTGCGTGCCAAGTCCTGGTGGCGGATTTTGAAGCGCCTGATCGTTAACGCCGACGACTTCGGCTTGTCGCCCGAGGTCAACGCCGCCGTCGTACGGGCGACTCGCGACGGAATTTTGCGTAGTGCGAGCCTGATGGTTGCGGAGCCTGCCGCGCCGGGCGCTGCTCAAATAGCGCGCGAAAATCCCGCGCTCGACGTCGGCTTGCATGTGGTGGTCTGCCGGGGACGCAGCCTCCTCGACGCGTCGCGGCTCGGCGCCGCGGTGCGCGCGTCGGGAGAGTTCATCGACAATCCCGTGGCTGCGGGGATGCGATATTTCTTCGACCGTTCGATGCGCGCCGCGATGACCGACGAGCTGCGCGCGCAAGTCGAGCGGCATCTCGAGCTGATTGGCTACCTCAACCATATCGACGGGCACTTGAATTTTCACGTCCATCCGTTGTTCGCCGATATTTTGGTTGACCTCGCCGTCGAATATAAAGTGCCATGCATCAGGCTTCCGCGCGAGCGCGTGATGACCACGCTGCGGCTGCGCCGGGACAATGCGCCGCGCAAGCTCGTCGAGTCGATCATCTTTCGCACCCTGTCGCGTCGAACCCGCGCAATGATGGCGGAGCGTGGCCTCATCTCGACCGACGCGCTGTTTGGACTTCATCAGAGCGGTCATCTGAGCGAGGATTACGTCCTGGGCGTGATCGATCGTATCCGCGATGGCGCCACGGAACTTTATTTCCATCCGGCCGCCGATATCGGCGGAGTCCCGCCTGCGGTCGAGGCGCAACTCGAGGTCGAGATTCTCACCAGCCGGCGCGTGCGCGATGCGATCGATCGAAATGGAATCGAACTGATCACGTTTGCCGATCTTGCAAAGGGCAATCCCCCCGCTTGATTCAACTTTGCATCTGGCGTTCCCTGTGGCTCGTGCCAAAAAAACTTCCCGAGCGGGAGACCGGCGTCATGGCGGCGTACGACACGAGCGTCGAGACGTCCGTCTGCTGCGCGCACGACGCGAAGGGGCGGGGAATCGGCGCCATGTCGTGTGGATGCAGCGCCCGCTCCGGCTCGGCACTGTGCCATAAGAGCGGTCGTGATCAAGTTCGACCCGTGTGGGTCGTTTCAGTTCACGACCGAAGCGAGGACCATGTCTGAGAGCCGCTGAAGACGTTCGAAATTGCGCGATTCCTCCAGCAGTCCGGCGGTCAAACACACGAACGTCAAATCCCGCTCCGGATCGATCCAGAACATGGTCGAACCAGCGCCGAGACCGCCGAACGTCGAGGGCGACGCCGTCGTGCCGAACGGGTGCGGGAAGATACCGGTCCCGCGGATGAAGAAGCTCAATCCGAGGTTTGCGGGGAATTCGCCCCATCCGCGCGCCTCGTAGGCATAGCTGAACAGATTGTTCGGGAGCGTGCCGGTGTGGATGGTGGCGGCCAACCGGATAGCTGCCGGCGACAGCACTCGAACTCCGTCGAGTTCGCCACCACGCCTGAGCATCTCGGCCCATCGCAAGATATCGCCCGCTGTGGAAACCACCCCGCCGGCCGGAATCTCAGCGTCTTCGGTAAGCAGCAGGTTCATCGCTTCGAGCAATTCGGGCTGGAAGACTCCGGGAGTTCGGTCCCGCACCACTATTGGAACGAACCGCGCAGCGAGATCCTTGCGCCGACCCAAGGCGGTTTCTTTCATGGCCAATGGCTCAAAGAATTCCTGCGCGAGAATGTCACGGAACGACCGGCGCCCGCCGTCAAGTCTGCGCACCACTTCCGCCAGCACCGCGTGCGCGGTAAGCGCACTGTAGCTAACGGCGCTGCCGGGAACGGTATCGGGGAGTTGCTGGCACGCTGCCGCCACAAAAACCTCGAGGTTGCCGAACAACTCCGGCGGGACCGCAGGAGTCGCCGACATCCCGGCAGTGTGAGTCAGCATATGAGCAACTGAGATCCGCTGCTTGCCCTTGACTCCGAACTCCGGGATCACATCTGCGATCTTCGTTGTCAGCAGCAGCTCACCCCGTTCCACGCGCGCCAGGACCGCCGCGGTGGTCATCGTCTTGGTAATAGACATGATCGCGAAAATGTCATCGATGCGCGCGGCGCGGCTGCTGGCCCTATCGGCGAAGCCGACTGCCTCATGAGCCGCCACCACCCCGCCCCGGGCGACGGCGTACACAACTCCATCGTAGCGGTTGCTCGCGACATCCTGCCGTATCGCGGCGGCGACCCGATCGAGGCGTGCTGGATCGATTCCGATTTCTGCGGGGTTACCGGTCTTCATTGAATACCTCCTGCGAAGGACACAAGCGAAATTTCAACATATAGCCTAAAGGCAAACTGAGCCAGTGCCTCCGGCTCGCCGCCGAATCAATTGCTCGCGCCCCGACGCGGTTTGAACTAGGCTATGCATCTGCGGGGCGCGCCTCGCGCACTTTTTCATTTTTCACGTTTTCACGCTCGACTGCATACAAAGGAAGAGAGACCAGATGCGTGATCAGGATGGATCTCCCCTCGCTGATTCTCAGGATGATTATCGCCTGCCGAAAAACGTCACGCCCAAGCGCTACGAAATTCGTCTGACGCCCGATCTCAAGGCGTTCACCTTTCAAGGCGAGGTGAATATCGCTGTCGTCGTCAACGATGCGACCGACGACGTCGTGTTGAACGCGCTCGAGCTGGAAATCGACAAGGTCACCGCGCAACGCGGCGGAATATCTCTCGCCGCGAAGGCCGAGGAGGAGCCGGCCAAGGAACGTGCGCATCTCCGATTCGCCGAGAAACTTTCGCCGGGCGAATGGCGGCTTAAGATTGCGTTTCGCGGAATCCTGAACGACAAGCTGCACGGCTTTTATCGCAGCCAGTACCAGGACGCTTCCGGCAAGACCCACGTCGCTGCGACGACGCAGTTCGAATCCACTGACGCGCGCCGCGCGTTCCCGTGCTGGGACGAGCCGGAGTTCAAGGCGAGTTACAAGGTGACGCTGGTTGTCGATGAGCACCTGGCCGCCATCTCGAACGGCGGACAGGAGAGCGAGCGGAAGCTGGCCGGCGCAAAGAAGGAGGTCGTCTTCAAGGAGACGATCCCGATGTCCACCTACCTGGTCGCGTTCATCGTCGGCGAGTTCGATGCGACCGCGCCGGTCGATGCGGGCACGCCGCTCAGGATCGTTCACGTTCCCGGCAAGGAGTCGCTGACCGGTTGGGCGCGGCAGATTGGCGCGTTCTCGCTCAAATATTTTGCCGGCTACTACGGGCTCAAGTATCCCGGCGACAAGCTCGACCTGATCGCGATTCCGGATTTCGCCTCGGGCGCGATGGAAAATCTGGGCGCGATTACCTTTCGCGAGACCGCTCTGCTCGCCGACGAAAAATCCGCGTCGCGCGCCGAGCTCGAGCGCGTCGCCGACGTGGTGTCGCACGAAAACGCGCACATGTGGTTCGGCGATCTCGTCACCATGCGATGGTGGAACGGGATCTGGCTCAACGAGGCGTTCGCCACCTTCATGGAGATGCTGGCCGTCGACGCGTGGAAGCCGGAGTGGAAGCGATGGGAGAGCTTCAGCGTCTCGCGCGCGGCGGCGATGTCGATAGACGGGCTGCGCAGCACGCGCCCGATTGAATACACGGTGCGCAGTCCCGAAGACTGCCGCGCGATGTTCGACATCCTGACCTATGAAAAGGGCGCGGCCGTGCTGCGGATGCTCGAGCAGTTCCTGGGCGCCAACGTCTTTCGCGACGGAATTCGTCTTTACCTGAACAAGCATCAATTCAACAACACCGAGACCGGCGACCTGTGGGACGCGCTCGAGGCGGCGTCGCGCGAGCCCGTGCGCAAAATGATGGACTCGTGGATCTTCCAGCCCGGCTTTCCGATCATCGAAGCGGCGCCGGCTGCCAACGGCCGCGGACTCAAGCTCTCGCAGCGCCGTTTCTTCTATCTCGCCGAGGACAACCACCAGCTCTGGCATGTGCCCGTGATGGTTCGCGCGAAGACCGACCAGGGCGGCTCGACCCACAAGGTGATCCTCACCACTGGCGAGACGACTCTCGATATCCCGGGCAACCTCGAATGGGCGCTGTTGAACGAGGGCGGCCACGGCTTCTATCGCGTGCACTATGCGCCGGCGCTGCTCGCGGCGATCACGCAGAATCTCGGCGCGCTGCAACCGATCGAACGCTTCGGGCTGGTGAGCGATACGTGGGCGGCGACCGTCGCGGGACTTGGCCCGCTCAGCGAGTTCCTCAAGATGGCGTGGCTGTTCACCGGCGAGACCGACATCAACGTGTGGCGCGCGTTGATTGGTGCGTTCGCGTACCTCGACATGATCGCGTCCGACGCCGACCGGCCCGCGCTGGCCGCCACGGTGCGCGAGATCGTCGGTCCCGCCGCCGCACGGCTGGGCTGGGAGCCAAAGTCCGGCGAGAGCGAGCTTGTGCGCCAGTTGCGCGGCACGCTCATCGGCGCGCTCGGCACGCTCGGCGACGATTCCGAGGTCCAGAGGCACGCGCGCGACCTGTATGCGCGCTTCGAGGACAATCCCGATTCGGCGGATCGCGACCTGATGCCCGCGCTGGTGAATATCCTCGCGCATTGCGGCGACGCCGCGCGTTACGAGGAGTTCAAGCGAAAGTTCAAAGCGCCGCGCACGCCGCAGGAAGAGCAGCGCTTCCTGTTTGCGCTGGCCAATTTCCGCAATCGCGATCTCCTGAAAAAAACCATGGAGATGACGCTGGACGGGCAGGTGCGAACCCAGAATTCGCCGTACCTGATGCATTCGCTGCTGCTCAATCCCGCCTGCCGCTACCAGGCGTGGGACTTTGCCCGCGCGCATTGGGACGAGATGATTCAGAAGTATCCCGACAACGCGCTGCCGCGGATGTGCGAAGCCGTGGTCGCGCTCCTCGATCGCGAAGAAGAGGTCAAGAAGTTCTTCGTCGAGCATCGCGTGCGCCTGGGCGGCAAGTTAATCGATCAGCACCTCGAGCGGCTGAGCGTAGCGGTCGGCTTCCGGAAACGTGAAGGTGCAAACCTGCAAGCAACTCTGAAGGGATGAGCTGGCGAGACGCTGAGATCTTTCCTCATCCGGAATCTGTTTCCGTCATTCTGAGCCGCTGCGGCGAAGAATCTCGACGGACACTCCGGCCTCCGGCGCTGGCCAGGCACGCGCTGGCGCGCGCGAGATCCTTCGCTGCACTCAGGATGACGAAAAGAAGCGAGCTACTGTTCGAACGTCCCGACCAGCGCAGTCGCTTCACGCCAGCAGGCCCTTGCCCGGGACGTGGTTGATCTCGAGGCGGATGCCGTCGGGATCCTCGAACAGTACCGAGTAGTATCCGGGCGCCCACGGGGCTTCCTCCGGCGGATGCACGATCGTTGCGCCGATCGTCTTGAGGAAGCCGTAAAGTTCATCGACGTCGCCGCGCTCGCGCGCGCGCAGACACAGATGATGCAGTCCGACGCGGCGCTGCACGAATTTTTCCGAGCGATGCGCGTCGTCGCCGCGGACGATTCCCACGGCGGTCCTTCCGCCGACGCAGTACAGCATCTGCTCATTGCGGATTACCGGCTTGAGTCCGAGATAGGTGAGCAGCTTTTCGTAGAATCGAAAGCACGCCTCGAAATTGCTGACCGTGAGCATCACATGCGCGACGCCGTTAATTTCCATTTCGCGTCTCCATTTTCGGTGCCCGCAGAAGCCCGAGCGCCCCCGCAACTTCAAGCAACCCTTTAACTTCTCAGCGCGCCTGGATCATCCGCGCCGGCCGTGGCTGTTCGTGGCCGAGAATCGGATGCGGCCGGTACGGCTTCTCGAGCGCGGCGACTTCGTCAGCGGTGAGCTTCACGTCGACGGCCGCGATCGCCTCCTTGAGATGAGAGAGCTTGGTCGCGCCGATGATGGGTGCGGTGACGCCGGGGGCCTGCAGGATCCACGCGCATGCGATCTGCGACGGCGTGACGCTGCGCTGTTTGGCGATCTGTTCGACCACGCTCAGCACTTCGAAGTCGTACTCGCGGAAGTACATATTCTTGGCGAAGTCGTCGGTCTTGGCGCGCGCCGTTGGACCGGCGCCGGCCTTGTCGCGATTGCCCGCCAGAAATCCGCGCGCGAGCGGGCTCCATGGAATCAAGCCGACGCCGTTGTCGATGCAAAGCGAATTCATCTCGCGCTCCTCCTCGCGATAGACGAGGTTGTAATGGTTTTGCATCGAGACGAACCGGTGCCATCCGTTTTCCTTCTGCAGAGCAAGCGCCTTGGCGAATTGCCACGCGGCCATCGAGCTCGCGCCCAGGTAGCGCACTTTTCCGGCGCGCACCAATGAGTCCAGCGCCTCGAGAGTTTCCTCGATCGGCGTCGTGTAATCCCAGCGGTGGATTTGGTAGAGGTCGATGAAATCCATCTTGAGGCGGCGCAGCGACGCGTCGCACGCTTCGAGAATATTTTTGCGGCTCAGCCCCGCGCGATTGAGGCCCGACGCCATCGGGCCGTGCACTTTGGTCGCCAGCACGATCTCGTCGCGCTTCGCCATCTCGCCGAGCCATCGCCCGGTGACCTCCTCGCTCACGCCGATTGAATAGACGTTGGCCGTGTCGAAGAAGTTGATCCCCGACTCGACGGCAGCGGCGAAATGTTCGCGCGCCTCGTCCATCGTCAGCACCCAATCGCGCCATTTCTTGTCGCCATAGCTCATGCATCCGAGGCAGATGCG
>CALAOW010000195.1 GCA_937889395.1 uncultured Pseudomonadota bacterium | reverse complement strand
TGCCCTGAAATCGCCACTTGCGTCGTCATGGCTTGAATTTCATCTCCGGACCGTAGTCGTTGGAAAAACCGGCGCCCTAAATCAGATAGATGAACGTGAAGATCACAATCCAGACCAGGCCGACGAATTGCCAGTACAGGCCCGCGACCTCGACCAGACCGGCTTTCGCAACCGGTATCTTGCCCCTCATTCCGCGAATCAGCAGCACGCCGTTGTACATCACGCCGCCGAAAACGTGACAGCCGTGAAAGCCGGTCAGGATGAAGAAGGTCGCGTCGAACAGGTCGCGCTGGAGCGACATCCCTTTTTCGATGAGCAAGCGATGCCACTCGAACGCCTGCATCCCAAGGAACAGGAGCCCGCCGAGGACGGTCAGCGCCATGAACATTTGGAACTTCGACTGCATCCCGTGTTGGACGCCGTCGAGCGCCTCGACCATCGTGAAGCACGAGCAGAGCAAGATGAACGTCATCACCGCCGGGATGGCGATGCCCAGGTAGCCGGCAGGCACCGGCCAGTTCGGGTTGTTGATGCGAAGCGCACCGTAGGCAGCGAATGCGGCGCCGAAAATCATTGCATCGCCGGCCAGGAACGTCCACATCCCGAGCTTGCCGGGATTTCCCGGCGTAAGTGACGGTTCCAACCGATCGGCGTGTGCCGCATCGCGATCGCGGGTCGATGCTGTCACGCTGGGCGCCATATCAATGCTTCACCAGAATCGTCACGACTGAGACCGTTACCAGCACGACCATCACGCCGACCAGTATCTTGAGCGTCCGCCAGATTTCCTCTTTGCGCTCGTCGCGTTTCACCAGGCCAGTCATGCCAGTACTCACATGCGATCCAGCACGAGCACCAGCCACACGATGGGTAAATAAATCAGCGAGGCGAGCAACAAGCGGCGCGCGGCCCGCGAATTACCGGGCGAACGGACCATCGCAAATCCAAACATCAACATGCCGGCGCCAAGCGCGGAGGCAATTACCATGTAAGGGATTCCAGCGAAGCCAAGCATGGTCGGGATGATTCCCACCGCGACGAGTCCGAGGCAGCCCGCAATTACGACCGGATTCGAAGGATTTCCGCCGCGCGCAGTATCATCCGGAAGGAGCAGGATGCCGGCGCGTGCGTAGTCGAGCCGGAAGAGTCGCGCGACGGCAAACGTATGCGGCAGTTGCCACAGGAACATGATCGCGAACAGCACCACCGGCTCCAAGCCGAGGCCGCCGCGCACCGCCACCCATCCCGCCACTGGAGGGAGAGCACCCGAAACCGCGCCGACGACGTTGCACATCCAGGTATATCGCTTCAGCGGAGTGTACACGCCGAGATAAATGATTGTGATTGCGGCAATCACCGCGGCGCAGGGCAGGTTGGTCGCGAGCGTCAGGTAAACGAAGCCGGCGGCCGTCGCGCTGACGCCGAACACCAGCGCTTCGGCCGGGCGCATCCTCATGTCGGGCAGCGGACGATGGCGCGTGCGGTCCATCATCGCGTCGGTGTCGCGCTCGACGTACTGATTGAGCGCCAGCGTCCCGCCGGCCGCCAAGGCAGTACCGGCGAGCAGATTCATCGCGAGAGTAACATCGAATCCCGCGCGCCCACCCAGATAGAAACCGGCCAGCGTCGTGACCAGCACCATCAGAACAATGCGCGGCTTGGTCAGTTCGAAATAATCACTCACGCGGCCGCGTGGGAGAGTAAGCGCAGATTCAGCGGTCGCCACTTTGGCATTCACGCGGTCACCTGCCGTTCGATTACGCGCGAACTCGCATGCGACTCGATCGGATGGGCGCGAGGCGGCGCTGCGAGGATGCGATATGCACGAAGCGTCAGCGTCAGGCCGGTCGCCAGAACCGCGGCGCCGACCGCGACGTGGCTGGTCGTCGGGAGCACCGCGCGCTCGCTCCAGATTGTGATCGCACCGAGACAAATCTGGATAACCAGCAGGATGAACACCCCAATCGCAGGGCGGCGCAGCGCGCCGACCTCACGATGCATCCGGAGCACGCGCGCGACCGTCCACAAAACCATCGCGGTGACAACCACCGCACCGCATCGATGCGCAAAATTGATTGCGATGTTCTCGTCCCAGTACGGCGGCACGAGATAGCCGAACGAAAGCGGGAAATCGGGGATCACCAGCCCGGCGCTCATGTGTCGCATCACCGCGCCGACCAGAATTTGCAGGTAAATGACGGCGGTCATCGCGGCGGCAAGCGTAGGCAGCGGGATTCGTGAGGGCGGATCATCGACGTGCGGGGTCGCGCTCCAGCGCGGATTGGTGAAAATAGCGATCGATACCATCAAACACAACAGCGCCTGAGCCGTAGCGGCGTGCGCAACCGCGATCGCCAGCGGCAACTCGAACAGCACTGTGATTCCGCCGAGGACGGCCTGCACGACGATCAGTCCGAACGCCAGCACGACAAGTTTGCGGACCCATCGCCGCGGCTCCGTGCGCCATGCCCACGCCATCAGCACCAGCGTAAGAACTACGACTGTTCCGGCAGCCAGGCGATGGCCAAATTCGAAACGGATGCCACCCTCCCACGCCGGGATGAGTTTGCCGAACGCCAGCGGCCAGTCCGGCACGGCAAGCGCGGAACCGGTCGAGGTGACAAGTCCGCCGACGAAAATGAGGCAAAAAGTGGCGCCGGCGGTCAACACCGCAAAACGATGCAGCCCGCGCGCCTTCTCATCTCCTGTTGACGATTGATTCATTGCCAGTTAGCGCGACCGCCTAATCCGCCGCGGCCTTCGAGCGTTTGAGCAACAGCGATTGCGGCAGATAATCCTCCGCAACCTCAGGCGAGCTGAACTCGTACGGTCCACGGTAAACGATCGGCGCCGTCCCGGGCCAGTTGCCGTGCGGCGGCGGCGAAGGCGTCGTCCACTCCAGAGTATTCGCGCGCCACGGATTCTCGGCGGCCTTGGCGCCCTTGAAACAGCTCCAGACGATGTTGGCCAGGAACAGGAACTGCGCGGCGCCGAGCACGAAAGAGCTTATCGAAATAAATTCGTTTATTGGAATGATCGGCTTCAAAAAATCGTACTGCTGCGGATTGTAAATCCGGCGCATGTGTCCCGCCATCCCGAGGATGTACATCGGGAAGAAGGTGCAATTGAACGTCACGAAGGTGATCCAGAAGTGAATCTTGCCCAGCGTCTCGTTCATCATGCGGCCGAACATCTTGGGATACCAATAGGTAATTCCCGCGAAGATCCCGAACAGGCTGCCGCCGAATAGTACGTAGTGAATATGCGCGACGACGAAGTAAGTAGAGTGGAGGTACATGTTCACCGGCGCGGACGCCATCCAGATTCCCGACATTCCGCCGATCACGAACATCGCGACGAACGCCAGCGCGTTCATCATCGCGGCCGTGTAACGGATGTTGCCCTTGTAGAGCGTGCCGAGCCAGTTGAAAGTCACAAGCGCCGCCGGCACTGCGACGATCATCGTCGCGAACATGAAACCGGCGCCGAGCGCCGGATCCATCCCCGACTGGAGCATGTGCTGGCCCCACTCGGTCCACGCCAGGACCGCGATCGCGACCATCGCATACGCCATCGTGCGGTATCCGAATATGGGCTTGCGCGAAAACGTCGCGATGATGTCGGAGACGATCCCCATCGCGGGCAGGATCATGACGTAAATCTCAGGCTGGCCGAAGAACCAGAACAGATGCTGCCACAGCAGCGGCTCTCCGCCACCCGAGGGCAGAAAGAAATGCGTGCCGCCGATGCGATCGAAGAGCAGGAGCGCGAGCGCCGTGGTCAGCATCGGAAGCGCGAGCAGCATCAGAATCGCGGTTATGAACAGCGACCAGATCACCAGCGGCAGGCGGAAGAAGTACAACCCCTGGGTGCGCATGTTGACGATCGTGGTGATGTAGTTGATCGAGCCCATCAGCGACGACGCGCCGAGCACGATGATGCTGATGCACCATAAGTTCTGGCCCCAATCGACGCCGGTGTAAATTGCCAGCGCGCTCAGGGGAGCGTACGAGGTCCATCCCGAGGCCGCAGAACCGCCGGGCACGAAGAACGAGGAAAGCATGATTACGCCCGCGACCGCGCCGACCCAGAACGACAGCATGTTCAGCTTTGGGAACGCCATCTCGCGCGCGCCGATCATCAGCGGGATGAGGAAGTTGCCGAAACATCCGACCAGGATTGGTATCACCACGAAGAAGATCATGATCGTGGCGTGCATCGTGAACATCGCGTTGTAGGTATTGGGCGGAATCGCGCCCTCGTACATGAACGGTTCGGGCACCCATTGAAATCCCGGGACCTGAGTTTCGGGGAACGCCAATTCCCACCGCATCAGCATCGCCATCAGGCCGCCGATCGCCATCATGAACAGCGCCATGAACAGGAACTGCTTGCCGATCATCTTGTGATCTTGGGAAAAAATATACGTGCGCCAAAAGCCGAGCGCATGATGCTCGGCGTGCGCGCCGTGTGCCGCAACCGCTGCGGTGCTGCTCATTTTGGGCTAGCTCCTTGGGGCGGCGTGGCCGGCGCTGCCGGCGCGGGCGGCGCGGGTGGGTGTGCATACGTGTCTTTGAGCCACTTGTCGAAATCCTCTTGCGACTGGACGATCAGGTCGGCCTTCATCCCCGAATGGCCGAAGCCGCACAGCTCCGCGCACGCAATTTCGTATTGCCCGGTTTCGGTCGCCTCGAACCAGACCTGGATGACGTGGCCGGGCACCACGTCCTGCTTGAGGCGCAAGTTCGGTACGAAAAAACTGTGGATGACGTCTTTCGAGGTCAGATCGATCCGCACCACTTTGTTGACCGGCACGTGCAACTCGTTCTCGATCGTGAGGTCGTGCTTGGTGCCGAATTTGCCGTCGGGCCCCGGATAAGTGAATTCCCAGTTGAACTGCTTCCCGTTCACCAGGTAGAACACCTGCCCCGGAGGCCCATGCTCCTTGATATCAGCCCACGTCGAGCGGCTCATAAACGCCACAGCGAGCAGGATCGCGGCGGTCGCCATGGTCCAGATGATCTCGAGACGCGAATTGCCTTCAATATACTGCGCTTTGCGGCCGGGCCGGGCGCGATAGCGAATCATCAAGACCAGCATCGCGATCATCACCACGGCCCAAACGACGATCACGATCCAGAAGATCAGCTCAAAGAGCCAATCGACCTGGGGACCGAAGGTCGAGATGTCGTGCGGAAAATACAGATACTCGAGCATCGAAGCGTCACCTCTGCGCTGCCAATGTGTAAATTCCGGACGAGGGCTCGCCGCGCCGATCAAGGCGGCTGATGCAACGTTCCAACGCCTTCCGATTCATGAATTGGGTGCGACTATGCCCGTCAGCGCAACGATTAGTGAAATGAAAAATCCTTGTCCACCATCGCAACGCCTGCTCAATAGCCGCCATGACGCCCACATTTCGGTAATAATTTCAAGCGCTTCGCGGTCGCAGGATCGCAGGGGCCGCGGATTCGGTAATCAGGTATTGGCGCGAGATTGGCGGCAGCAAATGTTTAGGCTACAACGGCTGGGCGAGGAAGAGGAGGTCTTTATTTCTTATGCCTGATCGCGTGGCGACCATTTCCCAAGCCTTTGAGGCGCAGGTACAGAAGCACGGTGCGCGCGCATTCTTAAAGGACAAGCCCGGCAAAGTCTGGACGGACCACTCGTGGACCGAAATCTCGGACGCCGCCGGAAAACTTCGCGCCGGTCTGCTCAGCCTGGGCGTGCGGCCCGGCGATCGCGTCGCGATCCTCTCCGACAATTGCCCCGGATGGATCGTCGTCGATCAGGCCGTGCTGGGGCTCGGCGCGATCGTCGTGCCGCTCTACACCACCAGCGGACTGGAGGAAACCGCACACGTCATCGGCGACTCGGGAGCGAAAATCGTCGCGGCCAACGGGCCCGAGATGATCAAGAAAATTCTCGGGCTGGGCAATTCGATTCCCGAGGTCACGGCAATTGTCGCCATGCATCGCGGCGCGGAATCGGCGCCCGCCGCGAACGGAACGCCCGCCATCATGCCGCTGGCATCGGTGAGCGGCGATGCGCCGGCGGCCATCGTCGAGGGCAGCAGCGACGACCTCGCGACGATCATCTATACGTCGGGCACGACAGGCACGCCGAAAGGCGTGATGCTCTCGCACGGCAACATCCTTGCCAACTGCGAGGACTCGCTTACCGCGCTTGCGCTCGGCAGCACCGACATGACGCTGTCGCATCTGCCGATCGCGCACTCGTTCGAACGGACCGCGGGTTACTACACGGTGTTAATCGCGGGAGGGACGATCGCGTTTGCCGAGGGTCTCGGGCAGATCGCAGCGAACCTGACCGAGGTCGAGCCGACCGTGGTGCTGACGGTGCCACGCCTGCTCGAAGTGATACAGAGCCGCGTGATGCGCACGGTGGAGGCCTCGCCTCCGATGCGCCAACGACTGTTCAAAATGGCGCTCGCGGCGGGCGAACAAGCGGCTGAGTATCGCCATCGCGGTAAACCGCTTCCGCCGATGCTGGCACTGTCGATGGCGCTGTTCAGGCGGCTGGTCTTCGCGCGAGTGCGCTCGATCTTCGGAAATCGAATGCGCTACCTGATTTCCGGCGGCGCGCCGCTGCCTGTCGAGATCAACCGGTTCCTGTCTGCCGCCGAAGTTCCAATCGTCGAAGGATATGGCCTGACCGAGGCGGCGCCGGTCGTCGCGTGCAATCTGCACAACGGCAGGACCCGAGTCGGCACGGTGGGACTTCCGCTGGCGCACGTCGAGGCCAAAACGGCAGCCGACGGTGAGTTGCTTCTGCGCGGGCCGAACATCATGAAGGGTTACTACAAGCTCGAGGCCGACACGAAGGAAGCGATCGACGAAAACGGATGGCTCCATACCGGAGACATCGCGAAGATCGACGCCGAGGGTTACATCGCGATCACCGACCGCAAAAAGGAAATCATCGTGCTGTCGGGCGGCAAGAACGTCTCGCCCGCCTATGTCGAGAGCAAGCTCGTCGCCGACAAATTCATCTCGCAAGCCTGCGTGGTCGGCGACCGCCGCAAGCATCTGGCCGCGCTGATAGTGCCGGACTACGAGAACCTGGCGGAGTTTCTAAGCAGCAACCAGCTCGACCCGAAAAACCCGGATGCGCTGGCGAAATCAGCGGCGTTGAAGACGTTCCTGCAGGGGCGCATTCGCGGAATCAACAAGGGGCTCTCGGACGTGGAAGCGATCGTCGGGTTCACGATCATGGAGCCGTTCACCCAGGAAAATGGCGAGCTCACGCCGTCGCTCAAGGTGCGCCGCAAGATCGTTCAGGCGCACTTCAAGGAACAGATCGACTCGATGTTCGGTGATTGATCGCGCGTCGGGCCCGGTTACTTTGTCTGGCCGTTCTCGACGACCAGGATCGCATGGATCGTCGTAAGCTGCTTCACCATGTAGGCGCGCTTGCCCTTGGGGGTGACGACTTCGATATCGTCCTGCGCCGCCTTGCCGATTAGCGCGCGGCCCAGCGGCGACGACAGCGAGATGCGGTTCTGCGCGCCGTCAACTTCCTCCGGCACGACGATCTCGAACTCCGCAATGCCGCCCTCATCGAGATCCTCGAGCCGAACGCGGCTGCCCAGCCCGACGGTGTCGCGCGGAATCGTCTCGAGATCGATCATCGTGAGCTCGACGATTCGCGCCTCCAGGTTGCCCACCCGCGCACGGAGGAACTCCTGACGCTGCTTGGCCATTGCCCATTCCGCGTTTTCGGACAAGTCGCCGTGAGCGCGTGCGCGCTCGAGTTCCTTGGGCAGGTCCACGGTGAGTTCGCGCTTGAGCGTCTCGAGGTCTTTTCTGAGCCGCTTGATTACCGGTAATTCAGCCATCGATACACTACTTCCTGAATGCGATCTTTTCCCTGGTCTATACGATCGCCGCGCCGGTGAGCGCAGTCGCGATCTTTTTTTGCCTGCTTCAATCCGCGACGATTGAAGTCAGGCTCCGATTGACGCCGGTCACGCTCTGAATCCTCTGCACCACCAGCTCGCCGAGCGAGGTCACGTCCGCGGCCTCCGCAATCGCGATGATGTCGTGCGGCCCCGTGACCGCATGCGCCACCGAAACGCCGCCCACGCCTCGAATCTTGGCCGCGACCTCGCGCGCCTTTCCCGGCGACGTGTCGATCAGGATGAATGCCTTTACGGACATGCTGGTTTCCTCCCGGCGCGCACCCGCGCTCAGCGCGGTGGCGGAATCAAAGTACCCTTCTCATCATATACATAAAAACCGCGGCCGGATTTGCGGCCCAGGTATCCGGCATCGACGTACTTCTTCAGCAGCGGGCATGCACGGTACTTGTCGTCGCCCAGCACCCGATGCATCACCTCCATGATCGCAAGGCAGGTGTCCAGCCCGATCAGATCCGCCAGCTCGAGCGGACCCATCGGCTGATTGGTGCCGAGCTTCATCGCGATGTCGATATCGGTTACGCCGCCGACGCCTTCGTACATCGTGTAAATCGCCTCGTTGATCATCGGCAGCAGCACGCGATTGACGATGAATCCCGGAAAATCCTGCGCGGTCATCGTGGTCTTGCCGAGCTGCTCGGCGAGCGACCGCGTCTGCTGAAAAGTCGCTTCCGAAGTGGCCAGTCCGCGAATGATTTCGACCAGCTTCATCGCCGGGACCGGGTTCATAAAGTGCATCCCGATCACGCGGTCGGCGCGTGAAGTCCGCGCGCCCATCCTGGTGATCGAAATCGACGACGTGTTCGAGGCGAAAATCGTCTCCGGCGGACAGATCTTGTCGAGCTTCTGCAGCAGCGCGATCTTCGCGTCTTCGTTTTCGATCACCGCCTCGATCACGAAGCCGATCCCGGCCAGGTCCTCGAGCCTGGCGGTCGTCTCGACGCGGCGCATCACGCGATCGCGCTCCTCGGGCTTGAAGCGCCCGCGCTCGATCATCCGCCCCAGGTTGCGCGCGATCGAATCGACGCCGCGCTTGCACAGCTCCGGCGTGATATCATGCATTACGACCCCGATTTCCGCCTGCGCCGCGACCTGCGCGATTCCCGCACCCATCTGCCCTGCCCCGATGACGCCGATCCGCTGCAAACTCATTCGTCTCTCCGAAAACTTTTCAGCCGTGAACTAGAGGTACGGGACATAATTCCTGAGCGAGCTAAGCAACGCGGCAACGTCGGCCTCATCGCCAAGCTCGCGGCACAGGATCTCATAGTAACCCTTTATCCGGCCGCGCTCCTGATCTTCCGGCGCTTCCGAAAGCAGCGACTGAAAGTCTTTGAGAATCGCCTGCGCCTCGAGTTTTTTCTTGACCGCAATCGTCTCGTCATCCACAGCGATCAACAAACGGATGCGATCGATCATGCGATTCATCACGGCAAAGTCGCTGCGATCTTTTTCCATCGTCGATTCGGTGACCCGCGAGCGCATCAATGATGCTCCGGGGGTTCCGCACCACCGACCCACGTGCCGCCGCCGCCGCCGCTTCGCATCGCGGTGCGCACCTTCCTGACGTCTTCGGGCGACTGGCGCCCCGGCATCCCGAGGTTGCGCATCAAGACGTTCGTCATGCTCGAGGTGAGGCGGTCGCGGATGGTCGGCTCGGCGCCGAGTTGCGTGTCGAGCACCAAATCGACCTGCTCCCGCGTGAGACCCTCTGCCACGAAAATATCGACCAGCCCGGCCAATCCGACTTCGCCGCCGGCGCGGTCCACGATCGCAACTACTTTCGCACACGGCGTGCAGACGCGGCGGATCAAACCGGCGCGCTTGCTGCAATAGACGCATCGCATCAGGAGATTGACCGCCTCGAAGTGAGCATCGCATCGACGCCCGAATGCATCGCAGGGACCGCATTCCCGAAAAAGCCCTGAAAAAACTTGAAGCGGCCGTGCGCACGATAAATCGGCGGCTCCGCTTCATTTGTGAGGTTACTACCGGCGCTAGATGGTCGCAAGTGTGACCGGCTGAGCCCGCGGCGGACGGATAAATCCTCACCGTTGACATCGCAGTCCGGCGGGGCTACAATCGGAATTGAGAATCATTCTCAGAATTAACAATATGATCAATCAAACCGCCGTCGCCTACTTCTTCTATTCGCTTGGCATTCTCTTCCGCGAAGGCATGGAAGCGATGCTGGTCGTCATCGCGCTTGCGGCCGCGACCCGCGGCGCGGGACGAATCGGCCGCTCGCGCGACATCTACGCGGGGGCGGTAGCCGCGATCGCCGCCAGCGTCGTTCTGGCGTGGGTGGTCAACCATATAATCACCGACGACGCCAGCGACACGCTCGAGGGCGTCTTCCAACTCTTCGCCGCAGCGACCCTCTTTTACGTCAGCTCGTGGATGACCTCGAAGGGCCAGTCCGATCGCTGGATGAAGTTCATCTCGCACAAACTCGAAAGCGCCGAGCGCAGCACGATTCCCGGTATCGCGCTGGGGCTCACGGCGTTCCTGGCCGTGATGCGCGAGGGCGCGGAGACAATAGTGTTCTTTCAGGCGCTCACCAACGGCGCGACCGAAGCTGCCGAGCGTCACGCGGTTTCGGCCGGCATCGCCGTAGCCGCGGTCGCACTGGCCGCATCATTCGTGGTCATCCGGCGCGCGGCAGATCGAATCCCGATGAGGATGTTCTTCCACGCGACTTCGATCATGCTCTACGCGCTGGCGATCGTCTTTGTCGGCCAGGGCGTCGCGAGCTTGCAGGAAGCGTCAAGGGTATCGGCTACATTCGTGAATTACGCGCCAACGATTCCCATGCTCGGTATCTTCCCGACGATTCAGTCGCTCGGCGCGCAGGCGGTTCTGCTGATGTTTGCGGCGGCCGCCGTGTTGGTTCCACGCAACGCTGCCACACGACAGGTCAGGGTTGCTGAGCGGGCGGCGATGCAGCAGGCGCAGCAGAGTCAGACTTGAGCTCGGGCGCCGGTGCGGCAGAATCGCCGGCGCCGAACAGCACACTCTCGACGTCGGAACTCAGCTTCTCGGACATCACCAGCGCGCGGAACCCCATCCGCGTGCACTGATCGACCATCGGGTCGCGCGCGACCGCGCTTCGACGCGCGTGCCTGAGCGCGATGCGCAAATCCTGCGTGCGATCGAGCAGGACGGACAGCCGCACCGCGACGATCGCGGTCGAATTCCCCCCGCTCGACGCAAGATCGAGCGCCAGGGATTCGTCGTGTTCCGCGCCGGCCAGCGCATGAAGCGCGGTCTTGATTTCGGCGCATGCCGCTTCGGCGCTGTTGTCGGGCCCGGGCGATAGATCCGCTGCAAGAACTAGTTGATTGACAAAAAGTAAGGCGGCAAAGCAGCAGCAGTATCCGCGTAGATACTGAAAAAGCGCGCGCGATATCGTCAGGCGGCGTCTTCCTCGCGGCTCTCGCCGCCAAGCGGACTCAGGAACGCCTCCTTCCGGCCGGACGGCATGATGTAAATTCCGTCCCATCCGCAAACCTCTTCGCAGAGCAGGCATCCGACGCAGGTCTTCTCGTTGACCTGTACTTTGCCGAGATAGACCACCGTGTTCTCCGGCGACGGCGAGATGCAATCGAATGGGCAAACGTCCACGCATACGCCGCATCCGTTGCAGTTATCGTGATGGACCACGGCGACCGGGCGTTCGGAGCGCTTGAGGACGTGGGTTATCGCGCCGTGATTGTTCATGATCGCGTCGTCGGGGCAAATCACCCCGCACGCAGCGCAATCGATGCACATCGCGGCCTCGAGGTAATAGACCTTTTTTGGCAGGCCCGAGATCGCGCCGGTCGGGCAACGCTTTTCACATGCGCTGCAGCCGGTGCAATTCTCGGCGATGATCGTAAATGGCATCCTGGTTCCCTTCCACCCGCGCCGCGGCTACTTCCTCATCTCATCGATGATGCGTTCGCGATGGCCGTGCTCGATCAGCTGATCGTTGCGGCGGGCCTGCTTGAGCGCGATATAGGTGAAAAACATCACCAGGATCATCATCGCGATGATCGGGACGTTGTCCGGCACGGTCAGGATTTGGAGAAACTGCTGAAACCCGCTGATTCGGCCCATTGAATCCTCGACGGTCGGCTTCGTCTTGCTATGATCGATGTAACAACGCCATTGGGGCGGTGTCAACTTTGCTGCGCAGATGCATGCGGCTAATCGAGGCCCGCGAAGCCAGCATCGCCTTCTCTGGTCAAGGTCATATTGTTATCGTGGAAATCTCATTGGAGGCATTCCGGGCTCGACTGAGTTCAGAGATCTTTCTCAGAGATTTGGCAAACCCTTCCGATCAACCGCAAATGTCGCAACAACAATTCTCCGATATCTTTCGACGTGCACTGTGGGAAGCGCATCGGAAAAGGTGCCTCTACTGCGGTACTCCGCTCATGTTCAAGGAGTTAGCCATCGATCATGTGATACCTGAGAAACTTATAGACGGTCCCTTTCTGGACCAGGTGCGGACCTCACACCACCTCGTGCCTGATTTCAACATCACAGGCGACGAAAACTTGGCGCCATCTTGTCATCCCTGCAACTGGGACAAACTAGGTCGGCTGCTCACACCAGAGCGGACGGCTCTGATACTAACGCGGGTTCAGGAAAAGGTGTCCGAAACAAGACGGTTGCGAAAGCTGTACGAAGATGAGTGCGGTGCCGATAGAGCTATCATTAGGATCTTGACGGCGCTCAATGCCGGAAAAATCTCTTGGCAGGAGATAACAAGCGCCATTCGAAATTACGAAACTGAGCAGGATGTCTTTCGGTTGAATCAAGAGATCGGGTTTCTCGACGGCGGGCGTATATCTTCAATGAAAAAGTCAGACATTAATCGGCTTCTGGATTTGCCTGTCAAGCTGGGGACGGATTTGCCGGAAGGGCTGCGGCTCCTAAAAAATGGTGATGAACGCTACGTGCGAACATCACGCGAATACAGGACGGCAAAGGCCGAGGGATTTCAGCCGTATACTAATTTTGAGTTGAAGATGGCCGGTTTCTTTGAGCTTCCGTGTGCTGTTTTCACCGCCGTCGAAAAAGCACAATCGTCTACAAAAAGCTTCATACGCGAGCCCCGCGTAGGAATCTCTGACCTCCGTTATGTTCCCGTGTCTTTGCTGCCATACTTGAATACCCAACCTGAACCCGACTGCCTAACGTTAGACGATGTACATGCTAAAGGAGCTCTAACAATCAGATCCACAACATCGTATTCTATCGAATTTGAGTATGGAGGAATGATTCGGATTCTAGTGGAAATAATGCGGGCAGATCTAGACGGCGATGGAATCGAAGACATTTTACTGTGGAGCTATGAGCGCGTCATCGGTGGAAGCCATTCTTTCGTTTCTGTGATGACTTTAGCGCGGCGTTCCCCTGAGGCTATCTTTGAGCCAACTGACGTCTGAAACGCTTGCAAAAAGGCATCCTCGACGCGATAAGCTAGCGAACTGTATGGCGGTCTTCTTATCAGCAGATGTCGAGGGGATCTTGGCCTTTTGGCTGAACGGCGACTGAACCGCGTGGTAGCTGCGCTCTTTTCGTCAAACAAAGACAGCCCTACCGTTGTTCATGTTTGAAGACATGCTTGCGCCTCGGCGGGGCGAGCGGGCAAAGTATTCGGCCATGGCCAATCACGCGCAGGCTCCGTCGGACACCGCGGCTGCGCCGCGCGGCATCTTCAACCTCGCATGGGGGGTAGTCGCGACGGTGCTCTCGGTGCTATGGACCGCGCCTTGCGCGATCGCCGCGGCGATCGCCGCCACGATGGGCAAGCATCACGCGGTCACACTGATCAGTCGCGTATGGGCTCGCGGAATAATCGGGGTTTGCGGCATCAAGGTGCAAGTCGAAGGTCTCGAAAATCTCGCCGGTCTGAAGTCGTTCATCCTGGTTGCAAACCACAAGAGCTTCTTCGACATCTTCGCCGTCGCCGCGTTCATGCCGGGCGAGCCGCGTTTCGTCGCCAAAAAAGAGCTGCTCAAAATCCCGGTGATCGGCTACGCGATGCAACACGGCGGTCACGTGATCATCGACCGCGACGCCGGGGGCAAGGCAATCCGCAAGGCGATTGAGATCATCCGAAGCGGGCTGGACGTGTGCGTCTTCGCCGAGGGCCATCGCTTCAACGACAACCACGTCCACGAGTTCGAAGACGGGGCAGCGTGGCTCGCGATCCTGTCCAAGTTGCCGGCGGTGCCGATGTCGATCAGCGGATCCGGCCTTATTTTCCCGCGCCTCGCGAAGGTCGTGACCCCGGGCTGCGCGATGCGCATGACGATTGGAAAGCCGATCGCGACCGAAGGAATGCGCAGCGCCGACCGCACCGAGCTGACGCGCAGGCTCGAGGAAGCGGTCCGCGCCACTTTCACGACCGGGGTCTGAGCGCTGTGCCTGCTCGCGCTCCGGTCAGGCTTTGCGATCGAAGATGAACAGCGGGACCTGGTTGGCCAGCTTCGGATCGATCGTCAGGATGCGGCGTCCTGACTCGATCCGAATCGCGCCGGCGTTCAGACCGGCGGCGCGAAAGTCCGCTATCACCTGATCGACGTCCTCCGCCTCGAGCCACAGACCGATCATCCCTTCGCTCGACGAATCGATCGCGGGCGGCGCGACGAGGCGGATTTCCGCGCCGCCGACTTTCACCGACGCCGATTTCCCGTCTGCCGCTCTGGTCACTGAAAAACCGAAATTCTTTTCGTAGATCGACGCTGCGTCCGCGAGATCCGAGGTCGCGACTTCGAGCGTAACCAGGCGTTTAATCATCGGGCGGATTAGCGCTCAACTCTTCGGCTTCAACGAGAAATTGCTGGTCGCCGTCGCGCCGTCTTTCACCTCGACTTTCTGATCCTGCGTGCCGAGCTTTTCCTGCCACACTTCGACTTCGTAGTTGCCCGGCGGCACGCCTGCGATCGAGTAGTTGCCCTTGTCGTCGGTCACCGCGAAGTACGCAGTGTCGGTCGCGACCCACCAGGCGTGCATCCAGCCGTGCGCATCGCAGGTGATCTTGATCACTTCCGGCTGTTCGACCTTTCGCTGGATTACTTTCTTGAACTTGGGCTGAGCCATGTTGAACGCTGGATTCTTGGTCGAATAGGAATGGATGTTGTGCAGAATCCCGTCCGAGTTCACGATATCCACGGTGCTGCCGGCCGGGAACGCGAGCACGTGCGGCGTGTAGTCACATCCCTTCTGATCGAACTTCACTTCGCCGGGCTTCAGGTCGCCCTTGGCGCCTTTCGCGGTCACAACCGCGTTCGCGATTCCGCCGCCGCTGCCGACGATCAGGTCCTCTTCGAAGTGCGGATGCAGCGCGCAGACTTCCTTGTCCTTGGTCACCTCGAGCTTCCTGGGCGCGGGCGCCGTACCGTCATACTTGACGGTTCCGCTAATCGCGCCGCCGGCAGCGCTCGCGAGGCCGGCGCCAGCGGTCATGCCAAGCGTGACACACGCACACGCCGCCAGTACAACTGCAAACTTTTTCATTACCATTTCTCCGGCGAAATCGCTGATATGTTTTACTCAGTTAAATCAAACTCTCTGACCTTAGCGAATAATCAGTTGCCCACTCAATCGATTAGGCGATAACAACCTGCTTCTTACTCACTTTTTCACTTTTTCACTTTTCACTTTTTCACTTTTCACTTTTTACCGGCGCCGTCGCCATCTGGGCCGGCAGTGTCTCCCCCGGATGAGCTCCAAACCAGAACATATAGTCCATTAGCGCGCGGATCTGCTTGTCCTGGTTACCGCCCAGGATGTCGTCCGGGCCGCCCGGATAGTACGACGGCATCTTGGTTCCCGGCTGTAGCGCCGACGGATTTGCGATCCACTTCAGTACCCAGTCGGGATTGAGCCGCTGATGGGTCAGCGCCATGTCGGGCGCCCATCCCGACGGCGGTCCCTCAGGCTTCTTGTCGCCCTCCTGATGGCAGCTGAAGCAGTTGAAGTAGTCCTTCGTCATCAGCTTCGCGCCGGCGGCCAGCTCAGCCGGCGCAATCAGGTTGGTGTCGATGAACATATACGGCACGTTCAGGTCCGACAGCGCCGTGAAGTAGTTCACGATCGTGTCGTCTTCAGCGTTGGTGAAATGAAAAGTCGGCATCCTGATCTTCAGCCACGGACGAATCGGGGTCGGTCCCTGGAGGAATGCGAATAGCCACTCGGGTTGAACCTTGAAACCCTCGCCATTGAGTACTGGCGGCGCAAAGTTGATTTGATCTCCCGGGTAGAAGCGGCTGATGTAGCCGCCCCGATTCTCGATGATATGGCAGCCGACGCAGTTGTAGTAATTGACCATCCGCCGGCCCGCAACGATTTGCGCCTGATGCTCCGATCCGGGCATCCGGTACCGCTCCTGCACCGTGCCCTGCGTCAGGCCGGCCAGGAACACGACCAGGTTCCTGATGTCGGCGCTGTCGAAACGGGACCTCGGCATCACCTGCTCGACGTCCCGGGTCGCATAGAGGCGCGGGGATTGCAGTTTATGGAACGTCCACTGATCCCACGTCTCGGGAATCTGCGTCCGGTTGCCGAAAGATAGTTCGTCGAGATGCTTGGAGCCGAAGGTCGTCAGCTCGACGCCGGTTCGCGACTCCTTGTCCATCCCTTCGATCTCGTGGCATCCGAAGCATCCGTACTTGCGCACCAGCGCTTCGCCCTTCTCGATCTGCCCGGGATTCTTGAGCGCGGTTTCGACGCCGGCGAATTCCCTCTTCTTGCCATGCGTCATCAGGAAGGCGGTCAGCGCTTCCGCTTCGTGATCGCTCAGGCGCAAGGACGGCATCGCCGTGTGCGGCGAGAAGTCATGTGGATTCTTCAACCACGCATATATCCACGCCGCCGAAGTCTTCTCCGCGATCCTGCCCAGGTTGGGCGCGAAGTCCTTGGCCGTGAACGCCCGGCCCGGCCCGAAGCCCGCAACGACGCCGACCGGAGTTGCATGTTGGCGCGGGTCGATCGCGTGGCATCCTTTGCAGCCGGCCGATTCGAACAGCCCCTTGCCTTCCTCGACGAACGCCGGATTCTTGACGTCGGCCTCCAGCGTCGCAACCTCGGGATGCGCCGCGAGCCACTGCTTCGAATTCTTCGACGAACTGTCCAGGATGAACGCGGCCAGCGCAGTCGCCTGGGCGCGCGAGAACGCGAAGTCCGGCATGCGCGAGTACCGCCGGAAGCTTTTCGGGTCGGCGATCCATCGCACGGTCCACGACGGGTCGAGCTTTGCCGCCGCGAGTTTCAGGTTCGGGCCGATCTTCGCAATGTCCTCGTAGCCCGCCACCAGATGGCATCCCGCGCATCCCGTCTGCTCGAAAATCCGTTCCCCCTCGACCCAGTTCGCCGCGATCGGTTTGCCTCCCGCGTCGTGCAGCGAGCCGACGTCGATATGGCACTTGATGCATCGGGACTGCATCTTGGCGCCCCTGAGCATCGGCGAATCCCAATCCGGATCGTCGCCATGCGCCACCCGCACCGAGCTCACCGCCGGCCCCTGTCCGTCGTGACACGGCGTGCATCCGAGTTTGTCGGGCGGATGCTTCAATATGATCTGATCGAAGTTGCTGTGCGTGCGAAACGGCTCGGGCGCATTCTCGAAGCCCTTCTTGTCGGCGCCCATATGACAGCTCTGGCATCGATCGACCCGCGCGATCGCCTCGTCGAAGGCGTTGCGGTCGAAGTCGTCGATCGCGGTCTGCTCAATCCTCGGAATCTTCGGATAACGGAACAGGACCGTGTTGCGGAACTTGACCGGGATCATCCAGGTGTCGGCCTTGTCCAATAAATCGTCGCGCTTGGCGGTGAGCTTCTTCATCTGATCGGTCCGGCTCGCGACCTTCGAGTTGAGCGCCTCGATCTGATCCTTGACCGCCTGCAGATTGTCCTTCGCTTTATCGGAGACGATACTTTCCCGCGCGAGTTCGGCGTTGAGCTGATCGATTTCCCTTTTGTACGGACCCGGGTCCTGCCTTTCCTGGATGGCGTGGTTGTAGTCGTACCATCGCTCGGTCAAATACGACTTGGTGAAGCGGACCAGTTGATCCTTGTCGTTGGCAACGTTTTTCAGATCGGGCAACTGCCCGCGCATCGCGGCCAGCCTGGCCGCGATGGCGCCGGAGTCGCGTTCGATCCGCGCCTGCGCCAGCTCCTTGGAGACTTTCTGGTATTCGGGATCGGCGTCGAGGCGCTTCTGCTCGTCCGCCGCGTCCTTCATGTACTTGTCGTACGCCAGCCGGTCCCACTGGACCTGGTATTCCTTCCACGGACGGCGCGAGATGCTGTCGTCCCAAATCGACCAGACCGCGGTCACCAGCAACACCGCTACCATCAGCACGAACAGCGCGCTGTATGATTTTCCTTCTTCAGTGGGATCAAGCCCCGGTCTGCCAGCCATCTGCTCTTATCCTGTCCTCAACTACGAATGCCGCCGCGAGGCCGCCGTCCAATTACTCACTCAAATACTCACTCAATTACTCAATAGTTATTCATGCCCGCGAGCCCACAGGACCTCGACGATGTAGCCGGCGAGAAAAACCACAATGCCGATCCCGGTGAACTTGTATTCGGTTCCCATCCCGTGCGGCTGGGTCATCCCGACGTACAGCGCGAAACCGACGTCGGCGATTCCGAGCGCCTGCAGTACTTTGGCGAGGATAAACACGGGGTTGCGGCCACGTCAGATGTTAATCCAGGGCGTAACCAGGATGTACTTGATGTTGAGCGCGTGCCGCAGCGCCATCTTGATGAACACGCCGGCCATCGCGAGTACCAGAAATCCCGTGATGCCGAAGCGCACCGGTCCCCATTTCTTCAGTATCTCGGGACCGCCGCCGGGAAACGCCGACCACGGATCGCCCGCCGGCCGCGATCGTATCCAGTAATATAACCCCGCGTACCCAACCACGAAGTAGCCGCCTATCACCGCCAATCCGAAAATCGCCGACGCCAGGTAGTCGCGCAAGCCGAACATGTACGGCAAATCGACGTTGGTCAGCGCCTCCACCAGATGCGGATCCCAGACCTGACCGGGCCAAAACCAATTCCATCCGGGACCGCGGAAAAATGTGCCGATGATGATGAATGAAACCCATAAAATGTGGAACCCGATGAAAAAAGTCAGAATCTCGAACGATCGCTCGCGAAACGTGTAGTAGCCGTTGCCTTTCGGATTGATGTCCAGATACGGAATCAGCATCAGGCCCACGATGATGAAACAGGGCAGCACCACGCCCGCATACCACGGGTCGAAGAACACCAGCATTTCCTGCAAGCCCAGAAAGTACCACGGCGCCTTCGACGGATTCGGCGTGCGAGTCGGGTTCGACGGCTGCTCCAGCGGCGCGTTGAGCAGCAGCGACCACACCGTCAAGACGATGATCACCAGAATCGACATCAGGAATTCGCTGCGCACCAGGAACGGCCAGGTGTGCAGCTTCTCTTCGACGCCGCCGCTCGCCTTTTTGATCGGGACTTCGATTCGCTTCGACCCGCCCGCCGCCGGCGTCCTCGCGCCAGCTCCGCCTGCGCCCGCTCCCGCCGCGCGCATCGCGAGGCCGCCTTGGTTACCTTCCCGGCTTGCCATGATTAATCCCTAATGCGGCGCTCCGTCCTCGTCGTCGCTCCACGCAGCCGGCGCAGCCAGCACGTACACGATATACAGCATGATCGATATCCCGATCGGCACCGACAGCACGCGCACGATTCCCTGGTGCAGCAGCCATGAAAACACGCCTCCCATCGATCGCCTGCTCGTCCGATCCTAGAGCGGCCCCGACATGCCGTCGCGGCGGATTCGCCAGAAATGCACCGCCATGAAGAGGCTCGCGATCAACGGGAAAAAGATGCAGTGCAAAATGTAGAAACGCAGCAGCGTGTGCGGTCCGATCTCCCCGCCGCCGAAAATAAATGCACGCGCGTCGTAAACCGGATTCACCCCGAGTACTTCATGGAACGGACCGCCATGCCCAAGCAGCGGCGTGGCGCGCGCCATGTTTGAGCCGACCGTCACCGCCCAGATGGAAAGTTGATCCCACGGCAACAGGTATCCGGTGAACGACAGCAGCAGCGTCAGCACCAGCAGGATCACGCCGACCACCCAGTTGAACTCGCGCGGCGGTTTGTACGAGCCCGTCATGAACACGCGGAACATATGCAACCACACCGCGATCACCATTCCGTGCGCGGCCCATCGATGCATATTGCGCATCAACATCCCGAACGGCATGTCGAATTCCAGGTACTTCATGTCGGCGTAGGCGTATTCCGCCGTCGGCCGATAGTAGAACATCAGGTACACTCCCGTGACCACGGTCACCAGGAAAAGCAGAAACGTGATGCCGCCCATGCACCACGTGAAGCGCATGCGCACCGCATGCTTTTGCACTTTCGACGGATGCAGATGCAGCCACACGTTGCCGGACACCATCAGGATCCGGTTGCGCGGCGTGTCTTCGTAGCCGTGCCTGAATATCGACTGCCAGACCTGCGAATCGGTTATCTGGCGTTTCGTTTCCTTCCAGTCGAACTTAGCCATCCGCTACCACCCACCAAAACTCCCAGGAGCTGCCCGCCATGGGCGCCCTCGGCAATCTTAGCAAGAAAAATACTGTAAAAAATTCCAATTTTTACGACTTTATGCTCGCAAGGCTCGCGAAGAAAGCGAGCGATCCAACGGTCGGAATATGTAAATGCGAATTAACCTGGGCGCGCGGGCTTCGCAGGAAGGAAGTTGAACCGCCGGAGCGATCGACTCGCCCCGGCGGCTTCGTCATCGGGATCGATATAGCCTGCCTACATGCCGGTGCCGGTCAGGCTCACATTATGCGGGCTGGCAGCGTAGTGTCCGCCGGGGTGCAGGGGTCACCCCTGGCCGTGGCGACGGCAGCGCAGTATTAAGCCGTTGGCAGGGGCCGCGCCCGCCAACGGCGGGCGGCCTTAATACTGGGTGCAGGGCTCAGCCCTGC
>CALAOW010000194.1 GCA_937889395.1 uncultured Pseudomonadota bacterium | reverse complement strand
GTTTCGATCGACCCCGAACACGCAATCGAACCATACCGCGCGCCTTTGAGCAAGCTCTCAAGTGCGCGCGCCCACTACTTCCCCTTCAGCCGCGGATCGTCGGCCTGCACGCAAATCGAGTACGAATACCGCTCAACGTAAACGTTGCCGCTATCGCTCTTCTCCGCTTCGATCACGATCGACCGGTAATTTTCGCAGCTCTCCTGCGCCGTGAAATTATCGACTTGCTCCCACTCCGACAGCGGCGTCTCGCGCTGCAATCCCTGCCGTGCACAATCCACCGATGGCGCCATCAGGATCCAACCCGCCAACACGATCGCCGCGCTATCTCTGAACCTCATTGAATTGCTTATCGCCGGATTCCATCAACCGCGCAAGAAGCGGACGAACCCCTCTTCCCCTTAACCTGTTCTAACAGGGACGAAGTCCCGCATCTTTTCTTAACATTGGGTGCAGGGGTCACCCCTGCCGGTGGGTTTCACATACAATTAAATTCCTGCGATGTACGCCGCCGACACCATCGTTGCGCCCGCCACTGCGCCGGGAATCGGCGCCGTTGCGATCGTCCGCCTGTCCGGTCCCCGCGCATTCGATATCCTCGGCGCGATCTTCCGCCCCGCGCATTGCGCCGAACTCACGCCGCGAATGATGCGCCTCGGCGATGTCGTCGATCCCGCAACCGGCGCCCGCATCGATCGAGCGCTCGCGGTCGTGATGCGCCGTCCGGCCAGCTTCACCGGCGAGGATGTCGCCGAAATCCAATGCCACGGCGGTCCATTCGTTGTCCGCCGCATCGTGGCGCTCGCGCTCGACGCGGGCGCGCGGATAGCCGAGCCGGGCGAATTCACCCGCCGCGCGTTTTTGAACGGCCGAATAGATCTCGCCGAGGCCGAGGCCGTCGCCGACATTGTCGCCGCGCGCAGCGATTCGGGGCTGAGGATTGCGTTGGAACAACTCTCGGGCGCGCTTTCCGCACGCGTCGCCGAGCTTCGCGCCCAGGTCGTCGCCATTCGCGCGCATCTCGAGGTCGAGATCGATTTCTCCGACGAAGACATCCGCCTCCCGTCGCGCCGCGAGACCGCTGCCGAAATCGAGCGCCTCATCGCCGACGTTGCCGTTTTGCACGACAGCTTTGCGCGCGGCCTCCTGATGCGCGACGGCGTGCGCGCCACCATCGTCGGCAAACCCAACGCCGGCAAGTCGAGCCTTCTAAATCTATTGCTTGGCACTGATCGCGCAATAGTCACAGCGATCGCCGGCACCACTCGCGACGTGATCGAGGACTCCGTCCAGCTTGGCCCCTACGCACTCGTTCTCAATGACACTGCGGGTGTCCGCGATTCGACCGATGACGTCGAACGAATCGGAATCGAGCGCACGATGCGCTCGGCGCGCGACGCGGACCTGCTGATCGCGATGTTCGATTCGTCGCGCCCGCTCGAGCCCGCGGATCTAGACGTGATCCGCCTGACGGCCGGCCGCCCGGGACTGGCGATCCTCAACAAGCGCGATCTGCCCGCCGCGATCGCAGCCGGCGATCTTCGCGAGCACGGCCTGAACATTCCGATCCTGCCGTTCTCCGCGATTCATCTCGACGAAGCCGGCGCTCTGCGCGCCGAGCTGACAAAAGCAATTGCCGCCCTCGTCGCGCCATCCGCAGTTTCATCCAACGCGCAACTGACGATCTCCCGTGAGCGTCATCGCGACGCGCTCTCGATGGCTCTGGAAGCTCTCAAGAACGCCCGCACATCCGCGCTCTCCCTGATGCCGCCGGAGATCGTCGCCGTTGACATAATGGCCGCCGCCGCCGCGCTCGGCTCGATCACTGGCGAAGTCAGCAGCGAAGACGTCCTCGACGCCATCTTCCGCGACTTCTGCATCGGCAAGTAGCAGGGGTGACCCCTGCACCCAACGTTAAGGCCGCGCTCCGTTGTCGCGCGCGGCCCCGCACCCAAGCCAGGAAAAACCCAGTTGTCATTCTAGAGCGGAAGTTGCTGTGATTGAGCCGAAGCCCTGAGTACTCGAAGGGGAAGAATCCCGGCTCCGGGTTCCGGCGCTGGTTATGCAAAGCTCCCTGAAGACACGGCCCTATCTGGGCGTTTTTGGCGAGGCCGAACGGCAAAATTCGAGATTGTCGGGAAGCGGAGGTCCGCTACCAGCCGTCTGTGAGTTCAGCACGCGTAGCCGTATGACAACCGCTAAGCAGCTCACTTGTTCTTCTAAGGGTATCTATGACAGCCGCAACCGGCCCATCATCAAGAAAATACGACTCAACAATTTCCTCATTTTGATCTGCAACAAAGACGGCCTTAACTGGTTTTGAATCAGGCCCCATTTTCGCCATGATGTCCAAATAGTGCGCTTCTTTCATGACGGACTTTTGCGGGTCTTTCGTAGCATCTTTAGTAACGGGATATCGATAAAATGTGCTTGTGGGATCGTGTGACTCTATCTCGCTGATCCAGTCGTCCAACTCTTTCGGAAATGACCAGTCCGTTTTCGTATGGTGCTCCAGGTAACTTCGATGCTGTTCGAAGAGGTGACGCCAATACGAGTACAAATCGGCAATACTATGGACATGGTACATTAGCTTCCAGTTCTGGTTGATCAGAACCTGAGGCGGACCATCATGCGGATTGGTTCCAAAGGCCAGCTTGAATTTGCGGTGGAAAATAATGATTCCAGATTTTAGGTAAAGTTCGATCGCATGCCTATAGAGGAAGCTGACAGGAAGGTGTTGATTCAAGCCCTGCTCTGGCTGCGGAGCCTTTTCTAACAGGTCAGCTGCATCTTTGAAGGAGTCTGCCGTAACGCCAAAACCGTAATCGTAGTGTCTATGCAACGGCGTCATTAGATATTCAAACATTACTTAGAACCCCCGGGACCGGGTCTCGCAGCCTTTTCGCCGGTGCCCAATTTGCTTTCCTCTTGGCTTCTATCCAACCAACTGTGCTAGGGGCGTATCCCTGAACTTTAGCATCCAGAAGGATGCGGCCTCGACATCCGTGCCTATTGATCCGTCTGACTTTCGCTCGACTCTCGGATCTGAAAAGAATGCGATCGAAGCGAGATGGTTTGCATCCTTCCGGCGGCCGATCTTCTCTACTAACCCGGAAATCTTCGTCGATGGTTTTTCAGCACCCCTGAACGATTCGATTCCGGGAAAGTAGCAACCAATCAAAGCGGGTACGGTCCCGCTGAACTGCTTTAACGCGTCCTTGAGATCTTCCTCGACCGCTCGCAAGAGTTTGTCAGGCTTTTTGCAAGCCGCTCTGATGATAATTTGTTTGCCATAAATTCCAAGCTCGAAGGGTCGCATGGCGCTAGCGCGAATCGCGGCCGCTGCTTCGCTGCCTACCAGAGTAAGCGTTACATCACCCCCCGTCGAACCAGCATCGAGCTTTCCACCGCCAGCCTTCACGAGCTCGCGGATGACCGTCATGAGCTGTTCTTGGGATGGAAGGTCTCTCGGAAAATTAGCTTCTGTCGATATTTCTAACCACGTGTAGCGGTTAGGCCCTGGCTGCGCGAGCTGCGGCAGCTTTGTAACCAGACGATCAGCAAACTGATAGAAATCAGAAAGCGCAATTCGCCGGCCGGTATCCACCGACTTGGCTTTGCACTCATATTCGAAAGCAACGCCGGCAATGTTGCCTGAAAGATCCGGCACTCGTCGGCCGGAATTGGCCTTCTCTGGAACCCACTGAACCTCGGCGCCGCGCCGGCGAAGGCTGTGCCAGCAGGTTAGCTCTACCAACACTGGAACATCACCACCGGCCTTATCGAGCAGACGGCTTCTGATCTCATTTCGCTTCCACGTGGGCATCGAGTCTAGGGCGCCAAAAATCAAAAAGGCCATATGCAGAGCGCGAATTAGCTCGTCATCCGCCAGTCTCAAGTCCAAGCGAATCAAATTGGATGATCGTTCGATCGCCCTGCGCAGCCCAAACCAGGGTGATGCTCTTGGGCGCAGGAAGTTCTCGCGATAGATCGGTGCCGCTCTGTTCATCGCGCCGTCGAGATAGCTTAGCTTTCGTCTCAAGCCGTCCGCGCCCAGAAACCTCTCAACTGAATGAATGATCTGCGGCAATTCCAGGTCGAGCACTGGCACGTTTGAAAGTGGCATTCTTGCGTCTTCCCAGAGCGTTGATTCGCGGCATCTTCGGAAGCCGATCGCTAACGAACGTATCGTATCGGTCGGACAGAACGGAAGGCAGATCGAGCGCGAAGACTAAAGCTCACTCGAATTTGCTGTAATGTGCGGCGCATCAGAAAATCGCGCCGCACAAATGTCCCTCACCCGACACTCAAGGTCTCGCGTCGGCCTCTCCCGATACAGGGCGAGGCAAAGAGGGATCCGGGATCCTTCGCTGGGCTCAGGATGACTCAAAAAAAGTTCTAACAGGGCGAAGCCCGCATCTTTGCTTTAACATTGGGTGCAGGGCTCCCCCCTTGCCCGCGCGCGACAACGGAGCGCGGTCTTAACACTGCGCTGCCGTCGCCACGGCCAGGGCTCAGCCCTGCTCGCGTAGTCGCGAAAAGATGCGCTGCGCAGATTTTCGCGTCTTCTCAATGCGGGTGCAGGGGCCGCAGCCCCTGCCGCCCACCGCGCAGGTGATTCTTCCTTGGCGGGGTTCACGTTCAACTAATTGTAGTATTTAGCTACTCCTAGACGTACCATGCGCGCACGCCGCGCTTTGCGCGCCGGCGCCAAGGCGGGCCATAATCGCTGCTCGCCATGAACTACGACGTCATCATCGTC
>CALAOW010000193.1 GCA_937889395.1 uncultured Pseudomonadota bacterium | reverse complement strand
AGAAGGATGCGGGTTAGCTCTTTTTCTTTGGTGGCGGCGCGGGCGTCTCGGCCGGCTCTTCGGCCGCCGCGTCGGGCGGCGGCGCTACCACCTTGGCGGCCAGCTTTTCGCGCACCCTGGCTTCGATCTCGTCGGCCAGCTTCGGATTCGCCCTGAGCAAATCGCGCGCGTTCTCGCGTCCCTGCCCGATTCGCTCGCCGTTGTACGAGTACCACGCGCCGAGCTTCTCGATGATGCCGTGCTCGCTGGCCAGATCGACCAGCTCGCCTTCTTTGGAAATCCCGGTGCCGTACAGGATGTCGAACTCGGCCTCGCGGAACGGCGGCGCGACCTTGTTCTTCACCACTTTGACCTTGGTCCGCGAGCCGATCACTTCGGTCGCGTTCTTGATCGTGCCGATTCGCCGGATATCGATTCTCACCGACGAATAAAACTTGAGCGCGTTGCCGCCGGTGGTCGTCTCCGGATTCCCGAACATCACGCCAATCTTCATCCGGATCTGGTTGATGAAGATAACGATGGTGCGCGAGCGCGATATGATCGACGTAAGCTTGCGCAGCGCTTGCGACATCAGGCGCGCCTGCAAGCCCATCTGCGGCTCGCCCATCTCGCCTTCGATTTCCGCGCGCGGCACGAGAGCCGCCACCGAGTCTATTACCAGCACGTCGATCGCGCCCGATTGCACGAGAGTCTCCGTGATCTCGAGCGCCTGCTCGCCGTTGTCGGGCTGCGAGATGAGCAGGTCCTCGACCTTGACGCCGAGCTTGCGCGCGTAGGCCGCGTCGAGCGCGTGTTCCGCGTCGATAAACGCGCAGGTACCGCCCATCTTCTGTGCTTCCGCGATACATTCCAGCGCCAGCGTGGTCTTGCCCGACGATTCCGGGCCGTAGATTTCGACTACGCGCCCGCGCGGCAATCCACCCACGCCCAGTGCGAGGTCGAGTCCGAGCGAGCCGGTCGATACGACGGCGACATCGCCCGAAATCGCCTGCTCGCCGAGCTTCATGATCGAGCCCTTGCCGAACTGTTTCTCGATTTGGCTCAACGCCAGGTCAAGCGCTTTACTTTTGATCTCTATCGACATCGATTGTGCCCATGCGGGATTTGTTTATCGCGGTGCGAATCTTGCCACAAACTCGCGTCGATAGCTCTATCCGCGCCGGTGTCACCAAAAGAACAAAAAGCGGTACTGCGGCCTGCTAACGCGACTGGAACAGAAATGTCGCGAGCGCTTCGTAGCTGGATCCGTCGGGCCCGAGATGGCTGCGGTAGAGCGTGATCGATTCGATCCTCGAGACGCCGAACTCGCGGTCCCGCGCCGCGTGTAGTGCCTGGCGAATTTTGCCCGCGATCGGCCGATCGCCAACCCGCCCGATCGTCAGATGCCCGCTCCAGCGCCGCTTCTCGCGCTCGAATCCATAGTCAGCCGCGACCGTCTCCAACCGGGCGGCGAGCGCGGCAAGCACCCCCGATTCCACACTATGCAATCCCACCCAGATCGTGCGCGGATGCTCGAGGTCGGGGAACGCGCCGACGCCGGCCGCGGCGACCTCGAATGGGGCGGTCTTTGTCGCGAGCTGATGGAGCCCGGCGGTGAGGCGCTCCAATCGATGCGAATCCACTGCCGGTCCAAGAAACTTGAGCGTGATATGCAGATTTGCCCGCGGCACCCATCGGATGCCGTCGCGTGGATGCTTCAGCTCGTCGATCGTCTCCGCCACCGACTCCTCGACCTGCTCGTTCATCCGGACTGCGACGAACGCGCGCACTCCCTTGGCTTCGCGATCCCCGAAGTCGTCGCGCAGATGCGCTGGTGCCTGAACTTCCGCCCAATGCGTCATTCGATCCTGCTTGAAATTAAGTTGAGCTGCCCGATCCTCCGTCCAAGGCCCCGCCGACTCCGACCGCCAGTTCATGCTCGACCAGAGGCAGCCGATCGTTGCCGAAGAACATCGACCCCTCGACGAACATCGTTGGCGATCCAAAACCGCCGCGCGCGATCAGCTCCTCGACGTTCCCGCGCAGCTTGGCCTTGTACTCATCGGATGCGATCTTTGTGAAAAACTCTTTTTCGTCGAGGCCCGTTTCGCGCACGATTTCGCGCAGCACGTCGTCCTTGCTGATGTCCTTGTCGTCGGTCCAATAGCTCTCGAATAGGCGCTTCGAGTAACGCGAGATCACCCGATGCTCGTCGGCGACGAACGCACCACGCATCGCCTTGACTGAATTGACCGGGAACACCGTAGGGTTGCCGATCTTGAGGCCGTAGAATCGCGCCCAGTCGGCCAGATCCTTGACGTAATACCGGGCCTTGGCCGGAACCGGCTTGGCGCGACTTTCGTACACCGAAGGATTGACCGTGTTGAACAGTCCACCCACCAGGATCGGCCGCCAGATCAGTTCCGCGTCGTGCCGTCGCGCGAGGTCCTCGATCTTCGTGAACGCCAGGTATGTCCACGGGCTCGAGCAGTCGTAGAAAAATTCGAGCTTCTTAGGCATCGTCCGATTTCCCCCCACCTCATAGTAGCTCAGTCAACCGGCGGAGCCATCACTTCTGCGCACTCTCGACTCCATCTTTGCCATCGATCTTGATCAAGTCCGCCCGCACATGCCCGATGAACGCCTGCGCCTCGATTCGCAGCGGCAGATGGCGCTGGTCCGCCGATATCCACAACACCGTTCCGTGCACCTGGCTGCGCATCGCGCCGTCGCTGACGTACCAGACGTCGGGCACGATGCGCCACGCGTCGAAGTCGCCGAGCGAGAGGTGAATCCTCTCCCGCTTTTCGACCTCGAACGCGAAAACATAGCGCTGGCTGCCGCTGAACACGTCGAAGGCATAGGTCTTGCCCGGCGCGAAGTTCTGCGTCAGCGCCATCATCGCGCCCGATATCGGTCCCCATGGATCTGACGCGATGAATTCCTTGCTCTGGGTTCCTTTGTGATTCTTCTTCGTTATCGTGACCATCTGCGCGGGCCGATCGACGGTCACGTCGTAGTAATTGAGCCGCGATTTTTCGTGTTGGACCAAATAAACACCGCTGGTGTGGAGCGTGTCACCGGCCATGCTCTCCCGCACGTAGTCGCGCATCTTGTAGAACACATCCGCAAACGGGTTGGTCTCGATCCAGATTTCCCCGATCCATCGCGAAGGATCTTTTGGCCGTTTGTGGAACTCGAGACGCGCCTGCGCCGCGGGAATCCCGACCCACGACGCTTGATAGATCAACTGCTCGCCGTCGTGAAACGGTATCGGCCCCGGTTTGTACGCCGGAACCTTCGCCTTGACCTCGGGCGGCAGCGCCATCGGGGTCGGCGCCGGTGTCGGCAGATGGCGATGCTTGTATGGGGGCGCCGGTTGAGGCTGTGCCGGCGGATCCGGATTCGACGCACCCGAGGCCAGTATCGGCGCCGCGATGACGCCCGCGCCGGTGGCGACCACAATGAGCATGAACGCGGCGGCGATAATGCTCGCCAGCGCACCGCCGCGAACATTCACGCGCCTCGCCCCGGCGGCGAGCTTCCTTGCAATACCTGTCATAATCACCAATAATTCTGGCCGATTGCAGAGGTGCGGGAAATGACTATCACGCGAAATTTATTTGCTGTCTTCGCGCTTGGCGTCGCTCTTGCTGTACCACACCTCGCCTTTGCGCAGTATGGCGGCCAGGGATTGGGCAGCGCTCTCAGTGCCAGTCCAATGTCGCATCAGGGGCAAGTGAAACCCGGCGTTGACGATATGACGAATCGGGCGATGCAGGAAACGCCGTTCAAGATCATCAAAGACGTAAAGCTGGGCCTCAAGGACGCCGACCCCGCCGCGCGCGTCGCCGAACTGGTGAAACTCCGCTATCTGCAGGATCCGGAAGTCAACCAGATCCTGATGAACTCGATGTCCGACCCGGACGCGCGCGTCAAGATCAAGGCCGTCGACATCCTCGGCGCGCGTGAAGCCAATGAGTCCCTGCCGCCGATGTCCTCGATGCTCTTCCTGCGTTCCACCGAGCCCATCGTCAAGCTGCATCTGGTGGCGGCGCTTGGCAGGATCGGCGATGCGCAAGGCGTGATACCCGTCATGCAGTATCTCGGCCAAGATCAGGACGAGCGCGGCCGCGGCACCGCGGTCTTCGCTCTTGGCGAAATTGGAAGCGACAAGGCTGTCCCGCTGCTGAACACGGTCATTGCCGAGGATCAAAGCCAGATGGTTCGGCGCCTCGCGAAGGAAGCGCTGCAAAAGGTCAGCGGCGAGTTGCCGACCGAGCGCGCCAAGACTGTGGCTTCCGATTCGAGGAAGCAGAACGAGCCGACCGACCAGAAACTCGCCAAGCTGCGCGAGATGGACAAGAAGATGCAGGACTCGGAGCGCTGAACCGCGC
>CALAOW010000192.1 GCA_937889395.1 uncultured Pseudomonadota bacterium | reverse complement strand
ATCAAGCGCCGGGTCAAGATGCCGGGCTCGACGCTGTCTCATCACCTCGACGCGTTGACCCGATGCGGGCTGCTGACGGCGCATCGCGCGGGGCGATTCATCTACTACGCAGTCAATTGGCCGAAAGCCGCAAAGTTGATCCGGTTCATGACCGAAGACTGTTGCGCCGGCCTCCCCAAGCGGTTGGGCGCATCGCCGGATCGTTCGCTATCCGCTAATCACCGCTCCCGTAAAATAACGAGCAGGCGTGGAGGTCATGATGAGCAATGAATCGATAAAGGAAAAAGTCAGAGAGGAGTACGCGCAAGTGGCGCGGCGAGTCGCGAATCAGGGCGGCTCATGCTGCGGCTCGGCGGCGCCGGCGGGAAACCCAATCACCTCGAATCTCTACCGCGAGGCCGAGACCGCATCGATTCCCGCCCAGGCGCTTGCAGCGTCGCTGGGATGCGGCAATCCAACCGCGCTCGCCGAGCTGAAGCCGGGCGAAACCGTGCTCGACCTGGGTTCGGGCGGCGGGATCGACGTGCTGCTCTCCGCGCGAAGAGTTGGGCCGGCGGGCAAAGCGTACGGGCTCGACATGACCGACGAGATGCTCGCCCTTGCGCGCGATAACCAGCGCAAAGCGGGCGCGCAGAATGTCGAATTCCTCAAGGGCGAGATCGAGCATATTCCGCTGCCCGACAATTCGGTGGACGTGATCATCTCGAACTGCGTGATCAATCTCTCGGCCGACAAGGATCGCGTGCTGCGCGAAGCCTTCCGCGTGCTCAAACCAGGCGGGCGATTCGCCGTTTCGGACATCGTGGTGCGCGGTGAGATGCCGGTCGAGATTCGCCGCCGCGTCGAGTTGTGGGCCGGATGTATCGCGGGTGCGCTGGAGGAGTCGGAATACCAATCGAAGCTGGCCGCGGCGGGATTCGAACAGATCGAAGTGGAACCGACGCGGGTCTATACGGCGGCTGACGCGCAGGGATTTCTTGCGGAAAATCCAGACCTCGAGAAATCCGCGCAGATGGCCGCCGGTAAGTTCATGAGCGCGTTCGTCCGCGCCCGCAAGCCGGCTCGACCGTAACGTAAATGGCCTTGAGGCCGAACAGCAGGAGGAAAAAATCGTGAAGTCTATAACCGGTGTCGGGGTTGCGGATGTCGTCTCTGTCTATAGCAGTGCGCCGGGCGACCTCTTTCAACTTATGTTTGGGCAGCAAATTCACGTAGGAGGAATGAAGGCGTCGATCGATCTGGCGGATCGCGCCGGAATCGCGCCCGGGATGAACGGGGTCGATCTGTGTTGTTGCAACGGCGGGGACATGCGCTTTCTGGTGCGGTTTCGCAATGTCGCCTCGATGGTCGGCGTCGATGTGACCGAAGCGATAGTCGAGCGCGGGCGGCGGATGACCCACGAAGAAGGCCTCGACGACAAAATCCGGTTCATTCTCGCCGATGCCTGCAAGAGCGGCCTGCCGTCGGCCAGCGCGGATTTCATCTGGAGCGAGGATGCGTGGTGCTACGTCCCCGACAAGCCGAAGTTGATTGCGGAGGCGGCGCGGATCGTCCGCCCCGGAGGCGTGATTGCGTTCACCGACTGGGTCGAGGGGCCTGCGGGACTAAGTGATTCCGAGGCGCAGCGCTTTCTCGGCATAATGATGTTCGCCAACGTCGAGAACATTGCGGGCTACGCCAAACTGCTCTCGGGAAGCGGCTGCGAGGTGCGCGCCGCCGAAGACACCGGCCAGTTTGCAAGCCATGTGGATTTATATGTCAACATGCTTGAGATGCAGCTTAAGTATGACGCTCTGCGGATCCTCGGGTTCAGCACCGAGCTGCTGGATGCGCTCCTCGACGGCTTCCGCTTCATCGGCGAGATGGCGCGCGCGGGCAAGGTCGCGCAGGCGCGGTTTATCGCACGGCGCAAGTAGGCGGCGCGATCAGGGGCGCAGCAGATCGGGGAGACGGGCGGTGAATTCGCTGCGCGAGAGCGTCAGTTCGTAGCCTGCGTCGCGGGCGGCTTGCAGGGTTTTCAGATCTACGTGCGAGGCGAATCCGATCACGCGCGCGGCGGGAGCGGCGGCGCGGATTTGTTTCAGCGTCTCGAGTGCGGGAAAGGCGTCGTCTGAGAGATCGGTGAAGACGGTGGAGGGTTTCAATTCGGCGCATCGCGAGGCAACGGCGTCGAGCGTCGAGGCGTAGCCAACCTCGGCACCGACGGCGGCGGCGGCGGCGTCGATCTTCGAGCGGAAGAACAAGTCGCGGACCAGCGCGAGTGCGATTTGGCGGCTCATGATCGGGCGCCCTCACCCGCGCCTGGAAGACTCGGCGCGGCCGTGCGCCAGTGGCGCGTCGCGCAGGGAATCTCGCGATCCAATACTTCATCCATCACATTAACTCCTGAAAAAGCCGCGTTTCGTTATCCGCGCGCGCAATCGTGACTTGATTTATCAGAGCGGCGCCCCTCTTCGCCAACGGGAGCGCCGCTTGCAAAGACCGCCGGCGTGGAGTAAGTGTCAGATTGACGCAAAGTAACGGCAGCCACGGCAAAGAGGACTCACGGTGAACCAATCTGTTGAAACGGCGGTTAGCGGGAGCGCGCTGCGCGACAAGCTCGGGGTGCTCGGCAACGAGAGCTACACGGCTGACACGTGCGAGCGCTACGCGGACATGATCGCGGAGATCAAGGATCTGAAAAAGGCGCGGCGCGCAGTGGTGCTTGCGCACAACTATCAGCGGCCGGAGATTTTCGAGGTCGCGGATTTTGTCGGCGACTCGCTGGAGCTGGCGCGCAACGCGCGCGAGGTGCGCGACGCCGACGTGATCGTCTTTTGCGGCGTTCACTTCATGGCGGAGACGGCCAAGGTCTTCAACCCCGATCGCAAGGTGCTGCTGCCGGATCTGAAGGCAGGATGCTCGCTGGCGGACAGCGTGACGGCCGAGCGGCTCGCGGATCGCAAGGAAGAACTGCTGAAGATTTATCCCGACCTGAAGGTGGTGTCGTACGTCAATTGCACGGCCGACGTCAAAGCGCTGTCGGACGCGTGCTGCACGTCATCCAACGCGGCGAAGATCGTCGAGCGGATCGACTCGGACAATATCCTGTTCGTGCCGGATCAGAATCTCGCCAACTACGTGCAGGGGCAGACGCGCAAGCGGGTAATTTCATGGGACGGTAACTGCTACGTTCATCACCAGATAACTCCCGACGAGATAAGCAAGGTCAAGCGCGCGATTCCCGGGATCAAGGTAATTGCGCATCCCGAGTGCCGGCGCGACGTGCTCGCGCTGGCCGACGCGGTGTTGTCCACCAGCGCGATGATCGGTTACGCGCGCAGCAGCGACGCCGACAAGTTCCTGGTGGTGACGGAATGCGGGCTCTCGGACCGCCTGCTGATGGAAATTCCCGACAAGCACTTCTACAAGGTGTGCAAGCTATGCCGGTTCATGAAGATGATCACGCTCGAGGGCACCCTCGATTCACTGCGCCATCTGCGCTACGAAATCGAACTTTCCCAGGACGTGCGCGCGGGCGCGAAGCGGGCCCTGGAGCGCATGCTCGAGCTGAGCGTCTGAGCGCGAACGCCCAAGGCGCCGCCTCCGGCGCGGCGCGCGGCGAACGGCTGGCGCGGCCGATGGTCGCGGTGGACACCGTGTTGTTCGCGATCAACGGCGGGCGCCTGCAGACCTACCTGGTCGAGCTGCGGCGCGGACCGGGTCGTGGGCGGTGGGCGTTTCCGGGCGGGCTGGTGCGAGTGGGGGAACTGCTCGACGAGGCGGCGCGGCGCGAGCTTTACGACTCGACGGGACTTGGCGGCGCTTATCTCGAGCAGCTGTTCACGTTTGGAGATCCGTCGCGCGACCCGCGTGCGCACGTGGTATCGGTCGCGTACATGGCGTTGATCCCCGACCCGCAGGGCATCGGCGCGCCGTGCGACAAATACGCGACCGGCAGATGGTACGAAGTCACGCGTCTGCCGCAGCTTGCGTACGATCATTCGCTGATGGCTGCGTATGCGGTCAAGCGGCTGAAGTCGAAACTCGAGTACACGAATATCGCGTATGCGTTGCTGCCGCGGGAATTCACGTTCGCCGAGTTCGAGGAACTATACTCGCTAATCCTGGGCCGTCCGCTCGATCGGCGAAACTTCCGCCGGCGGATTCTCGCGATGGGCATGCTCAAACGCCTGCCGCATACGCGTCGCGGACCGCATCGGCCGGCCGCTCTATACAGTTTTGCGAATCAAAGCCTAAGATTCATCGAGATGCTATAATTTCCGGCTGCGGAGAAACTCATGTTCAAGGGCGTCAAAGGGATCATCGCACTGACGGCCGCCGCGGTTGTGGTGGTGGCAATCGTTTACGCCGGCTATGTGTCGAATCAGGTGCGGCCGCCGGCGCGCCAGATGACCGCGGCCTCCGATCCTGCGGCGCGGCTGCGTATAACGCTCGACCCGAAGAATTTCCAGGGCAATGTGCGCGAGGCATATGAGATCGCCGAGCGCGATCCCACGCTGCTGGCGCAACTGCATTGCTACTGCGGCTGCGACAAGGCCATTGGGCACAAGAGCCTGCTCGATTGCTACCGTGATACGCACGGCAGCAGGTGCGAGATCTGCGTCGGCGAGGCTCACGATGCGGAGTCGATGGCAAGCCGGGGCGTGCCGGTCGAGCAAATCCGCGACGCATTGCGCGCGCGTTACGCCCACGGGAGCTGAGCTTGGTCGGGCTGATCTCCGCGTACATCGAACACTTCACTTATCTTGGATTGTTCGTTGTTCTGATGTTGTGCGGACTTGGGATGCCGATTCCGGAAGACGTGGCGCTGCTCGCGGGCGGCTATTTGGCGCATCGCGGGGTCACGCGCTACCCGATCACGCTGGCGGTCTCGCTGCTGGGAGTGGTCGCGGGCGACAACTCGCTGTTCTTCATGGGCCGGCGCTTCGGCACGGGACTGGTGCGCTACTTCACGCTGGCGTGGCCGGGCCGGCTGCATCAGATCGAGCGCATCGAGCGTTTCATGCAGCGCCATGGGGCTCGCGCGGTGTTTTACGCGCGATTCCTGGCCGGTCTGCGCGCCTTGATCTATTTGTCGGCGGGATCTTTTGGCGTGCGCCCGGCGGTGTTTCTGCTCTACGATCTGCTCGGAGCGCTGATATCGGTGCCGATCGTCGTAACGCTCGGCTACATTTTCGGCAAGCAAATCGAGATGATGGTCGGATACATCGGCGGCTTCGAGCGGCTGATCGTGATCGTGGCGATCCTGAGCGCCGCGGTGTACGGGACCCGGATGCTGGTTCTGCGCAAGACCAACGAGCCCGTGAGCAAGAGCGGATAGGTCGAATTATCGCGTGGCCGCGCCGGCCTGCCCGGCGACATCGAAAATGGAATCATACTTTCCCGCGCTGAACCTCAAGGCGAAGCTGATCGTGCTGATGGTGGCCCTGCTCGGGCTTACGCTGGGCGCCGAGGTCTGGGTGAGCCTCGGCACGCAGGCGGCGATCGTCGCGACCACGCAGGAGAGGGTCAAGGACCTGGCGCGCGTGATCCAGATCAGCGTGCAGGAGCTGACCGCGGTGGGCGGCACCGATCGCGATCTGCTGCACAACTACGTGGGCGACCTGCACACCAAGGGACTCGAAGTATCGATCGCGTCGAGCGAAAATCTGATCCTCAACAGCTCGAATCCGCATCTGATCGGTGCTGCCCTGCGGCCCAAGCAGGCCGAATGGCTCACGCCCGAGCAACTCAAGCATCCCTATGACCTGGTGACTATTCCGGCCGGCAAGCTCGGTCCGCTCGCGCCGGAGACGACCGTCTATCTGATTCCGGTCGAGGTCGAGGATCATCTGCTTGGCTACGTGCAGGTGGTGGCCAATTTTGGCGACTTCGCGCAGCCGCTGGCGCAGAGCCGGACCCGTGAGCTGATGATCGCGTTTGCGATTTTCGCAATCGGCCTGGTCTTCGCCTACATCCTCGCCGATCGCTACGTGAAGCCGATTCATGCGGTCGCGAACGCGGCGCAGAATATCGCGGCGCGCGGCCTCGAACCGGTTCCCGAGGCGCATCGGCGCGACGAGATCGGCTTGCTCACGCGCAGCTTCAACGACATGGTCGGCCAGCTCCGGCGTGCGCGCGAGCGCGAGCAGGAACTAAACCGGCTCGAACGGTTCACCGCGCTTGGGCAATTGGCCGGCGGCCTGGCGCATGAAATCAAGAACCCGCTGAACTTCATCAGTCTGGCGCTCGATCAGCTCCGCGCGCGCTATGCCCCGCAGCAGCCCAACGATCGCGAAGCGTTTCTGCATCAGCTCGTGATCATGAAGGACGAGATGCGGCGGCTGTCGGACCTGGTGCAGAGCTTTTTGCATTACGGCAAGCCGATCGAGATTTTCCCGGCGCCCACCGACGTGCATCAACTGCTGGATCAAGTCGTGGCGCTGTCGGAATCGAAAATAAAAAGCCAGGGGATCGACTTGGTCGAGGAATGCAACGGCCCGGCGCCGATTCTTAACGTGGACGCCGAGAAACTCCGCACCTGCTTTATCAACGTGGTTGCCAACGCGATCCAGGCGATGCCCGAAGGCGGCAAGATGCTGATTGCGTTTCGGCGCGTGGACGGCTCGATGGTGATTACTTTTTCGGATACTGGCGCGGGTATCCAGGCGGAAGCCGTGGACCACGTCTTCGAGCCGTTTTTCACCACCAAGCGCGATGGAATCGGCCTGGGGCTGTTTCTGTCGAAAGCGATTGTCGAGACGCATGGGGGTACAATCGATATTGGACCCAACCCGGACGGACCCGGAACCACAGTAACTTTCACCTTCCCGCCAAGCGCGGTACACGGACACAATCATGACCCAGGCCTCAGTACTGGTCGTTGAAGACAACGACCTCGAACGCCAGATCACCGCGGACACGTTGCGCGAAGAGGGATTCGCAGTCGAAGAGGCTGCGGTCGGCAAGCGCGCGATCGAGTTGCTGGCGCTGTCACGTTTCGACGTCGTGTTGACGGACCTCATGATGCCGGGGATGTCGGGCGAGGAGCTGCTCGCGAAAGTGCGCAGCGCGTATCCCGGCAGCCAGGTGGTGGTGCTGACCGCGCACGGCTCGACCGACAGCGTCGTGCAAGCGATGAAGGCTGGCGCGTTCGACTACCTCGAGAAGCCGACCGATCGCGAGAAACTCGTCACCAGGGTGGCCAAGGCGGCGGAATTCGCAAACCTGCAGCAGGAAAATCAACTGCTCAAGCGGCGTCTGGAAGGCACTTTCGAGATCGAGGGCATCATCGGACAGGACACCGCCATCCAGGAAGTTATCCGGCTGGTGCGGCGAGTCGCGCCCTCGAATTCGACGGTCCTTATCCAGGGCGAGAGCGGGACCGGCAAGGAAATCGTGGCCAAGGCGATCCATCGGCTGTCGCCGCGCGCCGCGCGGCAGTTCGTCGCGATCAATTGCTCGGCGATTCCCGAAACTTTGATCGAGAACGAACTGTTCGGCCACGAGCGCGGCGCGTTCACCGGCGCCAACGAGCGCAAAATCGGGCTCTTCGAGAGCGCCGACAAATCGACGCTGTTTCTCGACGAGATCGCCGACCTGCCACAGGGAATGCAGGCGAAGATTCTGCGCGTCCTGCAGGAAAAGGAACTCCGCCGCGTCGGCGGCAACGATTCCTTTCGCATCGACGTGCGCCTGGTCGCCGCCAGCAATCGCAACATCGCCGAGGAAGTCGGCGAGGGCCGCTTCCGCGAGGATCTCTACTATCGCATAAACGTCGTGACCATCACCTTGCCGCCGCTGCGCGATCGGCGCGGCGACATTCCCCTGCTCGCCAATCATGCGCTCGCCAAGTTTGGACATCTTGCCGAAGGCCGCGTCAAAGAGATCGGCCGCGAGGCGATGGAAGTTCTGCTCGACTACTCGTGGCCGGGCAACGTGCGCCAGCTCGAGTCCGCGCTCGAACGTGCGATCCTGCTCTGTGAGGGGGACACGGTGACGCCGCGCGATTTGCCCGACGAGGTCCTGTCGCGCAAGAAGCCGGGCCGCAGCAGGGACACTCAGCGCGGCGACAGATACGAGATTCCGAGCGAGGGCTTCAATTTCGAAACGTTCGAGCGCGACGCAATCCTGCAGGCGCTCGAGCGCAATGACTGGGTAATCGCAAAGGCGGCAAAAATGCTCGCCATGAGTTATCGGACTCTGCAATACCGAATCGACAAATTCGGCCTGAAGCGGGGCGA
>CALAOW010000191.1 GCA_937889395.1 uncultured Pseudomonadota bacterium | reverse complement strand
ATAGCACTCATGAGCAGTTCGCGCTGTGCCGCCTCCGTGAGACTCTGCGCCGAAACCAAGCCGCCGGATTCGATCAGATTGTCCACGTCGATCAGCAAATCGATGTTCGTAAGCGCGTCGACCCCGAGCGACACCGGCGCGATTAATTGCCACAGCGGCGACAGGATGTCGAATTGCCACGCCAGAAACGGCAACGCGCTTTCCACCACCGAGTCGATTCGGTAGACCAGCAGCGTCGTGAGATCGAGCGCCGCGAGCCGCGCGATCAGCACCAGCAACGCCTGCGTGCGCGTATCGTTGATCGACGGCGCGGCCGAAAGCTCGGGCATCAGCTGTGCTCCGTGCTGAACGCCGTCGTCAGCGAGATCATCGTACAGTTCGCCCACTGCCCCGCCGTAAGCGTGGTCAGCGCCGGCGTCGTGAGCGTCACGCCATAGACACCCGCGACAGACAGCGCCGCAATTATCTGGCTCGGCACGATGTCGCGCTGAATCTTGGCTGCGAGCTCGCGCGCCAACTCCTGCGCGGCGGCTGTCGCCGCGGCGATCGTCGCGGTCGGATCCGCATCCGAGTACAGCGTCACGGTCGCCGTAATCTGGTAGTCCACCTCAGTCACCGCGAGCGCGTTGACGGTGTCGGTGAGTGGACGCACAGTGTCGGCGTTCAGCGCCGCTGACACTTTCGCAAGCAGCGCGGAGTTCGCGACTCCCGCACTATTTGGCGCCGCCGCCGGCTGCACTGTAATCGGCCCGGTCAGCACGTACGCGTTCACCGATCCGGGGGAAGGACTGACAATTTGCGCGTCAATGATCGACGGATCGGCGCCGATCGCAAAAAACCGGTACGCTCCGATCGGACCCGCGATGCTGAACTGATTTGGCGCAGCCTGAATGCGCGTGCGCAGATGATCGTCCGTTTCCGGGGCGGATCCACCCCCGGTCGTGCTCGTATTGGTCACGCTCGCGATCAAGGCATTCGGATTGAGCTGGACGTTGACCTGCCCCGCCAGGTATCCATTCGCAGCCGCTCCTGGAGTTGTCGCCGCGGCAGCGACACTGGCGGTGGTTGCGCCGGCCGCAATGGTGATCGTCGCGCTGGTCGCGAAAGCAACCTGCCCGTCGTTCGTGCCGGCCAGCGTTCCCGCGGCAATCGTGAACGGCACCGTCAGCGCGTTGGCCAGCGTGAATTGGAGCGTCGTCACCGCGGGCTGCGACGCCAATCGAGTGACGCCTAGCAGTTGACCGAGATAATCGAGCATCGGAAATGACGCGAAGGCGAGCAGATTCTGCTCGGCCGCATACTGGATCGCGTCGCGCACCAGCGATTCGCGGTACGCATACAGATTGATTAACAGGCGCTCGACCTGCGCCGGATAAAGCGTTCGGCCCGCGGCTGCCTCGAACTCGGCAATCATGTCGGCAAGGATTAGGTTTGGATCGAGCCCGTCGGGATCGTTGACGAACACCGGCGGCGGCAGCGATGGAATTCCCGCACTCATCAACTCATCCTTTCATCGCCGTCAGCGCGGCCCGGATTAGACCGTCGCTCCCGGGATTGTCACGGTCGTGGTCTGAACCAGCGCCGCAGTGGCGCCCAGCTTGAGCTGCCAGTTGAGCGTCACGTCGAGATGCGCGCCCGCCTGCGCGCTCCCGTCGTTGACGGGTTGTGCCGTCACCGAAACAAGATTTACGCGCGACTCCCAGGTCGTGATCGCCGATGTCAGTTCGCTGACAATTGCGGGCAACGCCAGGTTGATCGGAAAATCGATGTACCGCCAGATATTTGCGCCGAAAGTCGGCCGGATCGGATCGCTTCCTTGTGGTGTCGTTACGATTATACCCAGGCATTGCTCGACGTCGGCGATTCCCTGCACTACTTCACCGATAGCTCCTAGAGCCACAGACCAGTCAGCCGACGTGATACCCGCCAGTGTGATTGCGCCCGCCGACATCGTCATCCCGCCAACACGTCGGTGCTTGCCGTCACGATCGTTCCCGTCGTCTCGCCCACTTGAACTCTATCGCCGAGTCGCGCGACACCAGCCAACTGGCCGGTTCCGAGCTGCACCTGTCCCGCCGCCCTGATGATGACGTTGGGGCTCGAGTCGATCTGAATTTGCGCCCCGTTCGCCGTAACATTGAACGCCGCACCTTGGGGGAGGCTCACGCTCAGAATGTGCTCGGTGCCGTCGTATTTGATCTCGCCCTGGTCCTGAAACTTCAGATCGAGCAGATGAGCGTGAGCGTCGTACTTGATTTCCGTGGTGTCCTGGAAAAGAAGATCGAGGACGTGCGCGGCGCGATCGTAATCGATGCTCGTGCCATCCCGGAACGCGAAATGATACTTATCGGCGCTATTCACCGGCGGCGCGTCTGCGTCTGAATAAATCGCGCCCAGCACCGCGCCAGCCTCATCGCGCAGATCCATCAGGCATACGACCTGTTCGCCGATGTCCGGAATCCAATACGCTTTGTCGTTCTGCGTCTTGGGAAAAACAACTGGCAGCCACCAACTGATCATCTCGTCGTAATCCGGAAACACCACGCGCACTTTTGCGCGCGCCGTGTCCTGCTGCTGCACCATCCCTACCCGGAAAGTGGGATTCAGCACGGCAAATCGCTCACGGTATTCGATTATTTCGTTCATGCGTTTATCCGCCGCGCTGCAATTGATGTTGAATATCCTGTCGCTCGCGCCAAATGATGCTGCGCCGTCTCGATTAGGTATGTTCCATCCAGCGCGCCCCATCCGATGAGCTGTACATTGTTTCCCGCCACCAGCACCGTGGTCCCCGGTCCTTCAATCGATGCGTCCACGAACACCATGTTATGCAGATGAAGTGCGGCTTCGGCCTTCACCAGAGCTTGCTGCGCGTTTTCGCAACGCGCAACGATCTTGAGCGTGTCTCCCGTCGGAGAAGGTGGGTCCGCGGACACCGACCGAGTAATCAGTTGTTTCGTGTCAGGATCGAAGTATGAGAATTCCGCTACAGCGTAGATTCGCCGCGCCCGGTTCCGAAATGAAAACCGAATTGCATCCGCTCTCGTGATCGTTACCACTGCGGGTACGGACTCGAGCACCGGCCGCGCGTAAAACACCAACTGCCCTCCACGCATTGTGAAATCAAAGTTGTGCTCTCTCGCCAGCCGCTTCAAAAATTCCAAATCCGTCTGGCGCCGTTGAGTGACGCGGGCAAACACGACATCGCTCTCGGACTCGGATGACGCCATCACCATTACCAGCCCGTACTTCGCCGCGATTACCGCCGCTATTTCCACGACGCCCATGTTCTCGTACGCCACAGTATTCGCTGTGCGCATCGCCGGTGTGATGTATGCGGCAAGGCAGCGGAGTCTCATCACGTCAGGCGGACCATCCAATTCCAGTTCGTCGATCTGAAATTCGCCGCAATCCAGCAGGGCCTCGCCGCTATAGCCAATTTGCAGACTGACTATGTCGCCGAGCGCCGGATACCAGGGCCCTTGCCATCGCTTCGTGGAATCTTCGAGTTCCACTTCCAGCTCGCCTGAAGCGCCATCGAGCTGATCGACATATCTGATCGCAAGAACCATTTGCGATACATCGGCGGTAATATTCACGCCCAGGTAACTGAGTATCCACTGCGGCGAACGAACTGAATACGATGCTGTCGCAGCCATTACCTTCCCGCCGCTTGAGACATTTTCCAGGGCGGCAAATCGGCCGTGACCACTGCGCGCTTCTCCAGGATCGGCACGGCGATCGATATTCCGGCATCGAACACGGGCTCAATCGGTACGTTTGGATTAGCCATTATGATCGGAAAATAGTCAGTCGGATCGCCATAGTATCGCCAGGCTAACAGATCCCAGCGTTCACCGGCCCTCGTAATGTGAAGTATGAACTGTCCGGACGGCGTCATCGCGCGGCGCTCCTCACGATAACTGCGGCCGGCACGTCGTCCGCTTCAAGATTGGGACCGCTTGAGCCGGTCGCGGACGGGATACTCAGCAACGCCGATACGCCTGGCGTGGATCCGTCCGAACCCCTGCCGGTGGTTCCGCTCGACGCCGCCGTGATTCCCAGCGGAGAAAATGTCGCAACAGGCAGCGCGCTGGAAACAAGTTGCCGATCAGCTATCCATTCTTTGAGTGCGAGTGCGACCCTGATCGCTATCGGCGCACCGCCCGCCGACAGTTGCTGCGATTTCATTTTGATCGATTCGATCACGAAGAACCCGCGGAATCCTCCATTGCCGAAGACCAGCGGCAGTGCGAGATGCTGCGCAGCCGTCGCGCGCAACAGCGCCAGTTGCACGGCGGGATTCGTGAACGACGAGTGCCACATCAGCTCGAACTTCAGCCGCTCGAGATCGTCGCCGACCCATTGCAGCCGCGGCTTGCTTTCAATCACCCGCTGTTCGGCGAAATCGTACGCCCCTGCCGATTCATAGCCTTCCGGAGAGCCAACCACCTCGAATCGAATGTCGCCCAATGCTGCGAACAAGTAATCGCTCCTCAGAACTGCGCGCGCTCGCGCCGCGCTGATTCTCGCTTCAATTGATTGAACAGTTCCTCGCGATGCGCCCGCAGTGTGCCAATCGCATCACGCTCTACATTGCCGCCCGCCGCCGGCGCGTTGATCACGACCGTCGGCGACGAGTTGATAATGATCCCCATGCGCACGCCGCTGTTATTCGGACCACGAGCGTTGCCCGATGGTTCCGCGAATTCGCGCTGAGAGAGATTTGCGGGCGGAATCACCGCGCGGATCGATGAAGCCATGCGATCGCTCACGAGGATGCCTGTCCCGGCGAACACCGCTCGTTCTGCTTCCAGACTTCCTCGTGATCGGCTCGTAATTCGCACTGCATCTGATCTCGGCGGCGATTCCGTATTCGCGACAACCATACCCTGAGTAACTTCGTTCGCGCGGTGCGCCTGCTCAGCGAAATCGCTCGAGCTCTTTAATCCGGATTCTGTCGAGCGTCGGCCCGCAGTGGAAATCGCCCAGGCTGCGCTTCCCGATTCAACTGAGCGTTCAACCCGCGACCCAGCATCCGTCGCCAGAGACAATTCCCGAATTCCCCGGGACAAGCGGCCGCCGGCGTCGACCCTTGCCGTCGTGCGATGCCACCCATTCGCGTGACCGCCACGCCTTCCTCGTGACTCTCCATCGATCGCGCCATCCGAGTCCTTCAGCAGCGCCATCGAAGTTTCCGCCTCGTTGACCCTGATGCCGTCAATTACTCCCGCAGTCGCATTCAGCGCCCTGGCGCCCGCGGCGAACCTCCGAAGTAATTGCGCGGCACTCGCAGTCTTTCTCCCACCGTTTCTTCCATCTCGACCTGGATCGTCGTCTGTTCGGCTCTGAGAGCCATCAGCACGAGTCTCTCCGTTCGCGAGAGATCCTGTCTCCGGACGATGATCGTATTTCAGAAAGGAAGCATGCCCGGGGAGCTGCCAGCGATGATCTGCGCTTATTGCGATGCCAGCAGTCGCCCGCGCGATCCGGATGCTCTCGCCTGCGAAGCCGGCAATCCGGTCAAGATTGCTGAGCGCGCGCGCCGACTCCGATCCGCTAATGTTCGCCAGCGTGTCGATTGTTTTCGATTGCCTCGCCATCTGATGATTCGCTCTGCTGCCGCGATTGAGGGATTCAACTAGGATCGCGCGACGTTACGTTCGAATGGGCGGCGTTGAGAGGTCGCGGCCTCGACTCGCAACGGACGTCCTGCGAGTTCCTTCCCGTTCATCGCCCGCAGCGCGACCGCAGCGTCCTCCTCATTCGTCATCTCGACAAATCCGAGCCCGCGCGAACGCCCGTCGAAACGGTCACGCACGATCTCGGCTCGTTCCATTCCGCCGGTCCCGGCAAAGGCTTCACGCAAATCGCCATCGCCCAACGAAAAACTCAGGTTCCCTACAAATAGTCTCACGCCCATCGTCTCACCATGTCGCGTGATTAGTTACTTCACGCATTGCGCTGTAGTCACTGTACTTACTACTCATGATTCGCCCCCTCCGCCGCGTTCGACGCGCATCCGTTCATAATCGGTCACCGCGTCGAGCCAGTACGACAGCTCCGCAAAGTCCATCCCGCTCAGCTCCTGGACTGAGAATCCGGATTGAACGAGGCCTGCGAAGCTCGCTGCGGAGGGCGGTCGAAATTTTCGCCAATCACCTCGCCCTGCAGCGCCATCACGTCCGCAAGATCCATCTCGAGCACGTCCTCGAACACGATCTTGCGCCCGTCCACGCGCGTCAGCTCCGCGATTAGCGCAAATATCACCGCGCTCGAGTCGCCACCCGCCGCTGCCCGTTGCGCCCGCATCAAGTCCCGTCCATGACCTTTGCGCACCTCGGCGCGCGAGCCCGAAGGTAAATCGATGGTCAGGGTATCTGCTTCCTCTTTCGTTTCCGCGCCACCGATACGCACTCCATTCACCGTAATTTCATCGGTCTTCATTAGTCATCGCCCCCGTCTGCCGGTTTCAGCGCAATCCCCGGTCAGCCGCCGAGATTTGAGCGGAAAGTACTCAGTTGGTCGACACCGCCGACTACGTGGATATTGGCGAATACGTCGTACAAGTATATTTGGACTCCCGCCACGTATAACTCACAGTGATAGATACTTACCACCGACGTGGTCTCGACCATCTTATGCTGGCGGAAAGTGGGACTTCCGGCATCCTTGAAGATTCCCGTCATCAGGTACACCACCGGGAGCTGCGCGCTTCGGCCCTGGCTGGTGTACTGCTCCAGATTTCCCCGCGCCTGGAACGAATGTGTTTGGAACGGACTGCTTGACATCGTAAGCGTACTCGCGTCGAACGACGTCCACTTGATTATCGACTCGAGCTTTTCCACGCCCGCCCACAGCTCAGCCGTTCCGGCCATCCCCAGGCCCTTGTAGTCAATCATCTTGTGTTTGGGATTGGCGATCTCGATCTCTTCGGCCCGGCCCAGCAGTCCGACGCCGTCGATGTATATATTTGCGTTAGTCAGTGAGTTGATCTGGATTTTCATACTGTTCCCCTGGTAGCCGCGCGAGTTACGACGTCGCTCCCGCCGCTACAGTTATCGGACTCGTCTGTCCGAGTTGCTGCAGCAACGTCACGTCTATGAATGCCTCAAAGGTGATTCTTTCCGCGGGTGGCGGGGGCATTACGTCGATATCAAAGACCAGTTGCCCGGCGGCGACCTGCGTGGCTGGATTTTCCGCCGGGTCGAAGCTTGCCGCGCCGGCTACCAGTGCGCCGCGCTGGATGAGCGATCTGATGAAGGCGTTCGCGCTGGCCAGGATCGCGTCAATCAGCGCGTTCGAAATCGGCTGGTCGATAAACTGGAGCATCGCCAGCTCCAGCGATTCCTCGATTACGTCCATCGTGCGCCGTACCGAGATAAAATTGTCCGGCGCGGTTGATGCCGGGTACGCCGCGCTTCGATTGCCCCACACCCGAAGTCCGGTGCCGAATGCGTTGAACACCGTCACGATTCCAGCCGCATTCAGGTTGTTGGTGTCGGACGACGCGTCGAGAATAGACGCGTAGAGCTGAACGTCGGGCCCGAGCATTCCATCGACCTGCGTGTTGGATGGCGACCACCAGTAACCCTGCGCCAGGTCTTTGGCCGCGATCGCTCCAGCCACCCACTGTGAATATGGGCCCACCGAGTTCGCGTTGAAGTGCGACGCCACCGGCGTCCCTGAAGTGCTGAGCGTGACGCCAGTCGGCACGATTCCCGTGTCGTAGAACGTCTCTTGCGGATAGCAGAGAACTGTTCGGTTGCTCGACGTTGCGAAGGCATTGCCCACGACTCCGCGATTGGCTATCGCGGCCGCTACTGTGGTCGAAGGCGGCGAATCGACGAGCGCCGTCGCGCGAATCTTGATCGCCATGGCGTCGATTGCAGCCGCAACGGAGGCGTCCTGCGAGTAGCCCGGCGCAATCAGTATCTTGGGAAAGAATCCCATTGTCCCGTAGGTCGTCTGAAATGCCTGCATCCCCGTGTACACGCCGCCCGTGAATTCCCCAATCAGGTCAGCGTCCGCCACCTTCGACGGATCCGCGTAGTCGAATGCGACCAACACGCTGGCGCCGGCGGTAATATGTCCGCCCGATCCCGTTGGCACGATCGTAATCGCACCATTCACCGCGTCGAGCGTATAGTCAGTACCCGCGACATAGGTAGTACCGGCAGGCTCACTGGTGACTACCACGTTCGACACGCCCATGTGGCCGAGGTTGATAGCTCCCTGCGCGTTGAAGGTGAATGCCGTCGCAGCTATCGCTGTGAAATGTATGCTGGGATTGAACACGTTGACGACGATCGCCCGTCCCGCTCCTTGCGCCTGGATCGCCGCGAGCGCATACGGAATCGAGTATCCGCGAACTACCGGTCCGAAGTTTGCCGCGTCGCGCGCTGACGAGACCAGCGCAGGCGTGTTGGGCGCCGCCGCGACCGACGGCGATTCCACCGCCCACGACGGCGCCGTCCCGACCAGTCCAATCACCGCCGACTTGACGACCGTGACCGGGACCGGCCCATTAGGTACTTCGATTACCTCAACTCCGTGTAAGAAACTCGCTGGCATGTGTCACCTGTTACTCAGTTGAATCGAATTACTATTGGTTCCGGCCTAGTTAGTCGGCTCGCTCTGGCCCGCGGTCGCAATAACCTCTTCGGCGTATGCATATGCGATCTGCACCGTCTCGCCGGCGGAAATCGCACCGCCCGGGATCGCGGTGACAATTCCGCCCGCGCGATCGACTGAGAAATCCGTGCCCTGGATAAGCGCTGCGCCGCCGGGACCCGTGATGCTCACGGCAAACACATTGCCCTGGGGAAGCTGAACCTGCAGGTTCGAGCCGAACGTGTACGCCGCCGCGCCTACCGTGATGGAAGTCTCTCCGCCTTCTTCCAGCGCGATGCCCTTGATGAAGAGCGGGAACCCCTCCGGCTGCGAGGCTTCGACTGCCACGGTGCTCAGTGCGAACGTCGATGCGTACGTCCACACGCCGCCCTGTTTGTCGCGCTTCACGAATTTTTCACGGACCGGGTACATCTTGCGGCAGCCCGCAATCCGATATCCGGTCAGCGCGGTGCGGATGCTCTCGATGATCGCGTATGCGCCGGGACTTGGCCCCGACGGGTCGCCACCGACCGCCCATCCGAGGTCGCGCATCATTATCGCGATCTCGAACTCGAGTTTGCGTTCCTGGATTATCGCCGCGGTGTCAAGCAACTCGCCATACTGCGCGCCCTTGTACATCACCAACGCCGCACCCACGCGATGCGTCAGGCGCCAGGTCTCGGGGCGATCCGGATAGTGCGCGATTTCGATCGAGTTGATTTGCGAACGCAGCTGATTGACGATCGCGTCTTCGATCGTCGCGATATCGATCGGCGTCGGCGGCGTGAAGACCATGCCGTTCCACGGCGCGTCGAGCATGGCACCCATCTCAGTAGCCCTTTAGATTGCCGCGGTTGAAGACGCGATCCGGCGCCCGTACGGTTTCCACCGCCCCTGCTGCCACGAGAGGTTCCTCGTTATCAGCGGACAGGCCGAGCGTGAGCTCGCCGGCCGCGACTTTCGTGAGCATCGCCACCGCGTCTTCATAACGCTTGCGCGCGTCTTCGAGGTCGTGCAGCGGTCGCAGCGATTGCAGCCGGTACATCGCGATATCGGTTGTGAGACGGTTGAGAACGGCCGGCGGGTCCGTTAGCGGGAGCGTGAAGCGCCCTTCGATATATCCGTCGATTTCCGCGGAAGCGTCAGCAAGAGCCTGCGTTACCGGCGCGTCATTTACCGTGGTCGCCGTAGGGTCCTCATTAGTCAGTTGAACAAGGTCTCGATTAGGGTATCGGTTGATCACGTCTTGCGCGGTCGCGTAACTCACTGTCGTAACCTCATCGCGTCGGAACTGACTATTCCCCCGACAGGCCTCTCCGCGGGCGTCAGGCAACTAGCCTGCGCCCGCGGAGAGTGGGCACGCACTCCGGCGCCGCGAGCGGGAGGGGGACCCGCGGTACGCCGGCTCAGGGAGACTGGTTTCATCTCCGCGTCCTTACGCCAGGAACTCACTGACTATAAGCTCCGCGCTGTTGCGCCAGATGTTCGAGGTCGAGACGGTCGCGCTCGCGAGGGTGCCGGCCATGAACTCGGAGTTCAGCAGTTGACGCGCTACTTCTTCGAGCGTCGGCGGCACCAGCAGATACACGCCGTTGCGGCTCGACAGCGCGCCAAATGGCTGTCCCGCATCGGTTTTGAACGCTCTCATCGCGGCGCGCGCCGCTCCGTAGTTGGCCGGATTGCTCAGGTCCGTGTTGCTGGCGTATGCCAACTGCCAGAGCCCGACGCCGGTGTTGGCCCGCCCGTCCACGCCGTAGCGAAACTCGCGCCGGTTGAACACCGCCTCATCGGTGACGGTATTCATTCGTGTCACTGCGTATTCGCGCCGCAGCTGAAAGATGAACGGACGAATCACCCGCGACGCATCGATCAGGAACCAGTACGCACCCGACCCGCTCGAGTTGATATTCGCTGCGCTGGTTCCGGTCTGTCCCATCAGGCCGACAGGATGACTCGCCGAAAAGAAAGGCACCCCGTCGAAGCCGACGACGTCGCCTGGGTTCGCCACCGCGTCTTTGATCATCGCGAACAGCAGCATGTCCGGATGCACCTTGGTGTCCCATCCAACCTGCTCGATGATCGGCTCGTACGCGCCGTAGGTATCGTCCTCGATATCGTTGCGATCGATCGCGACCGTATCTTCGAAGTTCCGATTGACTATTGTGTATTGATGCGTCTCGAGCGCTTGAATTACTCTTTCGCCTAGCCACTCGCGGAACTTGGTAGTGCGGCCGAGCCATGGATAGGTAGTCTGGCGCGACGCCGAACGCACCACGCTCGTGATCTGTTCGTAGTATGACGGCGGCTTCTCGAATCCGCGCTGGAAGACGACGTCGAAGCCGGTGAACAATGCGGTCAGATTCGCTGCACTGATTTCCATCTAATTCTTCCTCGTCTTCGTTTTTCGGGTGAAGGTAGTCATCACGCGGCTCCGGTCGCCTGATGCCAGAAATCCACCCACACCTGGCCGCTCGGATCGATCGCAACCACGGTTCCGGCCGCCGCGTATTGCTGCACGCTCGCGCCACTTGCGCGATCGGTCGCCGTGACGTTGTTGTCGTCGAGCGCAAAGCAGATGAGTCCGACCTGTGCCGCGCCAACCGATCCATCCGTCGCGTAGAGGAACACTCCCTTGCGCGCCGTGATCGAAATCGCGCCCGCTGCGCCTGGATTGTTAATCGCGTTCTGCCCCGGGACTCCGTTGCTCACGTATTCGG
>CALAOW010000190.1 GCA_937889395.1 uncultured Pseudomonadota bacterium | reverse complement strand
TGGCTCGCCAGCGCAGCGAGGATGACGACAACGACCGGGAACAACACAATCTGTAGTCGTAAGAATCGCATCTGAGGCGCCGGTTACTGCACACCGCATGTTACTAAGGAAACCGCTGCACTGGCGAATTCGATTACCGGAGTAATCAAGATCGCGATCCGCCCTGCAAAAATCGCATGAAAATCGTACGATAAACGCAGCTTCCGCGTCCAAGCGCGGCCTCCAATGCTAGAATTATTTCTGGCCTATGACTACCCAACTCACCGCTTCTTCCCTCTTTACCGATTTGAAAACCCGTATCGATGCGCGCCAGGCTCGGGTCGGAATCATCGGCCTCGGCTACGTCGGATTGCCGCTGGCCCTGCTCTACAGCGAGCAGAAATTTGCCGTCACCGGTTTCGATATCGATCGGCGAAAAATCGATACCCTCGACAGCGGCGGCACCTACATTTTCCGCATCACGCCCGAGGAGATTCAAGCGGCCAGATCGAGCGGCTTCAAAGCCACGGCCGACTACTCGCAAATCACCGCTATGGATGCGATCATCATCTGCGTCCCCACGCCGCTCAACGAATATCACGAGCCCGACCTCAGCTACATCACCGACACCGCCCACGCCGTAGCGCCCTATCTGCGCGCCGGTCAGATCGTCATCCTCGAGAGCACGACCTACCCGGGCACCACGGAAGAAGTCCTGATTCCGATTCTCGAAAAGGAGAACAAGGCCGGCCTGAAAGCTTCTCGCAACGGAGCCGCCGCCGACAACGAGATCTGGGTCGTGTTCTCGCCCGAGCGTGAGGATCCCGGCAACACCCAGGTGGCTCGTCACGACATTCCGAAAGTGATTGGCGGACTCGATCCCCAGGCCAGCGCAATCGCAGCCGCGCTCTATGGCTCCATCTTCCGCCGTACCGTTCCCGTCTCTTCACCCGCGGCGGCGGAGATGACCAAGTTGCTCGAGAACATCTACCGCTGCGTCAACATCGCGCTGGTCAACGAACTCAAGATGCTCTGCCTGCGCATGGACCTCAACATCTGGGAGATCATCGATGCCGCCGCCACCAAGCCTTTCGGCTTCCATCCCTTTTATCCCGGGCCGGGTCTCGGCGGACACTGCATTCCCGTCGACCCGTTCTATCTTTCCTGGAAGGCGAAGGAGTTCGATTTCCGCACCCGCTTCATCGAACTGGCGGGTGAAATCAACGTGGCCATGCCCTACAACGTGATCGCGTCCACGATCTC
>CALAOW010000189.1 GCA_937889395.1 uncultured Pseudomonadota bacterium | reverse complement strand
CCGCCGATGCCGAGCACCATGTGATGCGAATGAGCGTTGCGAATCGCGGTGCTGAAGCCCATCGCGTCCTGCGCGGAATTGACCGCCCACTTGACCATGCGGAGCGTGAAGCGGTCGCTCTCGGCGATTCGATTCGCAAGCGCCATCGTTTCGGCCTCGAGCGCGGCGCGCGGCACGACCATATTGACGAAGCCGAGGCGGCAGGCCTCGTCGGCGTCGACGAAGCGGCTCTGGAAGAGGATTTCCTTGGCCTTGCGCGGGGGCATATCCCACGGAATCGAGAAGTACTGCAAGAGCGCGGGCAGAAACTTGGCGTCGTCGGAAGCAACGATGAGGTCCATCGCGGCCGCGAACATCCATCCGCCGAAGATGCACAGGCCCTGCACCTGCGCGATGGTGGGCTTGTCGAGATCGCGCCATCGCAGCGTGTTGTCGAGGTACATCTGGCGCGAGCGGGCATACTCGCCGCGCACGCCCTTGGGAAACGGGCGGCGATTCTGGTCCTCTTTTTCCTCGGGCGTGCCGAGGTCGTGGCCGGAGCAGAAGTTGTCGCCGGCGCCGGAGAGAATGATGACGCGGACGTCGTCGTCGGCGTTGGCGGTGGCGAAGGCGTCGTCCATTTCCTCGAGCAATCGCCGCGACTGCGCGTTCCTATAGCGCGGACGGTTGAGGATGACCCTGGCAACGCGGTCGTGCTTCTCGTAGAGAACTGTTTTGTCTTCCATGGGCATCCCGTCCCGATTCGATAGTCGCCGCGCTGGCGCCACCGCGATGTTACATCAGCCCGCGGCGGATGGGGCAACGATTTCGCGGTCTGACGGGGCGGGCGCATCGCTTTTTTTGGATGCGCCGCCGTGCCAGCATCGGAGGGTATGAACGCGCTGCGCATTCTGCTGATCGAGGACGAGGCTCGGCTGGCCAATGCGGTCAAGCAGGGACTTGTCGAGGAAGACTTCTCGGTCGAAATCGCCGGGAGTGCTGAGGCCGCGGGACCGATAATCGAGCGCGGCGCGCTCGATCTGATCGTCCTGGACCTTGGGTTGCCGGGGAAAAGCGGACTGGAGCTGCTGCGCGAGATGCGCGCGGCGGGCAACCAGACGCCGGTGCTGATTCTGACCGCGCGCGGATTGCTCGAAGAACGCGTCGCCGGACTCGACAGCGGCGGCGACGACTATCTGACCAAGCCGTTCGCGTTTGCCGAGCTGGTGGCGAGAATCAAGGCGCTGGCGCGCCGTCCGCGGGCGCAAGCATCGACGATTCTCAAAGTCGGCGAGCTGGAATTCGACACGGTCAAGCGGCGCGCGAAAATCGGCGAGCACAATTTGAATCTGTCGCCGAAGGAAAAGATGCTGCTCGAATTGCTGATGCGAAACGCCGGGCAGGTGGTGACACGCGACATGATCACGGAGACGGTTTGGGATTCGAATTACAACTCGCTGACCAACCTGATCGAAGTATTCGTCAATCGGCTGCGCCAGAAGATCGATCCGCGCGCCGATCGTTCGCTGATAGTCACCGTGCGCGGAGTCGGATACACGATACGCGCGGAATGACGCCGCGCGTTGCTGTTGCCGCGCGGCGGCCGCCAATGACGATCAGACTCAGGCTAACCATTTACTGGGCCGCGGTGCTGGCGGCGATCCTGCTGGCCGCGGCGATCGCAGTCGTACAACTCTTCGAGCGCCAGCAATTGAGCGGTCTCGATGCGGCGCTGCTGGAAGAGGCCGAAAACACGGCTGATCAAATCCAGCGCGGCGGCACGCCGGGTGCCCTTGGAATCCTGCAGCGGCTGAGCCTCGAGACGGATATCGGGCCCGGCCGGCGGGTACGAATCGTCACGGCGCATGACGAGGTTGGAAACTACGGCGACATCCACACGATCCCGCCGCCGTTCGATCCGAGACTCCCCACGCACGCGGCGATTGTGGGCAACCGCGCCTTCAGGTTCGCGGTCGTTCCGATGATGTACGACGGCGAGCTCGCGTACCTGCAAAGCGGGGTGCAGCCGCGCCTGGTTCAGGAATCGGTTGACAGCCTTCGCAACCTGCTGCTGCTGATGGTGCCGATCGTGCTGCTGCTTTGCGTCGGTGGAGGATACTTGCTGGCGGGCCGGGCGCTGCGGCCGATCGAATCGGTGACGGCGGGGCTCGACGCGATTGGGCCGGCGAATCTGAGCTCGCGGCTGACGGTCCCGCCGGTGGCTGATGAAGTTGCACGGCTCACGGCGGTTATCAATGCACTACTGGAGCGTCTGGAACGCGCGTCGGCGACGGAGCGCAGGTTCGCATCCGACGCCGCGCATGAACTGCGGACACCGCTGACGGTGCTGCGCACGGGGCTGGAAGTAGCGCTCGCGCGCGATCGCTCGGCCGAGCAAAATCGCGCCGCACTCGGGGCGGCGCATCGCGAGGCGCTGTCGCTGTGCAGGATTGCCGACGAACTGCTGATGCTGTCGCGGCTCAATGGCGAAGTAATGGTCGATCGGGAGCGGCTGAATCTTCGCGCGCTGCTGAGCGAGATAGCGGCGACGGTCGGACCGCTGGCGCAGGCGCGCGAGATAAAGCTTTCGGTCAACGCGCCCGAGGACGTTTTCGTCAATGGCAACGCGTCGCATCTGCGCCGCCTGGTCGTCAATCTGCTCGACAACGCCCTGAAGTTCACGCCGGCGCATGGATCGATCGAAGTCGGGCTGAAGAGTGATTCGAATCACGCGATTATCCGCGTCGCCGACACCGGGCAGGGAATCCATCCGGCGGAGCTGCCGCATATTTTCGATCGATTTTTTCGCGGCGCAGGGTCGCCCGGCGAAGGCAGCGGCCTGGGCTTGAGCCTGTGCCGGGAAATCGTGCGGGCGCATGGCGGCGAGATCGCAGCCGCGAATCTTCCGGCAGGCGGATGCGCGTTCGTCGTGACGCTGGCGCTTTACAAAGAGGATCCGAATCGAGCAACCGCCCCGCTCCGATAGCCGCCGCTTCTCAATTTAAGCTTAACGTCCATTAATTTGGCCGGCTGGCAAGCCGCTGTTACCCTTTCGTGAATGGAGCAAACTTGCCGCAACCTATCTACGGTGGTGCTTGCTGCCGCGATCCTGACTTGGGCTTCGGTGGCCTCCGCTGCGGGCATTACTCTGTCCGACGCGATCGATCGGGCGCTGCGTCTGGCGCCGTCGGTGGACGTCGCGGCTGCGGCGAGCGATATGAGCATCGCAAACGTGCGCGAGCAGCGCGCTCCACTGTTTCCGACGGTAGGGGCGCGTGCGGAGTACTACCAGGCGCCGGGTTACGATCAGGTCATCACCAACCGCGGACTTTCCAGCGCTGGGCTGACGCTCGATTACACGGCGTGGGACTGGGGACGGCGCCAGGCGCGGCTGCGCGCGGCCGAGTATGAGAGCGAAGCGTCGCGGCTGGGGGTGGCAGTGGCACGGGCGCAAATTGTCTTCGATACTTCGATCGCCTACTTCGACTTGCTTCGCGCGCGCGGAGCGCAAGGGGATTTGCGGGCCAGCCTGGAACGGTTGACGCGCTACGTCACCACGATCGAGCAGCTCGAAAAAAGCGGACGCGTGATCACGAATGACGTGCTGAGGTTCCGCACCGCGCGCGACAGCACCGAGCTTACGCTCGACGCGGCACGCGGCAACAGCGAGCGCGCGACGGCGGCGCTGGGCATTTTGATTGGCGAGCCCAATCAGCCGGACCTCGACATCGCGAGTATCAGCAGAGTTCCTCCGAAGCCGTCGGGCGATCTCGCGCAAAGCCCCGTGATGCAGGCGGCGAACCGCGCGATCGCGTCGGCGAGCTCGCAAATCGAAGCCGCGAAGGCCGAGCGTCTGCCGACATTCCAGGTCGTCTTCACAACTGGGTTTCTCGGCGTCGATCCGCGTCCGACGGTTTTGCACAACTTTGGCGGCTCTTACGACGGCGTGGTGTCGATCCCGGTGTTTGACGGCGGCTTGATCTCATCGCACATCGACCAGGCGAAGGCGAAAGAACATTCGGCGACAGCGCAGGCGCGACAGGCCGGGTACCTGCTGCAGCGGCGGATAGCAGACGCGTCGATTCGCTACGACGAGGCGCAGCGGCAGCTCGACATCCTGTCGCGCGCGCAGCCGACGGCGGACGACAACTCCCGGCTTACGTGGACGCGGTTTCTGGGCGGTGGCACCGTGACGATGCTCGAGGTGCTGGATTCGTATCAGCAGGCCGAGCAATTGCGGCTCCAGCGCCACGACCAGGAATTCAACGCGCGCGAGGCGGTGGCGGAGACCAACCTGGTTTTCGGCCGTATCCAATGATGAAGCGCGCGGGTTCGCACAGTTGGGCCAGCGCGATCTTCGCGGCGGCAATGGCGAGCGCGTTGATTGCAGGATGCGGCGGCGCAAAGAAAGGCGACGGCGAAAGCGCGGCGCAGCCCAATCCCGTCCTGCTGGTGAGCGCGGCCAGGGCCGAAGTCCATCCGATGACAAGTGAGCTTCGCCTGCTCGGAAAGACGGTCGCGATGCGCCACGTGATCATACGTGCGCCCACCGCGGGGCGCGTGACGGGAATGAAACTCGCCAGCGGCGATTCGGTGCGCAAGGGCCAGATCGTTGCGCACGTTGTCAATCGCGAGATCGAAGCGGCGGAGGCCGGGCTCGAGGTCGCACGCAAGATCGATCCGCAGGACGCTGCGGCGCTGAGTGCGTCGGTCGGCCGCTACAATCATAGCGCCGGGATACCGGTGGTTGCGCCCGAGTCCGGGGTTGTCTCGCAACCGCCGGTCACCAGCGGCCAAATGGTTGCCGACCTCGATACGCTGGTCGATCTGATCGATCCGGCAAGCCTCTATGTCGATACGTCGGTGCCGCTGAGCCAGCTCTCATTGGTGAGGCCCGGGATGGCCGCAACGGTGACGACTCCCTTTCGTCCCGGCGTTGAGTTTCCCGCGCGCGTCGCGGCGATCCTGCCGAATTTCGACGCAGCCAGCGCGAGCTCGGCGGTGCGGACCGATTTCACAGGCGCGGAACGCATCGCGGAGGCAGGCGCACCGGTTGAAGTGCGGGTCGAGGTTGCGAGTGCGCCCGACGCAATTGTAGTTCCGGCCGCCGCGCTGTTTCAGGATCAAGGCGCGGATCGCTACCATGTGTTTGTAATCGGCGCCGACGGGCGCGCGCATCGCACCGACATAAAGGCCGGGCTTCGCGATCGCGACCTGGTCCAGGTGACCGCCGGAATCAAAGCGGGCGACCTGGTCGTGACTTCGGGCGGCTATGCGTTATCCGACGGCCTTGGCGTTCGCGTCGCGCAGGGAAATCAATGACGCGCAGCAGCTCGACGCTGGCGGTGCTGTCGGTGCTGGCAGCCAGCGTGCTCGGGGTCATCCTGGCCGGAACAATTCCGAGCGCGATATTCCCCGAGATCACGTTTCGCCGCGCGACGATTCTTGCCGACAGCGGCGACCTGCCTGCCGAACAGATGCTCGCGGCGGTCACGCGACCGCTGGAGGAAGCTGCCTACAGCGTGGTCGGGGTGACGTTGGTTCGATCGACGACGACGCGCGGCAGCGCCGAGATAGACGTCACGTTCGGCGAAGACGCCGACCCGCAAATCAGCTTCCAGACGCTGAGCGCCGCGGTCGCGCATACGCGCACGCAGCTGCCCAACGATACGGCAGTCGATGCGGTGCTGCTGACGACCGGTACATTTCCGATCGTCGATCTCAGTCTGAGTTCAAAGCTTCGCAGCCTGCCCGAACTGACCGACATCGTAAACTACGACCTCGTTCCGAGCCTGCATCGAATCGACGGCACCTACCGGGTCGGCGTAATCGGCGGCAAGTATCGCGAATTCGTGGTGCGGCTCGATCCGGCGCGGATGCTGCAGCATGACATGTCGCCGGGCGACGTCGTCGCGGGGCTGGCAAAGAACAACGTGATCGCGTCGGCGGGCCGGATGAACGAATCGCATCGGATGCTGCTGACAGTAGTGACGACCGATCTGCATCAGGCCGGCCAGATTGCCGCGGTGCCGCTCTGGGCGACGGGCGGTCAACCGGTACGCGTGAGCGATGTAGGTTCGGTCGAACTTGGAATCCAGGAAGACTACATCCGGGCCGCGTCCGAGAATGGAGCGGCGGTGCTGGTGGGAATCTCGCGTCGGCCAGGCGGCAGCACGGTGCAGATCGCGGCCGAGGCGCGGCAGATGCTGGCGGAGTTTCGCCAGCGCTATCCCGACGTTCAGTTCTCGGTCTCGTACGATCAGTCCGAGCTCGTTGCCGAATCGTTCAACAGCGTGCGCGATGCGATCGTACTCGGTCTCGTGCTGGCGGTGCTGGTGGTGCTGGTATTCACGATGAGTCCGCTGAGCGCGCTGGTCGCGGGGATCGTGGTGCCTTGCACGGTCGCGATCACGTTCATCGTGATGAAGGTTGCGGGACTGACTTTCAACATGATGACGCTGGGCGGACTGGCGGCAGGAATCGGACTTTTCATCGACGACGCAATCGTGATGATCGAAGCGATTCATCGCGAACTCGCGGCCGGCCAGTCCACCGGGACGGCGGTGGCCGAAGCGCTCAAGAATCTTCGGCGCCCGCTGTTCGCCTCGACGATGACGGTGATCGTTGTATTCGGGCCGCTGGTTTTTATTTCGGGCGTAACCGGCGTTTTCTTCCGCTCGCTGGCCGCGACGCTCAGCGGGGGACTGGCCATTTCGCTGATGCTCGCGATCTACTTCACGCCTGCAATGGAACTCGCGATTGCGCGGTTTCGCGGGCGCGCGCGCGAAGCGGGGCGAATCTATCGCGGCGTTCAGACGGCATTTCTGACGGCGCTCCGGCCTGTCATCCGCATTCCTGCGCTGGCAATTCTTGGTGCGATCGCTTCAATGTTCGTCGCGTACCTGGTGTACAACAGTATAGGCACGGACTATCTGCCGCCGCTCGACGAAGGCGCCTTTATCCTCGACTACCTCACGCCGCCGCAGAGCACGCTTCCTGACACGACTGCGCTGCTCGACTCGATTCAGTCGGTTCTGAAAACGACGCCCGAAGTCGTCGCGTTCAGCCGCCGCACCGGCACGCAGCTTGGATTTTTTCTGACCGAATCGAATCGCGGGGACATATCCGTGCGCCTGAAGGCGGACCGCAAACGCGAAATCGACGCGGTCGTGGATTCCATCCGCGATCGCATCCTGAACTCTGTGCCCGGCGTATCGATCGAGTTCTCGCAAGTGCTGCAGGACTTGATCGGCGATCTTTCGGGCGTTCCGGAGCCGATCGAAGTCAAGGTTTTCGGCCCCGACCAGAAAACGATCGAGGCGACCGCGCGGCAAGTGGCGAACCGGATGCGCTCGATCCATGGCCTGGTGGACGTCTTCGATGGAATCGTGCTGAGCATCCCGGAGCAGGCAGTCGTCGTCGATAACACTTCAGCGGCGCATTACGGACTGAGCGCCGATGATATTCGCGCGGCGCTCAATTCGGTGATTCAAGGAACGATTGCCACCAACGTGCTGTCGGGCGATCGGCTGGTCGGCGTACGCGTGCGGTACCCGGACGCATTCCACGAAGATCTCGGAACTCTGTCGGAGGTGATTCTCAAGTCGAGCTCGAATGCGCGCGTCCCGCTCGCGTCAGTCACAAAGATCAACTTTCTCGGCGAGACCAGCGAAATCGCGCGCGAGCGCCAGCGTCCCGTCGTGCATGTCACGGCGCGGCTCGAGGGTATCGACCTCGGCACCGCGGTCAACGAGGTCAAGCAGAGCCTGGCCAGGATGCCGCTGGCGGCGGGAGTATCGCTCGAATACGGCGGCCTGTACGCTCAGCAACAGCAGGCGTTTCGCGAGCTCGCGCTGGTGCTGGTGGCAGGGACGATCATGATGTTCCTGATTCTGGTCTGGGAGTTCGCACGACTTGCGCCCGCAATCGCGTGCCTGGTCGCCGCGATGTCGTGTCTTGCCGGCAGCTTCATCTCGCTCGCCGTGACCGGCATGACACTGAACATCTCATCGTTCATGGGAATCATCATGGTCGCGGGAATCACCGCAAAGAACGGCATCCTGCTGCTCGACCATGCCGAGCGTGAAGTCGGCGCGGGCGCACAACCAGGCGCGGCGTTGTTCGATGCGGCGACCGTGAGGCTGCGCCCGATCATCATGACCACGCTCGCCACCGCTGCGGGCCTGTTCCCGCTCGCGCTCGGCTTCGGCGCGGGCGCCAAGGTTCAGCAGCCGTTGGCAATCGCGGTGATCGGCGGACTCGCTTTCGCGATGATTCTTTCGACTCCGCTGGCAGGCGGACTCTACCTGATGGGTACGCGCGGCCGCGGCCGCATTGAAGCTCGCTCGTCGCAGGAATAGGCGGGGGGGCCAGCCGGCGCCCGGGATCAAACCTCGCTCAAACCACCCCGGGGCACAAACGGTACCGGACCCGATCCATGTAGCGACGGTACTCGGGATCCGCGCTCAAATGTACTTCTTCCTGATCGATTCGCCAGACCATAAAGGGAAGCGTCGTCGCGATCAGTATAATGTTGCGGGCGTTCGGATAGGACATCGCATAGCCGATCGAAAGCATCAGCCATCCGAAATATATTGGATGACGAACCCATCGAAACGGCCCCTTCGACACGATTCCACGGTTCGCCGGCAACACACCGAAGCTGCGACCCATATAGACCCGCGCGATCTGGCTCAGCACGATGCCGAACAACTCGAAAATAAGCCCGCTCGTCGCGAGCGCGCCGATAGATGGGTTTGTCGGACGCATCAAACAAGGGAGGATTAGCATGCCGCCGGATGCGGCGAGCGTGCGCAGATTTACGCTCGAGGTGCGCGGGGCAAATCGCGCGAACGACATGACGGCCATGGTCGCGTCGCCCGTCAGCCATACCACGTTAGCGGCTCCCGCCAGGCTGAAGCTGAGTTCGCGCGCGGCCGGCAGCGTCGCGAGCAGGAACGTTACGGCGAGCAGACAGTTGCCCAGCGCGTGCCTTAGGCCTGCGGTTATGACGTGCGGTTGCGCAACCGGGACACGCGCGGAAATGCGGGGGGCAACTGCTTCCATGAATATATAGTGCGCTCCTCATACTATACCAAGCAACCACTCGCGGAATATAAGTGAGAATCGTACTTAGTATTCATGGCAATACTAACCTATGACCGTCATAATACTGCGGAAGTCGCCGTCGATTGGCTATCCCGGTCACCGCGTTGCGCAGTCCGTCGGGATTGGATGCATGATCGAATCGTGGGGTCGCGATCGATGCGCGGGTCGGTGCCATCCTGTCGCCATTGCCGGCGGCGCTACCTTTGCTTAAGATAACCCGGCTTGAGTCTGCGACTTCTTCGAGTGCCGAGGTGGCGGAATGGCAGACGCAGAGGACTCAAAATCCTCCGTGCGCAAGCATGTGCGGGTTCAAGTCCCGCCCTCGGCACC
>CALAOW010000188.1 GCA_937889395.1 uncultured Pseudomonadota bacterium | reverse complement strand
ATGGCTCGAGGCCCACCTCGCGCAGAACCGCGGCGGTCTCGCGCGCCACCTGGACCGCCAGTCGCGTGGTCGAGCCTTTCGGATCGATATCGAACAGCAGCCAGTCGGGACGTTCCAGGTGAGTGATGCGCGACGACCAGATGTGAATCGTGATTGCGGCAAGATTTGCGACGTACGCAAGAGCCTCCTCGGTGTCGAGAAGGAAGTAGCCGATCTCGCGCTTCGACTCTTCGGACCAAATCTTTTCAGTACGAATCCACGATGGTACAAACGCGGGCGCATCCTTCTGATAGAACGTCTTGCCCGCGATACCATCGGGATATCGCGCGAGCATCACGGGCCGATCCTTGAGATAGGGCAGCATCCATCTCGAAATCGCGCGATAGTACGCGACCAGGTCGCCTTTCGTGTAACCCGCCCTGGGAAAGAAGATTTTATCCGGATGAGACACGGTTGTGGCAGCTCCGCTCGCGCGGTCCTTCTTGACGTCATTCGAGTTGGCATCAACGTTGGCTTCGGCAGCCTGCCTGATAGCTACTCCGCGATCTCCCGCATGTTCCTCGGTGGGTCCGCGATCGTCCCGAGGCTCGGCGACTATCGCCGGCGGGTCGGAATCGCGCTCGGGACCCTCGTAACGGCATTCGCGCGGATCGGCACCCTCGACGAGGCGCAGAAAGCTGGGATGCCTGACGCCTCCATTGTTCGTCCACTCCGTGAACCTGACCTCGCAGACAAGTTCCGGCCGCACGAAACGCGCAGTCCTTGCGGGCGCGGGCTCATCGAGGGCGGCCTTGCGAAATGGCGATGCCGATTGCGCGCGCTCTTCGAGCATCGCATGGATCTTGCGCAGAGTATCGCGATTGAAGCCGGTGCCGACCTTGTCCGTGTAGCGGAGTGCGCCATCGGATTCGTATTGACCGAGCAGCAACGCGCCGAAATGAGTCCGCGATCCTTCAGGGGCTGTGTAACCACCGATCACGAATCGCCGGATCTGCGGGCATTTGATCTTCAGCCAATCGCCGCTTCGCGCTCCGCGATAAGGTGACTTGCGCAATTTGCCGACGATTCCCTCGAGCCCCTTCTCGGCGACCGCCGCGTAGAAATCTCTGCCCCGCTCGACTACGTGGTCGCAATAGCGCACCGGACCTTCGCCGAGGATTAGTTCACTTACGCGATGCTTGCGCTCTTCGAGTGGCAGCGTTCGCGTGTCGAAACGATCGAAGGCGAGAAGATCGAAAACAAAATAGCGGACCGGAACCGCGAAGCTCAGACGCGCGATCTGGCGCGTGTCATTCACATGCATCCTGCGTTGCAGCAACTGAAAGCTCGGACGGCCATCGTCGCCGTGCGCGACGATTTCGCCGTCGAGGACAAATCGTTCGTACGGCAGCGAATTCAAGGCGAGGACGACTTCCGGATAGCGCGCGGTAATCTCGGTTCCACTGCGCGCGTATAGATGGGCGGTCGCGCCGTCACGAATCGCAAGCGCGCGCACGCCGTCGTACTTGAGTTCGAACAGCCAGCCGGAACTATCAAAAGGATCGCCGCCGAGCTTGGCCAGCATCAGCGGAAAATCGGCGCGTTTCACCGGACTTGCGAGTTCCGGGAGCTTCGCTTGTACGAGTCGGCTGGTAACTTTCCGGCCCACCGACGGCGCATCGCGCATCTCGTCGATCGTCAACCCCGACAGCACCGAACGGGGATGCTCCTCGAGGACGTCGGCTGACGTGGCGTATTCGTCGCGTTTCTTGATCAGCAGCCAGTTTTGCTTGTCCTGTGGGGCGGTATTGCGGCGCCCTCCGGTCCGCACCAGCGTAAACGCTCCGCCAAGTTTGAAGCCGTGGAGATTGATATCTACTTTGCCGTTGCGTATCGCCTGCGCCGCTTCCCCCTCGCCCTCCAGAACGCCGTACACGCCGCGATCCCAGACGATAACCGAACCTGCGCCGTAGTTGCCTTCCGGAATAACCCCTTCGAAGTCGCCGTATTCGAGCGGATGATCCTCTACTGCGACCGCAAGCCGCTTGTCGGCCGGATTAAGCGAAGGACCTTTGGGGACCGCCCACGAGCGGAGCACGCCCTCCATCTCGAGCCGGAAATCGTAGTGAAGCCGCCGCGCGGCGTGTTTCTGGATGACGAAGATCCCGCCGGTCGCCGAGCGGCCAGTCGGGACGGTATGCCCGAACGGCTCTGGAGTTCGCTCGGCGTGCCGTTTTTCGCGGTATTTACTCAGCGACATCGGGGGAAGCCGCGCGTCGAATTATCTGAGATCGGGCTGGCCGCGACCGCGCCGCCAATCAACCGGCAGACGCTAGCGTGCGCCGCGAGAACGCGATCGCTTCGGCTGAGCCTTGCGTTCCAGAGCCTCCGACGGTTCCGCTTTGGACGATTTCGCGGATTCCTCTTGAGCTTCGGCGTTGAATGCGACCCCGCGCTTTTTGAGCGAGGCCTTCAAAGCGCTCATCAGGTCGATCACATTGCCACGGCGCGCTTCCGGCGTGGGCTCAGAGACCTCGTGTCCCGCGAGTTTCTGCTCGGCCGCCTCTATTACCCGTTCGCGATAGTTGTCCTTGTATTTCGCCGGCTCGAACTTCTTCTGGGTAAGGTCCGCGATCAAACGCTGCGCGAGCGAGAGTTCTGAGTCTTTGACCGGAGCGTCGGCCCCGTGGTCGATCTCCTTGAAAGATCGAATCTCATCTTCGTAGTACATCGTATGCAGCATCAGGCCATCATTATGCGGCCGGATAAGCACCAAACGTTCCTTGCCCCGCATCGTAAACTTGGCGAGTCCGACCCGGCCCGCTTTTGTCATCGCTTCCTTGAGCAGATGGTAGGCCTTTGCCGAAGTAGGTTCGCATCCGAGCAAATATGAGTTCTCGAAGTACACCGGATCTACCTCGGTGACCGGGATAAACTCTTCTATTTCGATCGCGCGATCGGCCTGCGCTTCGAGCTTTTTCAATTCCTCGTCGGTGAAGGTTACGTAGCGGCCCTTCTCGATCTCATAGCCCCTGACCAACTCGCTGCGGTCGATGATCTTTTCTTCCACCGGACAGAAAATCTTTTCCTGGATACGGCTCTTGTCCTTCTCGTGAAGCAGGTTGAACCTGACCGATTTTGAACTCGTAGCCGGAAACAAACGGACCGGTATCGAGACTAATCCGAAGGTCAGGCTTGCAGTCGATATCGAGCGAGCAGGCATCGCTGGAACCTCCAAAAATTCGGAAACGGGGCCATATTACACCGGCGTTTTGCCGCGCGACAGTACCGGCAACCGCCGACGCCGCAGTCTTTGACGATATCAGACACACGGCATCGCGCAAGCATCGGGCGGCCGATTCGTCCACTGGCCAAGCCTGAAG
>CALAOW010000187.1 GCA_937889395.1 uncultured Pseudomonadota bacterium | reverse complement strand
AACGGGGCGCGGCACGCGCCATCACCCCCATCCTCACCCGGCGCCCGACGATTGGCGCCGGTTGTCGCACAATCGAGTTACGGCGGGCACGAAAGATTTTCGTCATTAGCAGTTGCATGAGTGGCGTAGTGATAATGTAATAGAGCGCGCAAGAGGACGCGCGCTGGAGCAATTTATCGGGACTGCCCGCCGCTGATAGCCGGGTCCTGCGCAAGGGAAGGCCGCGAACCCCGCCAGGTCCGGAAGGAAGCAACGGTACCGGCTGCCACCCTGTGCCGCAGGGGTGCCTGGCTATCATTCGACGGGCAGTTCCAGTGCGAAAAGAGTTCGCGATGGCCGAATCCCTGACGACACATCTCGTACTGGCGCGCAAATGGCGACCGGAGCGTTTCTCGGAGCTGGTGGGCCAGGAGCACGTGACGCGCACGCTCGGCGAAGCGCTGAAGCGGGGCCGAATAGCGCACGCGTTTCTGTTCACCGGGATTCGCGGCGTGGGCAAGACCACGGCGGCGAGAATTCTCGCGCGATGCCTCAATTGCGAGAAAGGTCCGACCGCGGAGCCGTGCGGCGAATGTGCGGCATGCGTCGAGATTCGCGGCGGCCGCTCGCTCGACGTCAGTGAGATCGACGGCGCCACCTACCGCAAGATCGAGGACGCGCGCGCGATAATCGAAAACTTGAGTTACCGCCCGGCGCGCGACCGCTTCAAGATTTACATTATCGACGAGGCGCATCAGCTGACCGATTCGGCCTTCAACGCGCTGCTCAAGACGCTCGAGGAGCCGCCGCCGCACGTCAAGTTTATCCTCGCGACGACCGAGCCGCAGAAGATGCCGGAGACGATCCTGTCGCGCCTGCAGCGCTACGACTTTCGGCGCATCCCGTACCTGACGATTCTCGAGCGGCTGAAGGATCTCGCACGGCGCGAAGGGCTCGAGGCCGAGGAGACGGCGCTGCGGCTGCTCGCGCGCGAGGCCGGCGGCAGCATGCGCGATGCGGAGCGGATGCTCGAGACCGCGATGGCAACGGCAATGGCGTCGGGGAAGGTGACGGAGGCCGAGGTGGCATCGTCGCTCGGCGTGGCGAGCCGGACTACGGTTTTGAAACTGGCCGACGCGATTTTGGAGAAGAACGCGGCCGCAGCGCTGGCGCACGTGCGTGAGCTTAAGAGCCGCGGCGCAAACCTTGAATCGCTGGGGCGCGATTTGCTCGAAACGTTCAGAAATCTCGCGGTCGCGAAACTTCCCGCAAGCGACGCGGATAGCCCGCTCGACGATATTCCCGATCACGAAGTGACGGAGCTTAAGCGGCTGGCCGCGGGCGCGAGTTCACGCGACATCATGCGGCTGTTTCGTCTGATGGCCGATTCGCAGGAACAGATTCTTCGCTCGCCGTACCCCGACCTGCTGCTCGAAATGGCGGTGGTACGGATGGCGTCGCTGGCGGCGGTGATCGACGCCGACGAATTGCTGCGTGCGATCGGCGCGGCCGCGCCGCCGACCCCGGGGACTCCACCCGCGCCGTCGGGCGGCGGCTTAAGCAGCCGGGACGCGGCGAAGCCGCAGCCCGCATCGAAGGAACCATCCAGCGGTGCGCGGCGGCTGCGCGTCGAGGGCGAAGTCAAGGCCGATGCGCCGCTTCGCCATGAGTTTCAAGACGACAGCCCGCGCGAACTTCCCGAGCTGCGCGATTTCATCCGCGGCCGACGCGCCGCGCTGGCCGGTTTCATGGAGCAGGGCGCGGGACTTGTGCTCGACGGCGACCTGCTGACGGTCACGGCGCGAAACGACATTTACGTCCGCTATCTGAACGACAACAAGATGGTGATTGCGGAGCTTGCGAGCGAGCATCTCGGCCGCGCGATTCGAGTCGAGCTTTCGACCAACGGGGTGGCGAAGCCTGGCTCTGCCGGCCGCACTGCGATCCCGCTGGGCGGCAACGGCCTGACGCGGGAATTGCCTCGTGCGGCGGCGGCGGATACAAATAATCCGATTGCCACGGAGAACGCGCAAAAAGAGACGCCGCCATCAAAGCCTGTTGAATCAAGCATAGAACTCGCGCCGACGCCGCCGGCGATGAATGCTCGGCTTCGCGCAGCGACACCCGAGGAACGGCAAGCGGTGCTTGCGGATCCCGCGGTGCGAAGAGTGTTCGATACGCTGGATGCGCGGCTGGTGGAACTCAGGATACCGAATCTCGCGCCGGCTTCGGCGAAGGAAAGCGCGGCCCGGAATCAAAGTAGTACGCCGCGCCGGGGGGCCAGCGGCAAGGAGCAATCAGAATGGCAGAAATAGATTTGTCGGCATTGATGCAGCAGGCGCAAGAGCTGCAGTCGCGAATGAAGGAGATGCAGGAAACGGCGTCAGCCAGAACCGTTGAGGCTCAATCGGGCGGCGGGATGGTGCGCGTGGTCGTGGACGGCTCGCTGCGCCTGCGCAAAATAGAAATCGACGCCGCGATCGTCGCGGCCAACGACAAGTCGATGCTCGAAGACCTGATCCTGGTCGCGGTTAACGACGGGATGGCTCGCGCGCAAAGGATGCTCGCCGACGAGATGGGCAAGTTCGGTCCGCTCCAGGCTCTGCAAATTCCCGGCCTCGGCACCGAATGACGGAGCGCGGGATGCCGGAAAACCTGAAGCGGCAGGACGGACTGCCTCCTGCGATGACGCGGCTTGTCAAAGAGCTGTCGCGGCTGCCCGGGATCGGCGAGAAGACCGCGGCGCGGCTGGTGTTCAATCTGCTCAATCGGCCGCGCGACCAGGTGATCGCGCTGGCCGAAGCGCTGCTCGAAATGAAAGAGCGTGTCGGTCTGTGCTCGGGTTGCTTCGGGCTGTCGGACCATCCACGCTGTCAGATTTGCGACGACGAGGGGAGGGAACGGGAAGTGATTTGCGTCGTGGAAGGGCCGGCGGACTTAATGGCTATCGAGCGGGCGCGCAGTTTTGGAGGCGTGTATCACGTGCTCAATGGCGCGCTCGCGCCGTTGGACGGCATCGGCCCCGACGACATCAAGATGAAGGAACTGATTGCCCGCGTAAGTCCGCCTGCGGTCGTTCGCGAGGTGATAATCGCGACCAATGCGACCGTCGAGGGCGAGGCGACCGCGCTTTACATCGCGCGCGCACTGAAACCGCTGGGCGTGAAGACGACGCGGCTGGCGCGCGGATTGCCAGCCGGCGGCGACCTCGAATACAGCGATTCTGCGACTCTGACCAGTGCGCTTAGCGGCCGCCGCGAACTCTAGCTCACGTGCAAACCATCTTCGGCCGCTCCATCAGTTCAGGAACCGCGGCACGTGCGCCACAGCAATCGTGGCTCGGCGCGTGCGCGGCGATATTCGCGATAGCAGTGTCGGCGTGCGGTCCGTCGAAGCCGATGACTCCGGCAGAGAGGGGGCGAATCGCGTACGTGACCACCTGCATGGCTTGCCATAACCGCGATCCCAATCTGGCCGGCAGCAAGGGACCGCCGATCGCAGGTTCGTCGCGCGAGTTGGTTGCCGATCGCATTCTGTATCTCAAGTATCCGCCCGGGTACAAACCCAAGCGCACCACGCATAACATGCGTGCGCAGCCTCAGCTT
>CALAOW010000186.1 GCA_937889395.1 uncultured Pseudomonadota bacterium | reverse complement strand
TCGGCACGCCGCGAACTTCAATCTGGCTGGCTCCCAGAGCCCGAATGAACGCGCTGGCGGCGCGGCCGGTGCCGAGTCCAATGGTATGCCCGGGCCTGACGTAGCGAAGCGCGTATCGACCGAGTGCGTCCAGCGATGTTTCGTTGTCGTCAGCAGCCATCACATTTTACGGTCGCGGCGCATCGCAGCGAGGTCTCCCTCCCAGCGGAATTTGCCGCGCGCCGAGCGAAGTAACCGCTCTTGCTCGGCCATACGCACCATGAGTTCGAGCGCTCGCTGGACCGCCTTGCGCTTGGTGCTCGCGCTCGATACGCGCATTCCCTTCTTCATTGCGACCTCGACTCGCAGAATCCTGAATCGCGCGCCCGTGGGCACGGGTGGCCAGTATTAAGAAGGGGAAACATGGCGCGATGTACAATGACTTTTCACTCTCACCTTCATCCTCTCCCTTACAGAGAGCTGTGCGTAACTGCATATTGAATTCGGAGCAACTCGGCTTCGCATGCCCTCAGTGAAGTCGAAGTGTTTTGCGCCGAGAAAGATTCGGGTTTCTTCGCTGCGCTCAGAATGACACAAAGAACGACGCTCCAGCATCCGGTGCCAGTTATGCAAAGGTCTCCTGTCAGGGCGGTGCCACGGGCACGCGGCAAGGAAAAAGATCCGGGGTCCCTCGGCTTCGCAGACTTCGCTCGGGATGACACAAAACTTCGGAAGCGGTGATGCGCCGGGTCATGGTTTGCCGTTGCGCAGCAGTTGCATGAACTCCTGGCGCGTCTCGGTGTGGGTGCGGAACGCGCCAAGCATCGCCGACGTCGTGACGTAGGAATTCTGCTTCTCGACGCCGCGCATCCGCATGCACAGATGCTCGGCCTCGAGCACCACGGCGACGCCGAGCGGATCGATCTCCGACATCAGGGTCTGCGCGATCTGCGTCGTCAAGCGCTCCTGCACCTGGAGCCGTCGCGCGTAGATTTCGACCAACCGCGCCAGCTTCGAGATTCCGACTATTTTTCGATTGGGCAGGTAGGCGACGTGCGCCTTGCCCATGAACGGCAGCAGGTGATGCTCGCACAGGGAGTAGAAGTCCAAATCCTTGCACAGGATCATTTCCTGGTAGTCTTGTTCGACAAACAGCGCGTCGTTGATCGCTTCCTTGGGATCCTTGGAGTAGCCGCTGGTTAGAAACTCATAAGCGCTGGCGACGCGCGCGGGCGTGCGTTTGAGTCCGTCGCGATCCGGGTCCTCACCGACATGGCGGATGATGACGCGGACCGCATCTTCGACCTTGGCGCGGCCGTTTGCATTGTCCGGGGCGATGGTTTCGGCGCTCGCTTTTCCCACTTTCAATCCCCGGCCGGTGCGATTCTTGTCTGCGCGAATACGGTTCATTTAGCGACCTCCCTTGCGCCAGCTGCTGAACTGAAGGGCCAGCTCGATAGCCAGCGACGGGCCGCCACCGCTCATGATGTTGAACCCGGCGGCCTCACCAGCCAACGATTTCATCAGCGCCAGGTTCTCGCGAAGCGAAATCGCGCGCACCTCTTCTTCGCTCATCCCGCCGAACCTGTCCAGATGGATCCGCGCGCACTTTAAGTCTTTCACGCGGTCGATCAGGTAGGTTGCCATCGCCTCGCGCTTGACGGGGAGAATCCCGAGCATCGTGCTGATTCCGAGCGCGTTGGCTTTGGCGATAAAGCGGCGCCCGGTCCCGGCGTCGAACACCGGCTGCGTGATCACGAAGCGCGCACCCGCGGCGGCCTTGCGCGCGAGGAGTTCGAACTCGCGCTCGAGGTTCTTTCGATTTGGATTTGCGACCGCACCGGCAACAATCGAGGGGATCCTCCTCAGGAGCGCCTTGCCCTCTCCGGTGTCGCCGCGATTCAAGTCGGCGATCATCGCGAGCAATCGGTATGCGTCGATGTCATGCGAGGCGATCGCGACGCCGTCGGCGGCGGGCGGAATTTTGTCGCCGTTGAGCGCGACCACCGCGTCGATCCCGACAGCTGCCGCGCCGAGCAGATCGGATTTCAGCGCGAAGCGGTTGCGGTCGCGGCACGAGAGGTTCAGCACGACCGGGATATTCAGGCGCCCCTTGATCGCGGCGCCGAACACCAGCCCCGACATCTTCACCTTGCCCAGCGCGTTGTCGGTCAGATTGATCGCATCGACGTGCCCCACCAGCGCAGCGAGGCGGCGGATCAGCGGCCCCGGATTGATTCCGCGCGGGGGAGAAACCTCGAGCCATAGCGCGGGCGCGGGGGAGTTCAGGCTGTCAAGAATTGAAGGCAACGGATTTCTCCGCGGATGGTTGAATCAGGCGGCCGGCTTCACGCCTGGCGGCGCTCGGTCGCTTTGACCTTCTGATACTTGCGGTAGTCGTATCCGGTCGCCATCGCCATCAGCAGCGGCTCCATCCCGCCCTGGCGCTCGCGGCGCAGCACCCGCAGGCGATCGAAGAACTCGCGGAAGTCCTTGTCCACGCGGTTCTTGCCGTCCACCGGCTGCAGAAAGAAATCGTGCAGGCGCGTCACGGTGAAACGCAGCGAGGAGAACCGCAGCTCGTTGGGAAACGCGTCCCATTCCGCCAACGACAGCGTGCGCACCGACTCGTAACCCGACAGCAGATAGCGGAACCGGTCGAGCGAGTAGGCGCCATCGACGAAGCACAGCGCATTGACCGCGGTCGCGATATCGAAAATGAACTTGCCGCGGCATGCGGCGTCGAAATCGAGCATCGCGGTCAGCTTCTCGCCGCGAAACAGCAGGTTGTCGGCGAAGATGTCGCCGTGGATGACGCCCTTGGGCAGCTTGCTCTCGAGATAGCGCGTCAGATACTCGACCTCGTCGTCGAGGGTGCGGCAAATCTTGCGGAAGTAGTTGGGCAGCCGGGTGCGCACCGACAGGTAGAGGTCGGCGATTCGCTCGAAGCTGAAGCGGTTGTCGATTCCCTTCTTGTACGCTTTGCCGATTAAATGCAGATCGCCAAGGGTGTGACCGATCGTTTCGAGCTGGCTCGGCTTGAGGCGGGCGGGCGTCAGCACCTTGCCCTCCTGGTACTTGAACAGCGACACGCAGCGGTTGTTGAAATTGCGGTGAAAGCGTCCCATCCGATCCTGCATCGGATGCGGGCACGGGAACGAATGCTTGCGCAGAAACGAAAGCAAATCGATTTCGCGCTTGAGCTCGTTCTCGCTCTTGACCTCGTCCAACCGCAGCAGGAATTTGCCCTTGGCGGCTTCGAGCAGATAGTTGGTGTTGACCGATCCTTCCTGGATACCGGTCGCGCCGGTGACGCGGCCCAGACCGTAATCGTCTGCAAGCTCCTTGAGGAACGGTTTGCTTAACTCGGTGTAAACGGCCATGAGGACGTGCAATCGATCGAAGGACTGTCAGTCGGCCAAGTTTAGGGTGTGACCGGCACCTCGTCAACTAGGGGGCAGAAAACCCTGCTAAACAGGGGGTTTCGTGAATTAGGAAAGTGGTTTCGGGACGGCCGCGATAATGTCCAAGTTGCCACAAGCGTAGAGCGAGGCTAAATCAACCTCATGGCTACAGCGAAAAAAACCACCGCGAAAACTCCGAAGAAGACCGCAGCCGCTTGCGCGAAGGCCGGGGGTTCTGTCGCGTCGAAGAGCGCCAGCGCCGCCCTGCAAGGAAAAAAGGCGCCCGCCTTCGCGCTGTCCGACGCCGGCGGAAAGACCGTCGCGCTGAAAGATCTGATCGGCGCGAACAACCTGGTGCTGTACTTCTATCCCAGGGACATGACGCCGGGATGCACCGTCGAGGCGTGCAGCTTTCGCGACAACATTGCGCCGCTCAAAGCGCTCGGCGCAAAAGTCGTGGGCATCAGCGCCGACTCGAGCGATTCGCA
>CALAOW010000185.1 GCA_937889395.1 uncultured Pseudomonadota bacterium | reverse complement strand
CGGAGTCATAAACGAATGAAGCCAATAGTAATCGTCAGTGTGATTATCATCGGCTTGGTCCCGCGCCCGCGATTGTAGTTCCTGACGTTCGCGCCCCGACAGTCGGATGCCTTTTCCAAGCATGCCGACTGATAGCGTGTGGTACTTTCGAGGTCACGGTTACAGACTGCCGGCCGTGCTTCGATCGCGCCGGGGCGGGCGTGTTTTCGCCTTCGGAACTTTAGTTGACAAGATTCTCTCGGTTCATTGAGTCGGCTACGATGCGTCGAGCACGGCCGCACGGGAAACCGCCGCTCGACTTGAGGCATAGCCTTAACATTCAGCGGGACCCGGCAGGCCTTGCGCAAGGATAACCATCGATGATCGATCAAAAGCCGCTGCGCGGCATACGCGTGCTGGACCTGACGCGCGTATTGGCCGGTCCGTTCTGCACGATGAATCTGGCGGACCTCGGCGCCGAGGTAATCAAAATTGAGATGCCGGGCTGCGGCGACGACTCGCGCAGCTTTGCGCCGATGATGCCGTCGGGCGACTCGGGCTACTTCTACAGCGTCAATCGCGGCAAGCGCAGCGTCACGCTCGACTTGCGGATCGAAGAGGGCGCCACGATCTTTGTCGAGCTGGCGGCAAAGTCGGATGTAGTGGTCGAGAATTTCTCGCCGGGCACGATGGATCGCTTCAAGCTCGGCTATTCGCAACTCAAAGCCGCCAATCCGAAGATAATTTTGTGCTCGATCTCGGGTTTCGGACAGACCGGGCCGATGACTTCCGCGCCCGCTTACGACATCGTGGCGCAGGCGCTCGGCGGCACCATGAGTATCACCGGCAATCCGGGCGGCGAGCCGGTCCGATGCGGCGTGTCGGTGGGCGATCTGTCGGCGGCGCTGTACGGTGTGATTGCGATCATGTCGGCGTTGCGGGTGCGCGATCGTGACGGGGTCGGTAATCACGTCGATATCGCGATGCTCGATTGCCAGGTGGCGATGCTCGAGGACGCGCTGGCGCGCTACTCGCTGTCGGGCAAGATTCCAGGGCGGCTCGGCACGCGGCATCCGTCGATCACGCCGTTTCAACAGTTTCGCGCCGCCGACGACTACTTCGTGATGGGCGCGGGCAACGAGGCGATCTGGCTGCGCTTTTGCGACGTGATCGCGATGCCGCAACTCAAAGACGATTCGCGATTTCTGACCAACTCCGATCGCACCGCGCACCATCCCGAGCTCGAGACGATCCTGGCGCGCATCTTCGCGACCAGGCCGCGCGAGCATTGGTTGCGCCTGCTCGCCGACGCGTCGGTCCCGTGCGCTCCAATCGCCAACGTCGAGGAAGTCACCCGCGATCCGCATCTGGCGGCGCGCAACATGATTCTGCACGCGGAGCATCCGGATTTTGACGGCCTGATCGTGCCCGGCTCGCCGCTCAAGAGCGTCGGCGTTGGCGACGCCGATATCCCCTCGACTCGCGCGCCGCGGCTGGGCGAGAACACCGACGAGGTGCTGGCAAGCGTGCTGGGCTACGACTCTCAGCGGCTGTCGGAACTGCGCCGGCGTAGTATCATATAGCGCTAATCTAACGATTAGCGGCCGCGTGCTTCCGTGACGCAGGGCCGCGGAGGGAAATGTTGTGCGCGAAGTTCTGCAAGCAGTAATCGAGCAGGTATGATCGGCAGGCAACAGGTAATCCGCGCGCTCGGCATAACAATCGCGCTGGCGCTGATCGTGGGTGCATTCTTCAGCTTCAACTTCACGCTGCATCAAGAGCCAGCGCCGCTGCTACGGCTCGACAGGCCGCAAGCGAAGCCGTCGCCGGCGGATGAGGGCCTGGATTTCAGCGCGCCCGGCCTCGACGGCAAAGAAATCGACCTGAGCCATTACCGGGGTCATCCTGTGATCGTCGATTTCTGGGCGACCTGGTGCGGGCCGTGCCGCAAGCAGATTCCCGAGCTGGTCGCGCTCTACAAGAAATACAACAAGTCGCGCGGCCTGGTGATAATCGGGGTCTCGTGCGACCTGATCCAGGGCGACGGGCTGCGTGCGGTCGCGCCGTTTGTCGAAGAGTTCCGGATCAATTATCCAATCGCGCTGGCTGACGAGCGGCTGGTCGATGACATGGGAGTCGAGGCGATACCGACGACACTGTTCGTCGGACCCGACGGCAAGATGGTTTCGCGACTAGTAGGCGCAAGGCATCCCGGCGAGATCAGCGCAAGCGCAAAGCAACTGCTCGACGGTGTCAAGGGTCACGGCGCTCCGGCCAAGCCCGAGGAGAACCGCGGCCACGTCGTGAACATTTCAGTAGTGAATTAATTTCGTTGGCAGGGGTGACCCCTGCACCCAGTGTTAAGGCGTCCGCCGTTGGCGGACGCGGCCCCTTGCGAACGGCTTAATATTGCGCTGCCGTCGCCACGGCCAGGGGTGACCACTGCACCCGGTGAAAGGAGAAAAGAGCAGATGCGGGCTTCGCCCTGTTAGAAGGGTTAGGGGGAGGAGGCTCCAAATAGAGGCAAGATTCGGAGACGCGGTCCCTCGGCTTCGCTCGGAATGACACAAAAGGATTCTCCTTGCTCAGGCGCAGGGGCCAGGCGGTGCTTGTGGATTCACGAGCGTGATGCGGGTTAAGATGCCGGGCTGAATCGGGCAAGGCCCGAGAATCGAGCCAGCGATATACTTCTGTGATGGACCCGAAGGAAATTGAGACGATGATTGCGCGCGGGATTCCCGACGCGCAGGTCGAGGTGCGCGACTACACCGGCGGCCGTGACCATTTCGAGGCGATTGTGGTGAGCCCGAGTTTCGAGGGCAAAAGTCTAATCGAGCGGCATCAACTGGTCTATCAGGCGCTGGGCGACGCGATGCGCGTGCAGGTGCATGCGCTCACGCTCAAGACATTGACGCCGGCGCAATATCAGAACCGGAGGTAGAGGAATCAAATGGCGGACATAATCGAAAAGATCGAATCGGCAGTCAAAGAAAACAAGGTCATGATTTTCATGAAGGGCAACCGCAGCCTTCCGCAATGCGGTTTCTCGGCTGCGACGGTGGCTATTTTCGAGGAGTTGGGCGTGCCGTTCGCGACCGCCGACGTGCTCAGCGATCCCGAACTGCGCGACGCGATCAAGCGTTACAGCAACTGGCCGACGATTCCGCAGGTTTATATCGACGGCAAGTTCGTCGGCGGCTGCGATATTATTCGCGAGCTGCACGAGACGGGCGAGCTCGCGCCGATGGTGAAGGCGGCGCTCGGGGGGACGGCGCAGCAGTAGCATGGGCACGCATCTGCACAGTCGTCGATTTCAGCTTGTCGCCGTCGCGCAGCTAATGATTTGATGGTACGGGGGAGGGACGAGACAAATTGCCAGCGGCTTTTTCACTTTTTCACTTTTTCACTTTTCACTTTTCACTTTTCACTTTTTACTGGTTCCGGGAAAATCAGGTAATGAGGCCAAGGTGATCTGATGCCTGCGTGCAGGCAATGCGGCAAAGATAACGCGGAGGGCATGGTATTCTGCGGCTACTGTGCGACTCCGCTGGCGAGGCCGGCAGACAATCCCGCTTCTTCGCCGCCGATACGCGGATCGTCGCCGCAGCCCAAACCGTTCAAGCCTGAGATTCGTGCGCCGGTGATCCACACGCCGGGACCGCCGCCGCCAAGCGACGGCGGCGAGGACAAAGGCAAGAGCGGATTCCAGTGGATCCCGTGGAGCGAACTTTCACCCGCTCAGAGGGCAGGACGATCGATCGCTGCGGCGGTGGTGTTGCTTCTGGCCTTTTTCTTCCTTCGCGGAATCATCCGCAGCATCGGTGGTGCGAGGAGCGGATCGAGTGAAAACGCGCCTTCGGCTGAAAGTTCCGGCGCTCCGATTACCGAAGGCGACCGCAGGGACGGAATCGAATCGCTGTGCAAGGTATTTCAGATCTACGGGTTGCCGAAGAGCGACCACGATGCGACCGAAGCGGCGCGCAACGCGGCTGAATTGTTCAAACTCGCGGGCAATCAGGCGCCCGAGCGCAGCGCGTACATCCTGACCACGATTGTGCACGAGTTCCGCAGCGGCAAATTGTCGCAATCCGACTGCGCGCAGGCAGGGGCGCCGATCGGCACGACGCAGGGCAGCACCGATGATTCGACTCCCGGCGCCGGACAGGTGCGGGGGAAATGAAGAATGCGAAACCGCATGGGCCCCGGCCCCTGCACCGGGGTAAGGCTTATTGAATTGCCCGGGCGCGGGCGGTCGTCCAGTAATAGATCGGCACGCCGCTCAGCGCGATCAGCAATCCCGGCCAGGTGAAGCGGGGCTTCAGAATCAACAAATCGACCATCAAGGCCGAGGCCGCGACGACGTAGAGCGCAGGCACTAGAGGATAGCCCCACGCGCGGTACGGACGCAGAGCGCCCGGGAGGCGCCGGCGCAGCACGAACACGGCCGACACTGTCAGCACGTAAAACATCAACTGCGCGAAGATCACGTAATCCAGCAGTTCGGAATAAGTGCCTGACAAGGTTAGAACCGCCGCCCAAATCCCCTGCATCACCAGCGCGACGGCGGGCACGCTGGCGCGATTGAGACGTCCGGCTGCGGCGAAAAAGACCCGGTCCCGGGACATCGCGTAAATCACGCGCGCACCCGTGAGGATCAGTCCGTTGGCGCATCCAAAGGTCGAGATCATCACGAGGATTGCGGTGATCTTCGCGCCCGCGCCGCCCCACACGACTTGCATCGCCGCGGCGGCAACGCGATCGCTGGATGCATGCGCGATTCCGCGCCCCACTACACTCGCTGCGTCCACATTTCCCGACGCGGGCAGCTCACAGAGGTAGGCAACGTTGGTGAGGATATAGAGCGCAATCACCACGCCGGTTCCAAAGGCAAGCGCCAGAGGAAGATCGCGCCTGGGATTGCGGACCTCGGCCGCCGCGAAGGTGACGCTTGCCCATGCGTCAGCTGAAAAGAGCGCACCCACCATCGCGGCGCCGAACACGCCCGCACCAGCAATTGACATGGAACCGCTGCCGAGGAATGCGGTCGAGCTGTGGAAATTGGCGCGAATCGCGACTGGATTCGGCGCGATCAGGCATCCGACCACGACTATCAGGCATAGCGAGAGAATTTTGGCTGTGGTGAAGGAGTTTTGCAGCCACTTGCCCATATTGAGGCCGCGCAGATTGGCCGCGGTGAGAACCGCGATCACGACGATCGCGCCCGCGCGCTCGCCCGACAGCCCGGCGCCGCCGGCGCCGATCCAGAGGTTCGAGCCGAGCACCGGCCACATGAGGCCCGCGAATCGTGCAAACGCAACTGCGACGGCCGCGATCGTGCCGGTCTGGATGACGAGCAGCAGCGTCCATCCGAACATGAACGCCCACATTCCGCCGTAGGCCTCGCGCAGATAGACGTATTGCCCGCCCGCCTGGGGCATCATCGCGGCGAGTTCGCCGTACGCGAGTGCACCCGCAATCGTCATCACGCCAGCCACCAACCAGACCATCAGCAGCGCGGCGGGAGTACCGACCTGACGGGTGATATCAGCAGAAACGATGAAGATGCCCGAGCCAATCATCGAGCCGGCCACCAAGGTCACGGAGTCGAAGAGTGAAAGACCCGGCTTCAAGTGCTCGGAGGAAGGGGCAGGTTCGGGTACGGTAGTCGCCATCGCGAACGCATCGTAGCACTAGCGTCGTGTAGAAAAACCAGCCCGGAAAAATTCAGCTTTGGGTCCTCGTTGATCTTATTTGCAAACAGGACTTAGCTGGAACTGGCCTAGGAAAACGCTTTGCAACGGGAGGCGACGGATGCCGACAAAGAAAAAGACCGCGAAACGGAAGAAGGCTGTGAATCCCGCGCTCAGGCAACTCGAGCAGCTGCGCAAGACCGTCAAGATGCTGCGGGTCAAGCTCGAACGCGAGACCAGGACGCGAAAGATCGAAGCCCGCATCAAGAGCGAGGCGCAAAAGGCCCGCGCGCTACTGGCATCGCAGATTGCGGCGCTGCGCGACCAGGGACGCAAGCTCGGCACGGACCTGAGATCGGCGCTGGGCGACGCCGGCAAGCGCGACGCGGCCCGCCAGCAGGCGATTGCCAAGATTGCGGAGCTCAGGGCGGAGTACGCGAAGAAGTCTGCGGAGCTGAGGTCACAGTTGTCGCGGACGACCACGGAGTTGGCGCGCAAATCGCAGGAACTGAAGAAGCTTGCGGGAGAAGCAGCGCATCGCGCGGTCGAGATAATTCGCGGCGAAGAGCATCACGCGGCGCCCGAAGCGGGGGCGAGTTCGGAACCGCACAAAGAAGCCCCGCCGGACGAAACTGCGGGCAGCAGATATGAGAAGGATCCCGATGAAGAGCAATAGATCGCGGGCGTCGGCCGCGATGCTGCGGGCGGACTGAGAGTTTATTTGCCGAGATGACGCGGGGCGAGACTCAAGCACGGACCCAATAGGGTCCGTGTCAGGTATTCGGCGGGTTCCTCCCGAGGAGCGCCCCGTCAGCGAGTCTCCCGCGCGCCGACGGCTCTAGACGGCGCGCGGGAACCCGCTTAGGAACGAGAAAAGTACGTCATCGTCAGGGTGACCGCATTGATCGGTCACCGCAACGAATCAAGCGCCAGGCAATGTTACGGACTAGCCGGAGCGCCAGGTGCTCCCGGTGCGCCAGGTGCTCCCGGTGCGCCAGGTGCTCCCGGTGCGCCGGTCTCGCCCGTCGCGCCGGTTGCCGCCGCGGCGGGCGCAGCTGCAGACGCGGCAGCCTCGGGGGCGGCAGGAGCAGTCTCTTCGGTTTTGTTGCAAGCCGTGGCGAAGAACATGGAAACTAGGGCCAGAAGCAGGATCTTGCGCATCGCTTTCTCCTTGATTGCTCGGCGCTCACTTGAACGCAGAAACTCGAAACGCGCCAAGAATACGATAGGCGCGGCGTAACTTCAAGCGCGCATTGCGCGTCGCATCTAACAGCCTGTCGGTGCGAATCGCGGGGCCGGGGGGCCAAGAAATTTTTTGACTATTTCGCAGGCATCTGTATGATTCGATCATTATTTGGCGATCTTTATTTGGCGCTTTAGGTTTTAGGGGCGGATGAGGTGGAGGTAAGCGGTGGAAGAGCGGCGCGTTATTGTCGCGGGCTTCGGGCTCGCAAATCGGCATAATTCTCGAATCGTCGAGCATGAACTCGACATGGTGCGAAGCGCGGAGCATCCGGCCGCGGGTGTGCGGTCGCTCACGCGAATTCTTAACTGGCTGATGCCCTCGGGACGGCTGGTAGGTCCGCCGATGCGCTCGGTGGCGCGGGAACTTGAAGAGACCTACCCCGGCCGCGATAGCTGAGCACAGAGTCGCGGCTGCATCCTGCTTCACCCATGGGGGAGGGAGATTACGATGAGCGCGATCTCGCGAATCTCGAGCAATACGCCGTGGGAACCGATCGTCGGCTATTCGCGGCTGGTGAGGGCCGGCGACATTGTCGCCGTCTCGGGCACCACCGCCACCGATGAGCGCGGGCTAATCGTCGGCACGGGACAGATGTACGTGCAGGCGCGCCAGGCGCTGGTCAATATTCGCGCCGCGCTCGAGCGCGCGGGGCTCGCGATGCATCACGTCATTCGCACGCGGATGTTCGTCACCGACATGGGACGTTTTGCGGAAGCGGCGCGCGCGCACAAGGAATTCTTCGCTGACTCGCCTCCCGCGTCCACGGTCGTTGAAGTGCGCCGGCTGGCTAATCCCGACATGATGATCGAGATCGAAGCCGATGCATACGCAGGCGCCGCGAATAGCCAAACGGCGGACAGCGTTGTCGCCACGACCGCGCCGAAGCCGGGAGCGCAGGCCAGGCCTAAGGCGGCGACGAAGCCGCCGATGAAATCCGCAAAGAAGCCCGCCTCGAAGAAGCCCTCGCGCCGCAAGTAACAGCGCTCGAAAGACTCGGGCTACGGTTCGAGCGCGGCGGAGTGAATTCCTTCGGCGCCGCTGGCGGAATGAAATGCGTTGGCGGCGGACGCGATATACGGCTGCGGATAAACCCCAATCAAGATCGTAGCGAGCGCTGCCAGTCCGATTGCCGCCACCAGCGCAGGCCGCGCACTCAGGCGCTGAACTTCGACACCGCCCTCCTGCATATACATCGCGACCAGTACATAAAAGTAGTAATAGGCAGAGACTACACTATTGAGTACAGCGATTATTACCAGTCCCACGTATCCCTGATGCAGCGCCTCGCTGAAGATGTAGAACTTGCCAACGAAGCCGGCCATCGGAGGAACCCCGGCCAGCGACAACAGAAAGATGGCCATTGCGCCGGCCAGCAACGGCTGGCGCGCCGCCAGGCCGCGAAAGTCGCTAATCTGATTACCTACTTCGCCGCGCCGTTCGAGCGCGATTACTACTGAGAACGCGCCGAGGTTTGTGAATGCATAGCCGAGAAGATAGTAAAGAATCGCCGGCCCTGATTGCACTCCCGCCGCCATGCCGAGCAACAGATAGCCCGCGTGCGCAATCGCCGAGTATGCAAGCATCCGCTTGATATTGGTCTGGACGACGGCGATTAGATTTCCGCCCGTCATCGTCAGTGCCGCGATTACCCACAGCACCGTCTGCCACTGCGCGCCGACGGGCGCAAAATCGACCATGAAGACGCGCATAAAGGCGGCGAACGCGGCGAGCTTCACGCCCACGGCCATGAAGGCGGTCACCGGAGTCGGCGCGCCCTCATAAACGTCCGGCGCCCACATATGAAATGGCACTGCGGCGACCTTGAAGCCAAAACCGATCACCATCATGCCGATTCCGCCCAGCAGCAGCGGATTCGATCCCATCGCGCCCGAAGCAAGTGCGTCATGAATCGGGCCAAGCTTGATAGTGCCCGTCGCGCCGTACACCAGCGCGATTCCATAGAGCAGGAAACCTGTCGAGAACGCGCCCAGCAAAAAATATTTTATTGCCGCTTCATTCGATTTGGCGTTGCGACGCATGATTCCCGCCAGCACGTAAACCGTAATCGACATCGTCTCGAGACCGAGGAAGATGACTATCAGGTCGCCAGCCGCCGCCATCAGCATCATGCCCAGCACGGAAAACAGCAGCAACGAATAGTATTCGGCGCCGGGAATACGGTTCTCGGCCGCGTAATCGAGCGACATCATCACGGTGAACATCGCGGCGATCAAAATCACCAGTTCGAAAAATGCGGAAAAACTGTCGATCGAGATCGCGCCCGCAAAAGCGACACCGTACTGTCCCAGGATTCCAAGCGTGAATACGAACGCAACCGCGAGCGACGCCAGCGTCAGCAGCCCCAGCCCTTCGCTTTCACTGTCGTCGATGCGCACTCCAACCAGCAGCACCACCATCGCGGCCACGGTGAGCACGACCATTGGCAGGATTGGCAGCCAGACGAAGTTGATTGCGGCCAGGTTAAAAGGACTCATCGTGCGGCCGCCGCCATCTCGGGTTCGCGGTTTGGTGTGTGCCGAGCCGGCAAAAGAGCAGCCAGACGATTCGGCTGTCGTTCAAGCTCGAGACGAGCCTGCGCGACATTTACTCTCGCGAGCATTGCAGTCACCGACGGTTCGATCCTGCTGATCAGCGGACGCGGAAAAAGTCCCATGAACAGCATCAACGCGATTACCGGCGCCATCACGGCAATCTCGCGACCGCTCAGATCACCGATCGTTTCGTTCACCGCCCTGGTGATCGGTCCAAACATCACGCGCTCATAGGTCCAGAGCATGTAGAGCGCACCCAGGATCACGCCCACAACTGCGAAAACAGCAGCCAGCCTGATTCGCAGGAACGCCCCGAGCATGATCAGAAACTCGCCGATAAAGCCGTTGAGCCCGGGCAGGCCGATCGACGAGAGCATCACGACCATGAAGATTGCAGCGTAAACGGGCACGCGCTTCCACAGGCCGCCGAACTCGGAAATCTCGCGCGTATGGCGCCTCATGTAGAGCATTCCAACCAGCAAAAATAATCCGCCGGTGGAAACGCCGTGATTGAGCATCTGGTAAATCGCGCCATCGATACCCTCGGGGTTAAGTGCGAAAATTCCGAGCATCACGAACCCCAAGTGACTAACCGACGAGTATGCAATCAACCGCTTCAGGTCGGGCTGCATCATCGCGACCAACGCTCCGTAGATGATCCCGATTATGGCGAGCGCCATGAACAGCGGAATCGCCTCGACCGCGACGGTGGGGAACAGCGGAATGGCGAAGCGCAGGAAGCCGTAGGTGCCCATCTTGAGCATCACGCCGGCCAGAATGACCGAGCCGGCAGTCGGCGCGTTGGTGTGAGCATCGGCCAGCCAGGTATGCACCGGCCACATCGGCACCTTAATCGCGAAAGCCAGCGCGAACGCCGCAAACAGCCAACGGCCCTCGGTAACAGTGAGCGGCACCTGGTAGAGCAAGGGCAGGTCGAAGCTGGTCCGGTTGAAATGCACGTGCGCCGAGTACACCAAATACAGGATCGCGACCAGCATCAGCAGCGACCCAACCATCGTGAACAATACGAACTTGACGGCGGCGTAAATCTTGCGGCCATGTCCCCAAATGCCTATCAGGAAGTACATCGGAATCAGCATCACTTCCCAAAATATATAAAACAGGAACAGATCGACCGAGAGCAGCGCGCCGAGCAGCCCGGTTTCCAGCACGAGCATGAAGAAGCAGAATTCGCGCGGACGCTCCTCGATATCGCCGCCGCCAGAGTAAAGGATCGACAGAGTAATCAAAATAGTAGTCAGAAGAACCAGAAACAGGCTAATCCCGTCGATACCGACATGGTATGTAATGCCGAACGCGGGAATCCAGTCGTATTGCTCGGCGAACTGATAGTCCGCGACCTGCGGATTGAATTCCGCCAAAACATAGAAACTCAGCGCCAGCGGAAGCAGCGAAAAAATGAAGGCCGAGTTCCAAATCGCACGCTCTTCGCTCTGCATCAGGATGAAGAGCGCGCCGATCAGCGGCAGGAAAATCAAAGCTGTGAGCATGCCGCCGTTCATCAGCCCCTCACCAGGAACACGTAGTAAGCCACAATGCCCAGCGCGCCGAGCAGATAAACGAATGCATAGTGCTGGACGTTGCCGGTTTCAGCGCGGCGCGCTATCTGGCCCGAAGTCTGGACGGCAAGGCCGGCGCCGTCGGCGGCGCCATCGATCGCAAAGCTGTCGATCGCGCGGTTGAGCACATTGTTCGATACCCAGAACAGCGGACGCGTGACGATGAAATTATACAGTTGGTCGATATAGTACTTGTTGAGCAGCAAGTTGTAGAGATCCTGCAGCCGCCACGCGAGAAGCATCGGGACTCCCGGCAAGCGCAGATAGAACAGATATGCGAGCGCTATTCCGAGCGCCGAAGCGATGCTCGCGACGAGAGACAGGGAAGATGGGCTCGCCTCGACGATCGGCTTGAAGGCGCCGACGGCGGGCGTGAGGAATCGCACGAACGCATTTCCCCACAGCAGTCCCTCGGGAAGATTTACCCATCCGCCAACCATCGCGAGAATAGCCAGTACGATCAACGGAATAGTCATTACGGCCGGCGACTCGTGCAGGTGATGCTCTTTTTCAGAATCGACGCGTGACTCGCCGAAGAACGTCATGAAGATCAGCCGGAACATGTAGAACGACGTGAGCCCGGCGGTGATCACACCGAGGAACCAGAGCCACGAATGTCCCGAATCGTACGCGGCTTCGAGGATCAGGTCCTTGGAGAAGTAGCCGGAGAACGGAGGCACGGCAGCGATCGCGAGCGTCGCGATAAACATCGTCCAGAAGGTGATGGGCAGTCTGCGCCGTAATCCGCCCATCTTGTTCATGTCCTGCTCGCCACCGAGCGCGTGAATCACCGAGCCGGCGCACAAGAACAGCAAGCCCTTGAAGAACGCGTGGGTCATGACGTGGAAGATGCCCGACGCATACGCGCCGGAGCCCACGCCGAGAAACATGTAGCCGAGCTGGCTGATGGTCGAGTATGCGAGCACCTTCTTGATGTCGGGCTGGACGATCGCGATGGTCGCGGCAAACAGCGCGGTAACTGCGCCAATCGTCGCAACGAGAGCGAGCGCGCTGGGCGCCATCGTGTAGATAAAACCGAGCCGCGCGATCATGTACACGCCTGCGGTAACCATCGTCGCCGCGTGGATCAGCGCGCTGACAGGAGTCGGGCCGACCATCGCGTCGGGCAGCCATACGTAGAGCGGAATCTGCGCCGACTTGCCGGTCGCGCCGATGAAAAGCAGGAAGCCGGCTGCGGTGGCGGCGGCGCCGCCAAGCAGAGCAGCGTGCTGGCGAAGCTCGACGAAGTCCAGCGTCCAGACGCCGTGCGCACCGAGCGTGGCGACGATGGTGAAGATCCCGAGCAGAAAGCCCGCGTCACCAATTCGGTTGACGACAAATGCCTTGCGGCCGTTATAGGCGTACTGGGGATTCGTGTACCAAAATGCGATTAGCAAGTAGGAACATAGCCCGACACCCTCCCATCCCACGAACATCATTAGCAAGTTGTTCGCAAGAATTAGTATGAGCATCGAGAACGCGAACAAGTTCATGTAGGTAAAGAAGCGCGCAAAGTCCTCGTCGTGCGCCATGTATCCAACTGAGTAAAGATGAATTAGTGCGCCGACCCCGGTGACTATCATCACCATCACGCCCGACAACGCGTCGAGGCGCAGGCCGAACTCGGTGTGAAATTTCCCTGCCTCGATCCATCCCCACAGATGCACGGCAAGCGCGCCACCCGGGGGCATCGCGAGCAGCGTCAAAAATGCCCACGTCGCAACGCCGAACGCGGCGAACATGACACCCGGTCCGACGACGTTGACCGCGCCGCGTCCATACCTGGGCCCGAGGAACAGGTTGAATACGACGCCGAACGCCGGGAACAGCAGGATAAGCGCGAGTGCTGGAAACTCAACCGTCATTGGTATTGGTCACCATCTCATCAGAGTCAGGTCGTCGGCGTGGACGGTTTCACGATTGCGGAAAATCGAGATGATGATGCCCAGGCCAACCGCCGCTTCGGCCGCCGCGACCGTCATTACGAAGAAAACGATCACCTGGCCGTCCATCGAGCCGAGCCGGCTGCCGATCGCGATGAAGGCGAGATTTACGGCATTGAGCATCAACTCGATCGACATGAACATCACGAGAATGTTACGGCGGATGATCACGCCGGCCACGCCGATCGCGAAGATGATCGCGCTCAGCGACATCATGTAGGTGAGCGGAATCATGATGCGATCTTCCTCGCAGCGCGCGGGTCATCCGTGCCCGGCAGCCGCCGCGCGAGCGCGACCGAACCGACCACCGCGGCCAGCAGCAGCACTGAGGTCACCTCGAAGGCCACCAGGTAGTCGGTGAACAGCGTCCCGGCAAGGCTTGCGAGCGAACCATAGCCCACGGGTTCATGCGTGAACTTCACCTGCAGATGAGGGGGAGCGAGGATAAAAAACAGCTCAGTCACCAGCAGAGCCGCGGCGAGTGAGCCGAATAACTTGAGCGCGAGATGACCCGTCGGACCGGTCTCGACTTGAAGATTCAACAGCCAAATCACGAACAGGAATAGAACCATGATCGCGCCCGCATAGACGATGATTTGCAGAAAGCCGACCACGACGGCGTCCTCGCCAATGAACAGAATGGCGACGGTCATCAGCGTTGCGATCAAGGCGAGCAGCGAATGAATCGGATTGCGCTGGATGATGACGCCGAGCGCCGATACGACTGCCAACGCGCCTAGAAAAATATACAGGAACGGCGGCATCACTGGACTCTCCCGGTTGCCACCACGACGAATGCGGTCACCAGCACGTTGAACAGTCCGAGCGGCACCAGTCCTTTCCATCCCAGACGCATCAACTGATCGTAGCGGAAGCGCGGCAGAGTCCATCGTACCATGCCGAGAAACATGCACAGCGCGACGACCTTGACCAGGAATGCGACTACGCCCATCAGTGAGACCGCCAGTGCGGGGAGGGCAAGAAATGCGCCGCCCGGGAGATGGAATCCGTCGCGCATGAGCCACGGAATCTGCCATCCGCCGAGGAAAAATGTTGTCAGCAGCATCGCGACGAGCGCCTGCTCGGCAAAGTCGGTCAGCATGAAGACCGCCTGCTTGCCGCCGGAGTATTCGATGAAAAAACCCTGGATCAGTTCCGACTCGCTCTCCGGCAGGTCGAACGGAATGCGCTTGGTCTCCGCGGCGCCCGCCACGAGCAGGAGAACGAAGGCGAGCGGCTGCGTGAAAATTGCCCAGCGCGGCAAAAATCCGAACCACACACCGCCCTGCCCGCGCACAATTTCCTGCAAGTTCAAGGTGCCGAAGGTCATGATCACCGACACGATCGCGAGTCCCATCGCAAGCTCGTACGAGATCATCTGCGCTGTCGCGCGAATCCCGCCGAGCAGCGCCCATCGATTGTTCGAGGACCATCCGGCGAGCGCGGCGCCATACACGCCAAGGCCGATCGTCGCGAGCAGATAGAGCGCGCCGGCGTTGAGGTTAGCCGCCTCGAGACCGATGCGATGGCCGGAAATCAAGATCGTGTCGCCAAACGGGATCACGACGAACGTGATCATAACCGGGAACAGCGACAGGAACGGCGCCAGCGTGTGCAGGAATTTGTCCGCGCCGGCCGGAATGAAGTCTTCCTTGGTGAACATTTTGACCGGGTCGGCGATGGTGGTGTTGATAATTCCGAGGTTGGGCATCCCCATGCGCTTGCCGAGTCCGGTTAGCGTGGCGCGATTCGATCCGATTCGGTCCTGGATCAGCGCGCTGCCCTTGCGCTCGAAATAGAGCAGGAACAGCGACAGACTCAATCCGGCCACGATCATCAGGATCGCTTTGATCGCGCCGGCGATTAACTCAATTGTCACGGGCGGCAAGCTCGTCGATGAGTTTGAGGATGCTTTCTTCGGTGAGGTTCTCGACGTACGCGTCCTGATTGAGCTGGAGCATCGGCGCCGTTCCGCATGATGCCATGCATTCGGCCGAGCCCAGCGTGAACTTGCCGTCGGGCGTCGTCTCGCCTATCTCGATTTTCAGCCGGCGCCGGATGCAGCCCACGATTTTGTCGGCGCCACGCAGCCGGCACGAGAGATTCGTGCACACGTCGAGCAGGTAGCGGCCGACCGGCTTGCGATGGAGCATCGTGTAGAACGACACTACCGCGCGCACGTGCGCGGGCGGCAGTTCCATCAGATGCGCGACATAGTCCAGCGTCTCATCGCTGAGCCATCCGAACTCGCGCTGCGCGATCCACAGCGTCGGCAGCAGCGCAGCCTGCCGCGTCGGGTAGCGACCGAGCAGTTGCCGGTACTCGGCAAGCGCGGCGTCGGAAAACTTGGGTTGCTGGTTTCCAGGCATGGCGCGAGTATTATTGATCCTTCAGCATCGAAGTTCTTGAGTTCAGAAATCTAATGATTGGTAGCTAAAATTTCGTCAATCCGCCAGAGGCGCAAGCTTGCGCGGCTTAACCTGACCGCGAACTTGCGGGATCCGGGTAGAACGGGTTATCTATCGTCCGCGACTTCGAGGCAAGAGGCGTTAGCCGATTCGATTAAATTGCGTTCGCCGGTTCGACTTGAAACGCGTTCGCCGATTCGATCGAAATACGCCTCGAAGAAAACTGATGCGATGCGAATTATTGCGGGACAAGCTCACGGCAGGCGGCTGAAAGCGCCGCGCGGCTTGCACACGCGGCCTACTTCGGCGCGGGCGCGCGAGTCGATTTTCTCGCGGCTGGCAGTGCGGATGGATCTTGGCGGGGTGCGCGTGCTCGACATCTTCGCCGGCAGCGGCTCGCTGGGAATCGAATCGCTCTCGCGCGGCGCCGCACACGTGACGTTTGTGGATTCCTCGCGCGACGCCGCCGCGGCGATTCGCGCCAATCTTGCCCAGCTTGAACTGGGCGATCGCGCCCGCATGGTCGTGTCCGACGTGCGTCGCGCACTCGGTGAACTCCAGCGCTCGCACGAGTCTTTCGACCTGGTCTTCGTTGACGCGCCGTTCAAGGACGACATGAGCGCGGAGGTCCTGGCGCTGCTTGGTGAATTCCAACTCGTCGCGCCCGGCGGATGGGTGGTAGTGGAACAATCGAAGCGCGCGCCCGCGGCGCCGCCCGCTCCCCAAGCCCATGAGCGCGCGTTTGTTGCAACCATCGGCGATCACCGGATCGCCTTTTACCGCCGCCTCAATCCGGCGCCGGGTGCACAGTGATGGCTTCAGAAAAATGACCAACAAAGGCAAAGAGCGTTCCCAGTTGATCGCGGTTTACCCCGGCAGCTTCGACCCGATCCACAACGGACACGTTGACGTCATCCGCCGCTGCGTCGCGATCTTCGACGAGGTGATCGTCGCGGTCACCTACAATCCGCACAAGGATGCGGCGTTGTTTTCCGCCGACGAACGCGTCGAAATGATCCGCGAAGTCATCCGCGACCTCGAGCCGCGCGCCCGCGTGGACAAGTTCAGCGGGCTGTCGGTCGATTACGCGGAACGAATCGGCGCCAAGGTGTTGATTCGTTCACTGCGCGCCGTGACGGATTTCGATTACGAGCTGCAGATGGCGCAGATGAACAAACAGATGAGCCCGAGCGTCGAAACCGTCTTCATGTTCTCCAATCCGCGGCTGTTCTTCAGTTCCTCGCACTTGATCAAGGAAGTCGCAGGATATGGCAAACGCTTGCCGGAGCTGGTCCCGGAACTCGTGATCGAGCGGCTGCGCGCCAAGCTCAAAGTCGCTTGAGCCGTGCGATCTGAAAAAGCCTGGCGGCGCATCTCAGCAGGCGTTTTTTCAAACCGCCGGGAAAGATACAATCTGCCCGCGCCTGGCGAGCGTCATGCGCCGAACATTCTACATCTGGATTTAACCATGCTGAAGCTCAACCGCAGAATTGCCGCTATCAAACCGTCCGCGACATTGGCGGCCGACGCCCGTGCCACCGAAATGAGGCTCGCCGGAATCGACGTCATCTCGCTGGGCGCCGGCGAGCCCGACTTCGACACCCCCGAGCGCATCAAGGCAGCCGCCGGGAAAGCGCTGGCCGCGGGCCAAACCAAGTACACGCCGGTGGGCGGAACCGCGGCGCTCAAAAATGCGATCAAGCTCAAGCTCAAGCGCGACAATAACCTCGACTACGAGCCGGGCGAGATAATCGCGTCGGCCGGATGCAAGCAGGCCGAGGCCAACGTGATCGCCGCGTTGTTCGACGAAGGCGATGAAGTGATCATCCCGACCCCGGCCTGGGTAAGTTTCGCCGCGATGGTCTCTCTGGCGGGCGCCGAGTCCAAGTTCGTGCCGTGCCCCGAAAAGACCGGCTTCATCCTCGAGCCCGAGGCTTTGCGCCGAGCGATTACGCCGCGCACGCGCGCAATCATGCTCAACTCGCCGTCGAATCCAACCGGCGCCGTGTACGGGCCCGAACAGCTCAGGGCCATCGCCAGCGTGCTGGTCGACACCGACATCTGGGTGATGTCCGACGACGTTTACGAGCACATCGTGTACGACGGGCTCGCGCCGCACATCTTCCATCTCGAGCCGCGGCTCAAGCGCCGCGGCATCGTGTTCAACTCGCTGTCGAAGACCTACGCGATGACGGGATGGCGGATCGGATTTGCGGCCGGGCCGAAAGAAGCGATCGCGGCTGCCGGACGCTTGCAGAGCCAGAACAGCGGCAATCCCAATTCCATCGCGCAAGCTGCCGCGATCGAGGCGCTGACCGGTCCGCAGGACGAGCTCAAACCGATGCTCGAGGCGTTCCGCAAACGCAACGCGCTGGTGGTCGAGCGCGTGCGGCGCATCCCGGGCTTCAAGCTGCCCAATATACCGCAGGGCGCGTTTTACGTTTTCCCCAACGTATCGGAGTTGCTCGGCAGCCGGTTTGGCGACAAGGAAATCACCGACGGCGACGGGCTCGCAGGGTTTTTGCTCGACCAGGCGCACGTTTCGCTGGTCGGCGGCAACGACTTCGGCGCGCCGGATCACGTCAGGATTTCGTACGCCACTTCGACTGAGAATCTGAACAAGGCATTCGATCGCATCGAACGCGCCGTCGCGAAGCTCAAGCGCTAGCAGCGATGGTCGAGCGCGCGGATTTGCGCATCTCTCTGCGCCAGATTCGCCGCGTGGTGAAGCTCGGCGGCTCGCGCCCTAGCGCTTACGCCAAGGAACCGGAAATTCAGAAGTCTCGAGCCAGCGCACGTAGTCGGCGAGAATCTCCGCGTGATCGAACGCGAGCGGAGTGGGCGGATTGCGCGGATCGCAGAGCCGGGCGTTCTTCGCGTCATCGGCGCCGCGCGGCGTCCCCGATGCGCGCGCGACATACACCACCGTGATCGTCTGGCCGCGCGGATCCCGATCGGGCCGCGAATACACACCAAGCAGCGCGCGAATCGCGACTTCGAGCGAGATCTCCTCGCGTGCCTCGCGAATCGCCGCATCCTCGACGGTCTCGCCAAAATCGACGAATCCGCCGGGAATTGCCCACCCTGGCGGAAAATTCCTGCGCTCGATCAAAACGACTTTGTCGCCGATCTCCGTGATTATGTCGGCGGCTATCGGAGGACATTTCGGCCGTGCCATGATGCGATTCTAACACGGCGCGTCGTTGGCGGGGCACGGCGGACTCTTGCGCGTGGCGTTGACAAGCGCGCGCGCGGACCACAAAGTTCCAACATCCCCGGTCCGCGACTCGGTAACTTTATGCAGGTAGCACGGCTCTACGATTTCGGCGACATCCGCGTCGAGGAAAGCCCCCGGCCCGAGGTCAGCGACGGCGACATTCTGATCCGCACGAGCGCATGCGGCATCTGCTCGGGCGACATCATGCCCTGGTACCTCAAGCGCAAGGCGCCGCTCGTGCTCGGCCACGAACCGGTCGGCGTCGTCGAGCAGATCGGCGCGGCGGTGCGCGGCTTCAAGACCGGTGACCGCGTTTTCGTGCACCATCATGCGCCCTGCTTTCAATGCGCGGCGTGCAGGCGCGGCGAATACGTACAGTGTGCGACCTGGCGCGCGACCACCATCGTTCCGGGCGGGATGGCGGAGTTTTTTCTCGTGAGCGCGGCCAATCAGCGCGACACGCTGCCGCTCCCCGACTCGATGGCCGACGCCGACGGCGTGCTCATCGAGCCCGCCGCCTGCGTCGTCAAGTCACTAAAGCGCTCGGGCCTGAAGGCCGGCGAGACAATTCTGATCATCGGTCTCGGCATCATGGGCATGATGCACGTGAAGTTGGCGCGGCATCTCGGCGCCGGGATGGTCATCGGCGCGGACCTGTTCCATTCGCGCGCCAACCGCGCGGTCGAACTCGGAGCGGATCGTGGAATCGTCGTCGAGGGCGACAACATGATCGAGCAGCTGCGCGAAATCACCAACGGCGCGATGGCTGACGTCGTGATCGTCGGGCCGGGCACTTCGAAAGCAATCGCCGCGGGCATCGCCGCCGCCGGAAGGGGCGCGACCGTCGTTCAATTCACGGCGACGCCGCCCGACGACGAACTGCTCGTCAAACCGCACGATCTCTACTTCAACGAGACCCGGCTCATTCCGAGCTATTCATGCGGACCCGACGAAACGCGCCGGGCATTGTCGATTGTCGAGCGCGGCGTGATCAACGCCGCCGAACTGGTGACGCATCGGTTTCCGCTGGCTCAGATCACCGAGGCGTTTGCGACCGCGCAAAAGCCCGAATCGCTGAAAGTAATAGTCACCTTCGCGAGTTGAGGCAGCTCGCGGCCGAGCCGCGCGCGCGTGGCACTCACTAGT
>CALAOW010000184.1 GCA_937889395.1 uncultured Pseudomonadota bacterium | reverse complement strand
ACGCTATGGTTCGCGTGGCTGATCGCGGCGTCGAGCCCGATAACCTTTATGTTCTGATTTGCGGAACCCACCGTGGGTTCCGCACCTCCTTGGGCAGGGGCTGCGGCCCCTGCACCCGCAGTGAGAAGACACGAAAATCTGCGCAGCGCATCTTTTCGCGACTACGCCACGGCAGAGGTAACCCGTGCACCCAGTGTTAAGGCCGCGCTCCGTTGTCGCGCGCGGGCACTGCCGCGGGCGCGCGAATGGGGCGCGGGCGTGATAGGCTTGGCCGAGCAGAATGGCTTGTCTCGCGGGCCGCGCGAGCGCGGCTGTGGCGTGAGAGAGCGATCTGCAACCTTCACTCCGTCGTGCGCGACGAAAGGAAAAACAATCATGCTTGAGACAGGAAAACCGTTCGTGAATTTCGCCCTCAAGAACCAGGACGGCAAGCAGATGAGGCTGGGCGATTTCGCCGGCAAATGGCTGGTGGTGTACGTTTATCCCAAGGACGACACTCCCGGATGCACGATCCAGGGGAAGTCGTTCACGGCGAGCAAGGCCGACTTCGACGCGGCTGGAATCAAGGTGGTCGGCGTCAGTGCGGACGACGTCGCCTCGCACAAGAACTTCTGCAACAAGTTCGCCTTCACGGTCGATTTGCTGGCGGATCCCAAGGCGGAGCTGCTCAAGGCCACAGGCATCGGGCAGACGGAATTTAACGGAGTCAAGTACTGGAACCGGACCAGCTTCGTGATCGATCCCAAGGGCATCTTGCGCAAGGTTTACGAAAAAGTGAATCCGCAGGGCCACGAGAAGGTGCTGCTCGAGGACATCAAGGCGATGCAGAAAAGCTGAGCATCGGAAGCCCGGCTGGCGGTGACTGTGCGGCAACCAGGTAATGTTTTATTTTCGGAGTGAATTTGATTTGATGGATGAGCGCGCAAGGGGCTTGACCGGGCGGTGTGGACGGCGGGCGGTCAGGCGCGTGGCTGAATTTTGGGCGAAATTTATCGTCCGATAGTGTAGTATGGTTCGGCACTTATCCTGCCTCATGACGCAAGACTTTCACTACATTCCAGGAGGAATGCATGGTTAAGAAGATCGCCGCCGTGGCCGGCGGCGTTTTTATCGGTCTGGTAATAGCCTTTGCGCGCGTCGGCGCGTTCCCTTTCTGGGGTTCCGACTCGAATGCTTCCAAGGCGCCACCTGCGCAGCAAGCACAGGCAGCGCCGGCGCAGCCCCTGCCGGCGCCTCCGGTGCCCGGGGTACATGTGGCGCCGCCAGCACAGCCGGCGCAGCCCAATACGCCTGAGCCGAACGAAAAGGCCGGGGTAATTACCTCGTTCGCGCCGCTGGTCAAGCGAATGATACCGGCGGTGGTGAGCGTCAACGTCGTTCAGGATGTGAAGATTTCGGGAATGCCGTTTGGCATTTCGCCGGGCGGACCCGGCGACGACAATGGCGGCGATAACGACAACGGCGGCGGCGGCGGTGGAGGGGGCGGTGGCGAAACGGCGCCTGGCGATCCGTTCGACCAACTGCGCCGCTACTTCGGCCAGGGCGGTCAACGCGAATACAAGCAGCACGGGCTGGGATCGGGCGTGATCGTGTCGGCCGACGGCTACATCCTGACCAACAATCACGTGGTCGGTAACGCCGAAGAAATCCACGTTACGCTGGAGGACAAGCGCGAGTTTACGGCGAAGGTAATCGGCAAGGACGCGAAGACCGATCTCGGACTGATCAAGATCGATACGAAGGACGCATTGCCGGTCGCGACGCTGGGGGACTCCAATTCCACTGACGTGGGCGACTGGGTAATCGCGATCGGCAACCCGTTCAACGTCGGCATGACAGTGACGGCGGGAATCGTCAGCGCCAAGGGACGATTGCTGGGCGGCGACTACGACGATTTCATTCAAACCGACGCGTCGATTAATCCCGGCAACTCAGGCGGCCCGTTAATCAATGCGCGCGGCGAGGTAATCGGAATCAACACCGCAATCTACAGCCGCACCGGCGCCAGCAACGGCATCGGCTTCGCCATCCCAATCGACATGGCGCGCAACGTGATGGATCAGTTGAAGGCGCACGGGCGCGTGGTCCGCGGATGGCTGGGCGTCGAAATCCAGGAAGTGACGGCGGATCTCGCGCAATCGTTCGGATTGCCGAAGCCCGAGGGCGCGCTAGTTGCCAGCGCGGACAAGGATGGGCCTGCGGGCAAGGCTGGAATCGAACGCGGCGATATCGTGCTCAGCTTCAACGGCCATCCGGTCAACGATGAGCATGAGCTGCCCACGCTGGTCGCGCAGACACCCATCAATCAGAAAGTGCCGGTCGAGGTGGTGCGCAACGGCAAGCACGTCAACCTCGAGGTCACGATTGGCGAGCGCAAGGAACCGCAGGTGGCGTCGGCCAAGTCCGAGGAGCCGGGCGGCAACTGGGGGATGCAAGTCGGGGACATCACGCCCGAGCTCGCGCAGCGGTTCCATCTCGAGAGCACCAAGGGAGTGGTGATTCAGAAGGTGGCGCCGGACAGCCCTTCGGCGGAGGCAGGTCTTCAGCCGGGCGACGTCGTGATGGAAGTGAATCACGACAAGATCGCCGCGCTTGCGGATTTCGTCGCCAAGGCAAAAGAAGCGCAGAGCAATAAGAAACCCGCGCTGCTGCTGGTTCAACGCGGCGGCGCGACGCTGTACACGGTGATCAAGCCGGCCGGCGCGGCGCAGGGCTGATCGAAAAGTAAGTCACACGCATTCAAAGCGCGGCGCATCGAGCATCTCGATGCGCCGCGCGGTTTTTGGCAGACCGCGGCTGAGCCTCGGTGCGCTTTCGCGCGCGGCATCTCGACGAAGTAGCCACTCGACGCCTGATGGCTCGATGGGCTCGTGCGGTTCTATTAGATGAGCCTGTGCGATAGCATTTCTGCCGGCGCTCGCAGTGGAGGAGAATCAGGTGGCGGATCGATTACCAGTGGCGCCCGCGCGAAAGCGCGCAGGTGCGAGACGGCCGGCGAGAAAAAAGACGATGCGGCGGCCGGGAATCCTCGTGCTGGCCGCGCTTGCGGCGCTGATTTTGGGATTTTTGGCGAAACGAATGATGATCCCGTCGGCCGTCCATTACATCGCATATCGATCAGCTGATCAGCCGCAACCGATGAGAGAAGCAAATCCGCCTGCCGCGGCGCACGGGAATGGCAACGCGGGTGACTCGGCGGCGGCGAACGCGAAATCAAATGCGGACGCGCTCACCGGCTCGGAACAACTGACGCCCAGCGATCGCAGAGAGCTGAACGCGATTATCAAACGCAAGTCCAGGTGACGAACAATTCGATGGCGGCCTCGATGCAAATAGCGGACGACATGGGCTTTCGCGTCGAGCTCGAGCGGCCGCCGTCGCGAATCGTATCGTTGGTGCCGAGCTGGACGGAGACATTGTTCGCGCTGGGGTTCAATTCCGAAGTCGTGGGCGTCACGAAATTCTGCGTCGAGCCGGCCGCGGCGGTTGCGTCGATTCCAAAAGTCGGCGGGACCAAGAATCCCGACATCGGCGCGATCATGAAGCTGGAGCCCGAGCTGGTGATCGCCAACGCCGAGGAGAATCGGCGCGAAGATGTGGAGCGGTTGCGCGCGGCGGGAATCCCGGTGTTCACGACTTATCCGCGCACGGTGCCGGGTGCGGTCGAATCGATCATGCGGATGGGCCGGGCGCTGGGCCGCGAGGCGGCGGCAGCCGCGCTGGCCAAGGAGATCACGCTCAGCGTGAGCGGAATCGAGGCGGCGCTCGGAGTATGGAGCAAACTTCGGCTGCGTGTTTTCTGTCCGATATGGAAGAAACCGTGGATGTCATTCAACGCCGACACCTATGCGCATGACGTGCTGCGGATGCTCGGCTACAACAACATCTTTGCGTCGGCGGGCGAGCGGTATCCCATGACGACGCTCGAGGAGGCGGTCGAACGCCGCCCCGATATCGTGATACTTCCCGACGAGCCGTATGAATTCGATGAATCCGACGTGGCCGAGTTGAAGACTCTGCTCCCGCCCGCGCTCAGCCGCCGCCTGCTGACAGTCAGCGGCCGCGACCTGCATTGGTACGGCGTTCACATGGTGCGCGGGCTCAAGTCGCTGGCGGAGAGAATGGCGCGCGTGCGCGCCGCGGTTCTATAATCAGGCCGTGCGCAACGACGCTGTGCGTTCACCAAAACGACGCTGTGCGGTCATCAAAACGACGCTGTGCGTCCATCAAAATGACGCCGCGCGTCCATCAAAATGACGCTGTGCGTCCAGCAAAATGAAAGGGAGATTGGCATGATCGCGAAAATCAGCCTGACAGCCGCGTTTTTTCTAATAGTGGCGCCGCCGATGGCGTGCGCTTCGAATCGCGACGCCACGAATCCGGCGCCGATGACCAGCCAAGCGCATGAATCGCCGCTGGGCCTGGTCGTCGCTCAGGACGATCAACCGAACGTCGCCACTTCCGATAACGATAACGATAACGATAACGGTAACGACAGCGATTCGAACGATAGCGCCGACAACAATCAGAACGCCGGCGGCGATCAGGCGGATCAGCAAAATGGCGCCGGCGACGATCAGCCGACTGCGCCACAGGCCCCCGACGCACCCGACGACCCGGGCGATGCTCAGCAGGCACCGCAGATGAATGGATTTGCGCAGCCGGTGAACCCGTCTCAATAGCGCGGCGTCACGATGACTGCACCACTGGACGGAATCAAAGTACTCGACCTGACCAAGCTCGCGCCGGGGCCGTTGTGCACGATGATGCTGGGGGACCTTGGCGCTGAAGTGATCAAGATCGAGGAGCCGGGACCTCCCACCGGAAGACGCGCGCAGCAAGCGGGGGCCGCCGGCACGCAGGGACCGGTCAACAGCTTCGCCAGCTCGCCGTACAACGCGCTGGGCCGCAACAAGAAGTCGATCGGGATCAATCTCAAGAGCGGCGCGGGCAAGGAAATTTACTTTCGGCTCGCCCAGCGCGCCGACGTGATCGTCGAGGAATACCGGCCGGGCGTCGCCAAGCGGCTCGGGATCGATTACGAGCAACTCTCGTCGCGCAACCCGCGGCTGATCTATTGCGCCATCACCGGCTTCGGACAGACCGGGCCGTATCGCGATCTGGTCGGCCACGATATCAACTACATCGCGACCGCCGGCGTGCTGTCGCTGCTGGGACGGCCCGGGCAGCCGCCGACAATTCCGCACAACCTGGTTGCGGACTACGCCGGTGGCGGGATGCATGGCGCGATCGGAGTGCTCGCGGCTCTGGTCGCGCGCAATCAAACCGGACGGGGACAGTACGTCGATATCTCGATGATGGACGGCAGCCTCGCGCTGCTGGCGCAATCGTTCTCGTCATTTTTCGCGGGCGGGAAAGTGCCGCAGCGCGGCGAGACGATATTTGACGGCGGGATTCCCAACTACAACGTCTATCTGACGAAGGACGAGAAATACATTACGATCGCGGCGATCGAGCCGTGGTTCTTCGCCAACCTGTGCCGCGCGCTCGGCAGGGAAGATTTTATTCCGCATGAATATGATTCCAGCAAACGAGCGGAAATAGCACGCGTGTTCACTGAAAAATTCAAAACCAAAACGCGCGATGAATGGTTCGCGATTCTAAGCAAGAGCGACATCTGCGCGGGCAGGATGCTCACGCTCGACGAGGTGCCGAGCGATCCGCAGGTGCTCGCGCGCGAAATGATCGTCGAGGTCGAGGGCCCCGGCGGCCAGAAGATCAAGCAGGTGGGCGTGTCGGTGAAGTTCTCGGATACGCCGGGATCGATAAGGTCGCTCGCGCCGCAACTCGGGCAGCATACCGACGAAATCCTGGGCGCGCTTGGTTACGGCAAGGACGAGCTCGAGCGCTGGCGCGAGGCGGGCGCAATCAAGTAGCGCGCCATCCGGCGGCGGCGCGAGGTTCGCCGCGTTGCCCGCGGCCTCGAATCACGGTTAAGATTCCGCTATGCCACAGCCAGCCCCGATGTTCATGCGCGGCACGCACGATCCACTTCGTATCGAGCGCGCCGAAGGTCCATGGCTCTACGCCTTCGACGGCCGCAAGATCCTGGACGCGGGCGGTGGCGCCGTGGTGGTGAACATCGGACAAGGGCGCCGCGAAATCGCGGAGGTCGCCGCGCGCACGATCGCCAACCTTGATTACATCGTGCCGGTCTGGACGTCGCCCCAGCGCGAGAGGCTGGTCGAGCGGCTCTCGCGGTGGACTCCGGCGGGGCTGACGCGGTTCTTTTTCACCAGTGGTGGATCGGAGTCGGTCGAAGCGGCGCTGAAGTTCGCGATTCTCTACCACAACGCTCGCGGCCAACGATCGAAGAACAAGATCATCGGGCGGCGTTTCTCTTATCACGGCAACACTATCGCAGCGTTGTCGGTAGGCGGGAGCGGGCGGCGTGCGGACTACGAAGCCATTTTATTGGACTGGCCGAAGATCGATCCGAGCTACTGCTACCGATGCCCGTGGGGCAAAACCTATCCATCATGCGAGATCGACTGCGCGACGGCGCTTGAAAAAGAGATCGCGAAGAACGGCGCCGACTCGATCGCCGCGTTTATCGCCGAGCCAATGATGGGCTCGAGCGGCGGCGTGGTCCCGCCGGTCAAGGAATACTGGCCGAAAATTCGCGAGATCTGCACGCGCCACAACGTGCTGCTGATAGCCGATGAAGTGATGACGGGCTTCGGCCGCACCGGACGGCGCTTCGGCGTCGATCATTGGGACGTGGTGCCGGACATCATGGTCGGCGGCAAGGGACTCACCGGCGGATACATGCCGATGGGAATGATCGCGGTCAAGGAACCGTTGGTCGAGGAACTCGAGCGCGCCAAGGCCGACTTCATGTTCTACACCTACAGCTCGCATCCCGTGGCGTGCGCGGTCGCCGACGAGGTGCTGGCGATCATGGAGCGCGAGCGGCTGGTGGAGCGCTCGGCAGAAGTCGGCGCGAGGCTCGGTTCCAGCTTGAAGGAAGAACTGTCGGGGCATCCAATGGTTGGCGACATCCGCGGCGCCGGGATGTTCTGGGGGATCGAACTGGTGCAGGACAAGGCGACTCGCATGCCTTTTGCGCCTGAAAAAAAAGTGACCAATCGCGTGCTCGGCGCGTCGGTTCGAAGAGGGATGTTCTTTTATCCGGCGACCGGGATGGCGGGGAAGGCGGGCGGCGACGCGATGATGATCACGCCGCCGTTCATCATCGGTGACGCCGAAATCGAGTTCATCATTCGCACGGCGCGCGCGGCGCTCGACGAGATCCGGCCTAACCTGTAGCGTTTGACGCAACACGTCCAAGATTCGTGGAGAGACCGGCACATGGCCGATAGCATCATCGGGCCGACTTCGCATTACTTCTATTCGCAACGCCTGAAACTGCACTACGTCGATTGGGGCAATCCCGACAAGCCGCTGCTGGTGTTGGTGCATGGCGGCCGCGACCATTGCCGCAACTGGGATTGGGTCGCGCTCGATCTGCGCCAGCACTACCACATTATCGCGCCCGACCTTCGCGGCCACGGCGACTCCGACTGGGCCGTGGGCAGCGGCTATTCGATGATCGACTACGTGCTCGATCTCTCACAGCTGATGAGCGCGGTGGCCGGCGAGCCCGCGACGCTTATCGGCCACTCGCTCGGCGGCGGAATCGTTTTGCAATACACCGGCACGCATCCCGTCGCGGTCAAGCGCGTGATTTCGATCGAGGGGATGGGTCCGCCGCCCGGAATGATCAAGGACTCGCCGGCCTACGATCGGATGAATGACTGGATCGGCCAGATGCAAACGCTGGCGCGGCGCAAGGTGCGCGAGTATCCGTCGATCGAGGATGCGCTCGCGCGCATGATCGAGGCCAACCCGCACCTGAGCCGCGAGCAGGCGCGCCATCTCACGATTTGGGGAATTCGCCGCAACGAGAACGGCACTTACTCCTGGAAGTTCGACAACTACGTTCACGCCACGTCGCCCTACATGTTCAACAACCGTGACGCGCGCGAGATATGGGGCCGCATCACCTGCCCGACCCTGCTGATTCGCGGCACGGAATCGTGGGCGGGCGATTGGGTCAAGGATGGGCGCATCCAGGCCTTCAAGCATGCGGAATCGGTGACGATCGATAAGGCCGGCCACTGGGTGCATCACGATCGCCTCGACGAATTCCTGGCAGTCACGCACCGTTTCCTCGGCGTGTAGCGGTGACTCGTGGCGGATAGCGCGTCCACCCGGCGGTTTTGCTGATGCGACGACCTTCACTTTCGCTGCGCATCGATCAGTTCGAATACGTTCAGCTGATTATCCTCGCCGTGACCGTGGGCGTGCTCGCGGCGCTTGGAAATCTCGGCTTTCGCAAATTGATCGAATTCTTCTCGTGGCTGTTTCGCGTGCTCGAGTGGAACGCGCTCGGAATCGGGCTCGGCGGACCGCATCGCGCAGCGATCCCGTTGATCCTGCTGAGCGGCGGCGTCGCAATACTGCTGCTTGACCGCATCTTTCCCGAAGACGTGCTCGGTTACGGTTTTCCGAATTTCCTGAAGATGGTCAACCTCGGCACCGCGAGACTCAAGCGCCGCTGGATCTTCGTCAAAGCTGCGGGCGCCGCGCTTTCATTGGGAGCAGGCGCGTCGGTCGGCCGCGAAGGTCCGATAGCCCAGGTCGGAGGCGCGATCGGATCGACTATCGCGCAACTTCGGAAGTTGTCGCCCGATCGCGCCAAGGTACTGGTCGCGGCTGGAGCGGGCGCCGGTATCGCGACGACGTTCAACGCGCCGATCGGCGGCTTGATGTTCGCGCAGGAAATCGTCCTGCTCGGCCACACCGAAATCGCCAACCTTACATTGCTGATCATCGCCACCTTCACCGCCGTGATCACCTCGCGAGCGATCGTGGGCAACACGGTCGTCTTCCTCGCGCCTGAATTCGTGCTGCGCAGCTACTGGGAGATGGCCACATATGCGCTTATGGGCGCGGCGCTCGGCGTCCTCGCGGCAGGTTACATCCGGTTTTTCAACGCAACCGAGGCATGGTTTCGCAGGCAGAATTTCCCGGTTTGGGTCAAGCTCGAAGCGGGACTTGCAGTCGTCGGCGTGATTGCGATTTGGCTTCCGCAAAACTTGTCCGACGGATATCCGGTGATCAACCGCGCAATGGCGGGCGAGTTCGGCATCGGAATGCTGGCGGCCCTGACCTGCGCGAAGTTTTTCGCCAGCAGCGTGTCGCTCGGATGCGGCACGCCGGGAGGATGCTTCGGCCCGACCTTTTTCATCGGCACGATGGCGGGCGGGTTGTTCCAGCGCGTGTCGGCGATGCTGGTCCCCGAGCTGACCGGCCCGCGCGGTTCGTACGCGCTGGTCGGGCTGGGCGCGTTTCTGGCCGGTACCACGCACGCGCCGCTGACGGCGCTGTTCCTGCTCTGGGAGATGACGCACAGCGACACGATCGCATTGCCTGCGATGATCGCGACGATTACGGCGCTGGTCGTGGCGCGTGCGATCGAAACCGAATCGATCGACGAGTTCCGACTGGCGCGCGCGGGCAAGACGCTGCAAATAGGCCGCGAGCGCCTCGCGCTGGCGCTCATACCGGTCAGCGCCGTCGTTACCAGGGACGTGACGATGGTGGCCGAGAACACTTCGCTGTTGGAGGTGCTGCGCAGCGCGGGTGAGACGGCGCAATCGACACTGCCGGTGGTCAACAGCGAAGGCGAGCTCGCGGGGACAATCGTAGTCCGCGATTTGTTGTCCATGATCAGCGGAGGACAGGAACTCGGTCCGCTGGTCAACGCATTTGACATCTCCAATGCGCATGGTCCGACCGTGTCGCTCGATGCGAACCTCGACGAGGCGAGTCAGTTGATGGAGCACGACGGCCTCGACGAGATTCCGGTCGTCGAGCGCAACACCCGGCACTTTCTCGGGCTGGTCACCAGCCAGCATATCGCACAAGCCCTCAACCGCGTGACGGTTTCTCTCTCGACGCTTGCGACGCGCGACCCGAATATTTATTGGGCGACCGGTTATCGAGTGACGCGCCTGGCGGTTCCGGCCAACGCCGCGGGAAAAACGGTGCGTCAACTCGATCCCCGCGCGCGATTCAGCGTCACGGTTCTGGGCATTGCGGACGCCGGCAATCCGGATGGCGGATTCGCGCCCGTTACGCCCGATCGCCCGCTTCGAGAAGGCGACGAGCTGATCGCGGCAGGGCGTCCGCAAGACATCCGGCAATTCACGCACGAGTTGGAAACCGCGCAACCCGCCGGCGCGGCTGGGGCCCCGGCTCAGTCCGAACCCGGAAAGACATAGGGGCGAGCGCGTCCGGCGCGAATTTCGGCGCACAGTTGCTCCACCGTGCGCACGTCGCGTTCGAACTCCGTCGCGATCGTCATGAACCATTTTGCAGTCGCGAAATGAGCGTCGCTGCCGCCAAGCGCCGTCAGCCCGAGCTTGAGCGCGGCGTCCTGCGCGCGCCGATTCTGCTCGATCGAGTTCTGGCCGTTGAGCACTTCGATCGCGCCAAGCGCCGCGCCATGGCGGCTCGCCAATGCGTCCAGGCGCGAGCCGTAACCGGAGTCGCGAAACGGATGCGCTGGAATTGCGACGCCGCCTTCGTGATGCAGCACTTCGATCAGGCTGTCGCTCTTGAGCATCCGCGCCGTCAGATCGAATCGGCGCATCACTTCGTCGGTCACGCCGAACAGGATCAGATGACCGAGGTCGGTGTCGGCTTCGATTCCCTTGAAGATGGCAATTTGAAATTGCTCCGCGAGTTCCGCGTATAGCTCGCCGACTTCGTGATCGCTCGGAAACAGACGATGCTCGGTAAAGCAAATCGCGCCGAGTTCGCGGTCCGAGCTTTTCGCAAATTCGAGATACTGCTCCGGCGCGACGTTGGAGTCGGACGAAAGCCGGGTGTGGACGTGCAGATCGGCGATCATCAGATGGATGCTACGGCGCGGCGAACGTGTCGCGCACCTGGATATGGTCCTCGATCGAAAAAATTCGCGCGACCAGGAAAACCTGCGTCTGCACCATGAGACGATCGGCTTCCGTCGGCACCGTGCCCCACAGGATGATCGTGTTGCCCTCCATCCCGAAATGCACCGACGAGTAGCCCTGCGCGTTGAGCGCATGGCGCAGGGCTATTTCCCGCGGCTCGGTATGCGCAGGCTCGGCCGGACCGGGAGCGCCGCCATTGGGCACCCCTGGAACCGCGCCGTAGTCGGGTCCCGTGTCACCGTCGGAAGGCTGCGGTTGCGACGAATGAAACATCAGATACCCGATGAGAAAAAATCCGCCGACCACCAGCGCCAGCGTTCGCGCGGGATGCCGCCGGCGACGGCGCTCATGAAAGATTGGACCCGGAAACTCTCCCGGCGCAGCAACGTCGTCAAGCACGATCGTCCGCGCCTCGTGCGCGCCGCGATCCAGCGCCGACAATCGTCCGGTTACGTCGGCGGCGCAGAACGAGCAGTAGTTCGAATCCAGCGGGATATTTCGGCCGCATCGCGGACATTCCGTATCGATCTGATTGCTCAGCATCGTCGGCGCCGACGCGTGCTGCTCTATGGACTTGACGCCGCTGAGCGGCAGTTTGAGTTGTGGGCGCGCCGCCGGCCCGGTTGACGAATTGCGCTGCGGCATCGTCGCCGGCGCGCCGCCCGACTTGATCGCCATCAGCCTCTGCTTGAATTCCGCGGCGTCGGCCATCCGCAAGACCACGTCGTACTTGAGTGCCTGATCGACCAGGTCGGCAAGCGCGGGAGTAATTCCGGGGCATAGCGGGCGCAACGGTGGAAAGCTGAAAGGCGGCTCGAGCGCCGGGTCGCGGCCCGACAGCGCATGATGCATCGTGGCGCCCAGCGCGTACAGGTCCGAGCGGAACTCGACCTTGCCGCGATATTGCTCGGGCGGCGCGTAGCCCTGCGTACCAATCATCGTCGCGTTGCTCAGCGGCTGGAACAGGCGCGCGATGCCGAAGTCGATTAGCTTGGCTTGCCCCGACGGCGTCAGCATCACGTTCGACGGTTTCAAGTCGCGATAGATCACCGGCGGTTCCAGGTTGTGCAGGTACTCGAGCGTGTCGAGAACTTGCAGCGCCACATCGATGACGGCGTCCTCGGGAAGCTTGCCGCCGGCGTCTTTGAGTTGTTGTTCCAGCGTGATCCCGTCGATGAACTCCATGACGAGGTAATGATGGTTCTGGTCGCTGAAGCGATCGAACACGCGCGGGATATGTTCGTTGCTGAGTTGCGCGAGCATGTCGGCCTCGCGCTGAAAAGCCGCCACCGCCTGTTTCTGCGTGTCCGGGCTGGTGAAACTATCGACCATCTCGGCCAGCGCACACGGCCGCGCGGCGAGCCGCAAGTCCTCGGCGAGATACACGAGTTTCATCCCGCCCCCGCCGAGCGGCTTCATCACGCGATAACGGCCGCCGACGATGGTGTTGGGCGCAATCATGCCTTCAATTCGAATCTAACCATCGCTTCAGTTTTGTGGCGCCCCGGCGGGGTTCCATGTTTATCGCACCAGCATGTCTTCGCGAAGCGCACCGGAGAAGGCCGCATTGGCGGCGCATATGAGATGAATCAGGATGCCGAGCGGCGGTCCCGCTCCGTACGCCAACGATACGCCGAAAAACCACAAGATTCCCCGCAACGGTTTGCCCCGATAAATCTGGCCGACGCCGGGAATGATGCTTAGCGCGAGCGCGAGCAGCGGGCTGAACCCCGGATCTCTGCGCAGCAGCGGGAAACGAGTTACCGGCGCGCCGCACGATTTGCAGAAGCTCGCTTCGGCGACGACGATCGGCTGACCGCATCGCGAGCAGAACCTCGGCTTCTCGAACTCCGCTTCAGCCACGGAAGGTAAACTGGGCGTCGCCGAACCTTACGCCGTCGCCGTCGCTCACGCGCGTCGGCTCGGTCACGCGCCGGTTGCCGACGAACGTTCCGTTCTGGCTGTTGAGGTCTTTCACCGCGAACACGCCGTTGGAATTTTCGATACTCGCGTGATGGCGTGAGACCGAGGAATGGCTGACCACGATTTCGTTGTCGAGCGCGCGCCCGATGCGGGTGACCGCGCCGGAGCGGACGGGGTAGGGCTGCCCCGACGAATCGACCAGGCTCGGCCCCTCGACCGTGACGTTCGCTCCCGCCAGCCGCGTGGCGACGTGCGCGGGATTCACCGCATCGACAGCCAGCGACGCCTGCTGGCGGGCCGGCGCCGACGTTCCGCGCAGATGGAACATCATTTCGTAGCCGCCAACATTGATTCGATCGCCGTCGTGCAGGTCAACGGTTTCGATTCTACTGCCGTTGACGAAGGTGCCGTCGTGGACCGCGAGATTCCTGATCACGTAGTCGGTGCCGCGCCGTTCGATGATCGCGTGGCGCGGCTGCACGGCGGGATCGCCGAACAGGCCGACCGGATTTTCCTCGGCGCGGCCGATCGACGCGCGTGCACCTTCGATCCGGTACTGGCGTCCGCGCAGCCGGCCCTGCTCGACCGTGACCCACGCGGCCTTGGTCAGCTCTTGCACCAGCCCGATGAACAATCCGATCGCAAGACCTATCAGGCTCAGCCCCACGAGCCGCGCGAGCAGGCCGCCGCCGGTGATCTGGTTGATCAGATCGAAGGTAAATCCGCCGATGAATCCGCCGACCACGCCACCAAGGCCACCCTTCAAGATATTGGGCAAGGAAAGCGTCGCGATCCCCACGCCCGCGCCGAGCACTGCACCCATGATCGTCCAGCTCGTCACTCGACCCAGAACGAGGAAGAGCATCGAGCCTTGGTGGTCCACACCCCAACCGCCGGCGTTCAGGATTGCGGTGAAGAGATCGTTGGACCAGCCATTGCCGAAGTACGCCAGGACGGCACAGATGCCGAAACCGCGGGCAAACCGAAGTCGCGCATCGCGGTTGAAATCGAGCCGTTGCCCTTCGGCGGCAACTATAAATCCGCCTATCAATCCCGAAAACAGGCACATCGAAATGGTCACGGCCCAAGCCTCAGACGAAGTGGGCTGCTCGGTCAGCGTGTGGTTGTGTGAGGCCAGCTCGACGGGGAGCCATCCGATCGCGCCGCCAACCAGGCCCGCAAGGG
>CALAOW010000183.1 GCA_937889395.1 uncultured Pseudomonadota bacterium | reverse complement strand
GCCAACTTTCACCTTGCGCACGATTCACCTTTTTCAGGGACCTTCCACTACCGTTACCCCATTTCGCCTGCGCGGCCGTTGGCACGGGGGGCCAGTGTTAAGACGCGGTCCGTTGTCGCGCGGCCGAACGTACAGACTAACGTGCAGATTAGCACAAGCGTGCAAAGAGCCTGCGCTGCCGTCGCAACGGCGCTCAACGCGCGGCCAGACCGCCGTCAACAATCAATTCCGTGCCGGTGATATAGGACGCGTCGTCGGAGAGGAGAAAGACGATCGCATTTGCGATCTCCCACGGCGTTCCCTGCCGGCGCAGCGGGATTCGCGTGGCGACGGCGCTCTCGCGATCGCCGATCAAGCGGCGCACCATCGAGGAATCGATCAGGCCGGGCAGGATGGTGTTGACGCGGATGTTGTCGCGGCCGTGCGAAACCGCGGCCGAGCGTGAAAGCCCCAGAATCGCGGCCTTGGTCGCCTCGTAGGAAATCTGCGAGTTGCTGCGCAGCGCGGCCAGCGACGAAACGTTGACGATCGCGCCGCCGCCGGCTTTTGCGATCTCGGGCACCGCGTAGCGCATCATCAGGAAATGGCCGCGAAGGTTGACCGCCAGCATCGTGTCGAACTGCGCGGTGGTGGTCTTCAACAAGTTGCCGCCCACGGCGATTCCGACGTTGTTCACCATCAGATGGAGCGCGGAGAACGCGCGTAGCGTCGCCTCGACGGCGCCGCGGCATTGCTCCTCGATGCTCACGTCGGCGGCGACCGCTTCGGCGCGTCCACCTTCGTCGCGAATTGCGGCGGCGGTCTCGTCGGCGAGTTCGAGCGAGCGATCGGCGACCATCACGGCCGCGCCTTCGCGCGCGCACACTATTGCGGTGGCGCGACCGTTGCCGATGGAAAGTTTCTCACCCGCTTTGGCAGGCCCGTCTGCGCCGCCGCCGACGATTAACGCTACTTTGCCCGTCAGACGAGCCATGACCTGTCTCCTTAAGCGGCGAATCGTGCGGTTGGAAACCGCCGCACGTGTTGCATAGCTGCGGGATTAGCGCGGGCGTGCGCGCCGCGTCAAGGATTACGATGCGTCCTGGGCGGGGTGGTGTGTCTTCAGGATAGAGCCGCAGGCCGCGACGGCATCGAGGACGCCGTCGGCGACGCGGCCGGCTTTCACGCTGGTCAGGAATTCGTCGACGATTTTGTTCCAGGCCCCGGCCGACGCCAAGGCGTGGGTCTCGTGGTCGGCGACGATCTCCACGTAACGCTCGCCGAGCGACACGAACAGCAGGATTCGGTGCGGCTGCTTCGGATTTGCCATCGCATGCGCGTTGAATTCGCGATGCGCGAGTTGCTGGGCGCGAGCCTGCTTGACGCGCGTCGGTACGATCGACAGCCGGATCGGAAGCCAGTCCAATAGCAGCGTCAGCACAATCAGGAACCACAGTTGGATCACGATCATGGTGCGGCTCGCGATCCCGGGCCGGACGAGACTGGCGACCGCGCCCAGCGCAAGCGCGGCGATTGCAGCCCATGCAAATGGATAGGGAGCATAGCGATCGCTGGCGCGAGTCACTACCAAGCAAAGGTCAGCCGACGTCTCCCGCTCGATCGCGGCGATCGCAGCGTCGATGCGATTGTGCTCCTCGGCTGTGAATGGACTCTTCACTTTTTCACTCTTTCACTGTCACCAACCGCCTGAAGCGCCTCCGCCGCCGAAAGATCCTCCACCTCCAGAGAAGCCGCCGCCGCCACCGAAGCCCCCGCCGCCGCCCCAACCACCGCCAACATAGTTAGTCCCTGGGCCGACGACTCGCCCCATGCGACGGATAATGTCGTTGCGTTGGCGCCTCAGAAGTTTGATGACAACAAGGATTATTACCACCAGGAAAAAGGGGATAAACAAGCCAACTCCACCATCGTTGGCATCTCCGGGCGCACTCGATTCGGCGCTTTCGTTGCTGGCCAGAACTTTCAGTATCGACGTAGTGCCGGCCACAACGCCGCCGTTGAAGTCTCCGCGCTTAAAGGCTGGCAGGATATTGCTCTCGATTATCGTGCGGCTGGTCGCGTCGGTAAGTGTTCCTTCGAGGCCGTAGCCGACCTCGATTCGAACTTTGTGCTCCTTGGGCGCCACGATAAGCAGCACGCCGTTGTTCTTGCCTTTCTGCCCTATCCCCCAGTAGCGGCCGAGCCGATAGCCGTAATCCTCAACGGTGTATCCCTGAAGCGAATCGAGCGTGACCACCACGACTTGTTCGCCAGTTGCGCGCTCGTGCGCGTCGAGCATGCCGGTGAGTTCGCTCTGCGTCGAAGCGCTGAGCACGCCCGCCTCATCGACGACTCGGCCCGTGAGCGGCGGAAATTTCGGTTCGGAGGCGAGCGCAGGCGACGCGAGAATCAGCACAAGAGTGAGCAGCGCCCATCGCGCTCCAGTGCCGCCGTCGGGCCGTGCGCACCGAATGCGCATCAGAACTTGACCTGGGGTACCTGTTGGGCTTGTTCGGTGATCGTGAAAGTCTCGCGGACTTTCATATCAGGGTAGACGATCGCTGCTACCCATCGTCCTGGAATGGTCCTGAGTATGGTGTTGTAGTTCTGCACCGCGAGAATGTAGTCGCGGCGTGCCACGGCGATTCGATTCTCGGTGCCCTCGAGCTGCGATTGAAGCGCGAGAAAATTCTGATTGGACTTGAGGTCAGGGTAGGCCTCGGCTACCGCGAGCAGTCGGCCGAGCGCGCCAGTAACGGCCGCCTGGTTCTGCTCGAACTGGTGAAACGCCTGCGGGTTCGACAGGATGTCTGCTGGAAGCTGCATCTGGGTCGCATGCGCGCGCGCTTCTGTAACCTGAGTCAGCACCTGCTGCTCCTGGTGAGCATAGCCTTTGACCGTTTGCACGAGGTTCGGGATAAGGTCGGCGCGCCGCTGATATTGGTTCAGCACTTCGCTCCAGGCGGCCTTGACCTGCTCGTCGAGGGTCGGGATCTTGTTGATGCCGCATCCCGCCAGCCCGCCGAGCACCAACCCAAGAGCCACCAGGCAAGTCAGCGCTCGAAAGTATTTCAACCGCATCAAAGCAACTCCTTCCTGAAGCTGTGGCATTGGAGCGGGCGCGTGCGCCGCGTCAACAGAAGTAGGGAACTAATGCGCCCCAGCGGCAGCAGCAGCGGCGCGCCGGGCGTGGTCAGGCGCCTTCGCGACTCTTCAAACGGGGCTGATTCGGATCGGGCGGCACAGTCAGCATTTCGCGGGAATAAATCCCGCCGAGATACTCGATCAGATTGCGCATCGAGACTACCGCCGTCGGACGGCCCGCGTCGTCAACCAGCGGAATGTGGCGGAATCCCTCGAGCACCATCTTGTTCAGCGCGAACGCCACATTTGCGTCGGCCGGGAGCGTGAACGGATCGGCAGTCATCGACACAGACACCGGAGTGTGGACGAGGTCGAGCGGCTGGCCCGCCACCTTCATCAGGATGTCGCGTTCGGTGAAGATGCCGGCGAGCCGGTCGTTCTCCATGACCAGGATGCACGCGCGGCGCTCCTTCTGCATCAGGTGAATCGTGTCGGCCAGAGTGGTCGAGGCGGAGACAGTCAGCGCCGGCTGCGATACAACTTCGCTCAGCTCCGTGTTGGCAAGGGCGGATTCAAGAATGGGTCCGGGATGTTCGTCGTCGAACACCTGAGCGCGGGGATCGTCTTCGCCAGACATGATTGAGTCCTCCGATGCCAATATTTTGCGATCACCCAGTTTAGGACGTTCTCCAGCCTGGGGCAAAGGGCGGCTAGTGGTTCAATTTGCTTTTAAGCGCGGATTTCTTCATCGCGGTTGCGGCGCGCGGTGCCTCATCGGCTCAGCAACCCCGCGTCGATTACGAACTGGGAGCCGGTGATGAATCGCGCCCGTTGCGAGGAGAGAAAGACCACCGCCGCGGCCACATCTTCGGGCTCGATCCACGGCACCGGCAGGAGATTGCCGGCGGAGCGCTCGGCGATTTCCAGCGGCGTACTCCCCTCGAGCGCCGCCAGGCCGTCATTCATTGGCGTGTTCACGCCGGTGGGATGAATCGAAACCACGCGAATTTTGTGCGGCGCCAGTTCGATCGCCCACGACTTCGTCAATCCGACCAGTCCCCACTTGGAGGCGGCATAGTGACTTAACCGCGCCATGCCACGAAGCCCGGCAATCGACGAGTTATTGATGATCACGCCCGACTGGCGGGAAATCATCTGCGGAATCACGTTCTTCGCCACCAGCCACGCGCCCTTCAGATTGATGTCCAGCATCGCGTCCCAGGCTTCCTCGCTGAGCTCTTGAGCGAGACCATAGGCGCAGATGCCCGCGTTGTTGAAGAGGATGTCGATTCGTCCGAAAGTCTCGATCGCTTCCCCGACCGCGGCGGCCACGGCGCGGCCGTCGCGCACGTCGGCGACGAGCGCGAGAGCGCGCACGCCGAGGCTCCGAATCTCGGCCGCAACGGCGTCCAGCTCGTGCGCGGTTCCGAGCGCGTAACCGGGGTAAGCCAGTTGGCTTGCCACGTCCAGCGCAGCGATGTGAACACCCTCGCGGGCGAGCGCGATGGCGCAGGCCCGGCCCTGACCGTGAGCCGCCCCGGTAATCAGCGCCACTTTGTCTCGAAGGTCGTCGTACACGATGCGCTCCCGAAGGATTTCCGCCCAATGATGCGTCGGCCGGAGCCGTTCAGCCGTCGGCGGGGGTACCCTTGCGCCGAAACGGCTGGAGATATTCGTCCAGATCGACGCGCAGCGCGTTGTTGAAGACGTTGGTCGCGATCATGATTGCGCCGAACGCCGTAAGCTCGACGATCTGCGCGGGCTTAAGAAAACTCTCAAGCCGCGCGTAGAGCGCGTCGCTCACGCCATTGGCGTCCACGACAAGCTGGCGGCCGTAGTCAACCACCGCGCGCTCGGTCTCGTTGAGCTGCAGCGAATCGGGGTCTTCGCCGGCTTCGATGAGCAGGCGGCGGAAGAACGTGGAACAGATGAGGCAATCGGTCTGGGCCGAGATCGCGTGGACGAAAAGCGTCGTCGCGCGTTCGCCGAGGAAGCGCGCGACCGCGCCGTGCAGCGGATACCACTGCATCAGCGCGTCCAGCGCGATCGCCGAGTGCGCCAGCGTGACCTTCATGTTGGTCACGCGCCCGTGCGCGAGGCGCTGGCGTTGCAACTCCTCGCGCGCGGCCGGTTGGGCCTGGGCTTCTGAAATCGGCGCTACGCGGCTCATGTCGTCCTGCGCAATGACCCGGCGCTGTTCACGGAGTCACAATCCTCAATCTCGCATCCGCATCATCGGGTCTCGATCGCCGGTCAACCGGAATTTCCGTTTTGATTCTCCAATTGCAACTCCCGTATAGGCCGGACGGCCTTCCTCTGCAAGGCTTCAGCCGGGTTGCCGGGCGTGTCGCGAGCACGCTCCGGCGCAACATTTTTAAGTCGCCGTCTCTTTCGCCTTTCCATTGACAACGCCGAAATCTGGCGGCAACTCATCTTCAGGCTTCGATTCTTGTTGAAACTCAATCAATCCAAATGTATTCGGCGCTGGACGAAGTGAATCCATGCTAGAGTTTTTGAATCTTTTCAAAGGAGTTGGGGCAGGATGGGTAGCGTAAATTACGGTGATTTCGCCAAGGCTCTAGACAACGTAAGGCAGCAAGCCCCGAACGGCCAAGAGTATTGGATGGGCCGGACTCTGCAAGGCGTGCTGAATTACGCTAGATGGGAAAACTTTGAAGCGTTGATCGAAAAGGCCAAAACGGCATGCGCTAATTCGGGCGTAGATTCCAATGGTCAATTTCGCCGTACAACGAAATTCATCACACACGGCAAGGGAGCGCAGCGAGAGATTGGTGATTGGTTTCTGAGTAGATATGCCTGCTATCTGATCGCGATGAACGGCGACCCTCAAATAGAGGAAGTCGCGTATGCGCAGCAGTATTTTGCAGTTGAAACCCGGCTCCGAGAACAGGAAGCCCAACAAATTGGCGAGTACGACCGTGTCGCTCACCGAAGACGCGTAACAGCTACAGTCAAAGCGCTGAGCAGCGCCGCCAAAAGGTCAGGCGTTCAAAGATACGGGCTTTTCTACGATGCCGGGTATCGGGGACTCTACGGCGGCTTGGGCCTTTCCGCTATCAAGGCAAAAAAGGGTATCGACCAAAAAGAGGAATTGCTTGACCGGGCCGGGCGAGTGGAACTCGCTGCCATCGAACTCAAAAACGCCACGACAGAGGACAACTAATCAGTTTGAAGGTTCAGACCGAACAGCACGCGATGGACACACATCATCGCGTCGGTCAGGAAATTCGCACTGCGATTCGTAAAATCGGCGGCAAAATGCCTGAAGATTTGGAGCCTGAAGAATCGATCAAAAAGCTTGAATCAGACCGCAAACATCGAAGGCTGGTGCCGCCCAAATAATTCTTCACGCCGGGTAACAGCCCTGCTGTCAACTTCCACATAATTCCCAGTCCAGTGTTTAATTTTTCGCACGCAGTGTCTCAATTGAGCCAGTGCCCGTGGTTCAGGTTGTTTTTAGGGGGCCGGTTGCCGAAGCTTGGCGCGGCGGACCCAGCACCTCACGCACGAGGCCACCACCTGTCACTTCAGCGGCCGCCATCAGACCCGAGAGCGCTACGCCCATGATGCCATGGCCGGTGCGGCAACTCGCGCCGCACAGATAGAGGCCTTCAATCTCGGTCTTCGAGCCGGGCCGGCGCAGCAGAAATTGATCCGGCGTGGGCGCAATCCCGTAGGACGTTCCGCCCGTCGAGCCGGTGT
>CALAOW010000182.1 GCA_937889395.1 uncultured Pseudomonadota bacterium | reverse complement strand
CGAAATGATTACGATTAGCTTCGTCGGCGCTTGAACGACTGCATGGCCGGCGGGCGATAGAGACGAAATCAGTACCTCAAGAGGCCTCGGCGATTTCCCAGTTAGCCACCGAAGACTCGCTCGAACTCCATTTCGACGATCCGCGCCTGTTCACCGATTTGCTCGGCCAGCACGACGCGCACGTCCGCACGATCGAGGCGACGCTGGGAGTCCGGATTGGCGTGACCGGAACCTCGCTGAAAATTTCCGGCGCGCACGCCGAGCAGGCGTTCGCGGGCAAGGTGATCGGTGAGATTTACGATCTGCTGAAGCACGGCTACCCGATCTATCCGAGCGACGTCGAGTACGCGATTCGAATTATTCGCGGCGACCGCAACGCCGAGCTGAAGGATATTTTTCTCGACACGATTTACGTCTCCCCGAACAAGCGCGTCATCTCTCCCAAGAGCATCAACCAGAAAGCTTACATCGACTCGATTCGCAGCCACGATATCGTCTTCGGCATCGGTCCCGCTGGCACCGGCAAGACCTACCTTGCGATGGCGATGGCGCTGGCCGCGTTGATGAAGAACCAGGTCACGCGGATGGTGCTGTGCCGGCCGGCGGTCGAAGCGGGCGAGAAGCTGGGCTTCCTGCCGGGCGACCTCGCGGAGAAAGTGAATCCGTACCTGCGGCCGCTCTACGATGCGCTGCATGACATGGTGGATTTCGATCGCGCGCGGCGGATGCTCGAGCGCGGAACGATCGAAGTCGCGCCGCTCGCGTTCATGCGCGGGCGCACGCTCAACGACTCATTCATCATTCTCGATGAGGCGCAGAACACGACCTCCGAGCAAATGAAGATGTTCCTGACGCGGCTCGGCTACAACTCCAAGGCGGTCATCACCGGCGACGTCACGCAAATCGATTTGCCCAGCGGCAAGCTGTCGGGCCTCAAGGAAGCCAGCATCGTGCTCGGCAACACGCCGGGGATTTCCTTCGTGAGGTTCAACGACCGTGACGTCGTACGGCATCGGCTGGTGCAATCGATCATCCTGGCGTACGAATCGTTCAACGTTGAAGGACCGGCGCCGACGCCGCAAACTGCCGGTAACCATCGGGATTGAAGCGCGTGGCGGTGGAGTTCCGATGCGCGACGGCGCGCGGACGATGCTACGCGCGCGGGCTTCGCGCCGATGCGGACCGGCTCATGCGCGCGGTGCGGCTCGCGGACTGCGAGCTGTCGCTTACGCTCACAACCGATCGCGCGATCCGCAGGCTGAATCGTGATTTCCGGGGAATCGATGCGGCCACCGACGTTCTTTCCTTCTCGCAGATTGAACAAGCAGGCGCCGCGCCATTGGATCCACGCAGCGTAAAGAACAGTCCGGGACTTCCGGTCGGAGACGTGGTGATCTCGGTCGATACGGCAATCCGGCAGGCGCGCGAGTCTCGCGTGAATCCCGCGTCGCGATTGCGCCGGCTTCTGATTCACGGATTTCTGCATTTGATCGGTTACGACCACGAACGCTCGGCAGCCGACGCGCGGCGGATGTTCGCGCGCGAGCGCGCGCTGGCGGCAAAGATGGAAGAAAAGGAGGGCGAATTTTCGCGATGAAACGCGAGCCCGCCAGGATTCCTGCGGTCGCGATGCTGACGCATTTCACGCGCGCCTCGACGGCCGCGTCGGCACTGGACAACCTGGTGGCGATTCTCAAGGATGGCGTTATTCGCGGTGGAAGCCGAATGGTCCGCGGTGCGCGTCCCGCGGTTTGCATGTTCGACGTGCCGATTGCGCAACTGCGCACGATCCTCGACCGGCGCAATCGCCGCCGTTATGAACCATTCGGGATCGCGGTGGACAAGCGGTATGCTTTCACGATGGGTGCGCGGCCGGTTATTTACCTGCCATGGCGCGAGGCGGAAAAAATCCTCGCTCCGGAAGAGAGTTGGCGTGTGGTATCGATCGAAATCGACAAGAATCCGCCGGTCGATTGGAGCTTCGAGCGCGAATGGCGCGCCGCCGGCGATCTCGCGTTCGAGCCGCCGCTGGCGGCTGCGCTGGTCGAAACCTGGAAGGACGTGGACGAGATTTTTGAGCGCTTCAACGGCCGGCCGCCTTGCGCCGGCGTGATTCCGATCGCCGAGATGTTTGGCTCCCCCGCCTGACGATGTCGTCGAACAATGCAACGCGCGCGGCGCTCGCCGTAGCCAGCGGTCTCGCGATGGGGCTGGCATTTCCGAAGTTCGATTACGGGCTGCTGGCGTGGGTGGCCCTGGTGCCGCTCTTTTACGTGATCGAAGGCGAAAGCATGCGGCGCGTATTCGGGTGGGCCTACCTGCAGGGATTCGCCTCGTATCTCGTATCGCTCTACTGGATTCCGATTCCGCTGCACGACTTCGCCGGCGTGCGAATGAGCTTCGCGATCGTTCCGATGCTGCTGCTGGCGGGCATCGTCGCGATCAACACGGCGGTTGCGATTTGGGCGGGTGAATTCGTCGCGCGGCGGACGCGAATCCCGGCCGTGCTCACGATGCCGGTTGCGTGGACGGCGGTCGAATGGATTCGCACCTATGTCCCGGCCGGTTTCCCGTGGAATCTGCTCGGCTACGCGGCCTACCGCAACCTGGAATTGATCCAGTTCGCCGAGTTCACCGGCGTTTACGGCGTCTCGGCGCTGATCGTGTTCTTCAACGCCGTGGTGTACGTCGTGATTTTCCGCCGCGGCGGCTATCGCCTGCAGACCGTCAGCCTGAGCGCGTTGACCGCGATAATGATCGCGCTGGTCGGGTTTGGTGCGTGGCGAATCGACAATCTCAAGAACGCGCCGAGCGCGGGAAGCTTCAAGGTCGCGATGGTGCAGGGAAATATCCCGCAGTCGCTCAAGTGGGATCCGAAGTTCCTGCCCGAGAGCTACAAAGTTTACCAGGACGAAACCGCGAGTGCGGCGAAGCGCGGCGCCGACCTGATCGTCTGGCCCGAGGCAGCGGCGGTGTTCCTGTTCCAGCCTGACGATCAATATCCCGCCGAGCTTGCAAACGACGCGGCGTATCGCACTGCGCTGCTCACGCTCGCGCGCAATATCGGCGAGCCGGTGTTGTTCGGAGCACCAGCGCTGGCACGCCAGGACGGGCGCCTGGGATTTTACAATCGCGCGTACCTGGTGTCGGCCAAGGGCGAAGTGGATGCGCATTACGACAAGATCGAGCTGGTGCCATTCGGCGAGTATGTTCCGGCTCGCGCGATCCTCGGCTACTTCGTCAATCGCGTCGTGGCGGGCTTCGGCGACCTGGTTCCCGGCAAAGAGCAGACACTGTTCAATGTCAAAGGCGCGCGACTCGGAATTTTGATCTGTTACGAGAGTATCTTTGCAGATTTCACCCGGCGCGAGGTGGACGAAGGCGCCGATGTGCTCGTGAACATCACCAACGACGCGTGGTACGGCGAGAGTTCGGCGCCATACCAGGTGCTCGCAATGGCGGCGATGCGCTCGGTCGAAACCAAGGTTCCGATGGTTAGGGTGGCGAACACGGGAATCAGCGCGCTCATCGAGCCGTCGGGGCAAATCACGAATCGCACGCCGCTGTTCACGCGCGGCACGGTGATGGTGGACGTGTCGTGGCGGCCGGTGCGGACCGTGTACACGATCGTCGGCGACTTATTTGCGGAGATTTGCTTCGTGCTGAGCGCGATTGGATTGATCCTGGCGTGGCGATGGCCGCGCATTGCCCTAGTGGAGCAAGTTCTATCGAAATCGCGGCGACTCGCCACCAACGGCCGCCCCCATTAATCCGAGTGCTGCTTCGTGACATAATATGACTACGTCGGCGGATGCCGGCGTGAGGTGTGATTTCCGATGCTCAGCGACATGAGACAGCAGCTTTCCGAGTTCGACGACCGCGCCGAAAAGCTCGGGAGGCGTCTTTGACGTCCCCGCACTGACCGCCCGCCAGAACCAACTCATCGAACAATCCGCCAAGCCCGGCTTCTGGGATCGGCAGGAAACCGCGCAAGCCGCGCTCAAGGAGCAGGAACAGATTCGCGCCCAGCTCGCCGGCTACAAGATGCTCCGCGACAAGCTCGACGAGGCGCGCGTGTTCATGCAGATGGCCGAAGAAGAAGGCGGCGACGATTCCGAAGCGGCGCGCGAGACCGCGGCCGCCCTGGAGACGTCGCGGGCCGAGCTCGATCGGCAGGAACTGCGGCTGATGCTCAGCGGCGAGTACGATCGCCTCGGCGCGATCGTTTCGATACATCCGGGCGCCGGCGGCATGGAGGCGCAGGACTGGGCCGAGATGCTGCTGCGCCTTTATCTGCGATGGGCCGAGCGGCGCGGCTTCAAGACCGAGATTGCGGACTTGCAGCCGGGCGACGGCGCGGGAATCAAGAGCGCAACCGTCACGGTCGAGGGAGACTTCGCGTACGGATATTTGCGGGCCGAGGCCGGGATACATCGGCTGGTGCGAATCTCGCCGTACGACGCCAATGCGCGGCGCCATACCTCGTTCGCGTCGGTCTTTGTCTTTCCGGCGGTTGACGATACGATCGAGATAATAATCAATCCCGCAGATTTGCGAATCGACACGTTCCGCGCGTCGGGTGCGGGCGGCCAGCACGTCAACAAGACCGACTCGGCCGTACGATTCACGCATCTCCCGACCAATATCGTCGTGACCTGCCAGAATGAGCGCTCGCAGCACAAGAACCGCGCGATGGCGATGAAGATATTGCGCGCGCGGCTGTTCGAACTCGAGCAGCGCAAGAAAAAGGAAGAGCTCGATAAGTTCAGCAAGGACAAAAAAGACATCGCCTGGGGCAGCCAGATTCGTTCGTACGTGCTGCAGCCCTATCAGATGGTCAAGGACCATCGCACCGGCGTCGAGGTCGGCAACACCAGCGCAGTGCTCGACGGCGCGATCGACGAGTTCATCCAGGCCTACCTGATGGGCGTGCGCAAGGGCGACGCGGACTCGGTGCCCAGCTAGGCTTGCGCGCACGGTCTCCGCGATCCAGTGTGACCAACGAAAACGATGGCGGAGCATCCAAGCGAAGGTCCCCGGCGCCCTCAGTATCGTTCGCCGCGCGCACGCAGACGCGCGGTGGTCGGACTCGTGGTCGCGTTCATTTTTGTGGCCGTGATGACGGGGTTGTTCTACCAAACGACCCAGAGCGGGCTCGCGCCGGAGTCTGGCGTAGTCCATCTCGCCGGGCTGACAGCGCCGGTCAAGGTGATTCGCGACACGGCCGGCGTGCCGCATATCTATGCACAGAACCGGCTCGACCTCGCGCGGGCGCTGGGCTACACGCAGGCGCAGGACAGGCTGTTCCAGCTCGAGATGCGCCGGCGGCTGGCCGAGGGCCGCCTGGCTGAAGTGTTTGGCGCCGACCTGGTCGAAAGCGATTATGTCTATCGGCTGTTCGATCCCGAGAAATTCGCACGCGACAGTGTCGCGACCTATCCGCCCGAGATGCGCGCGCAAGTGGACGCGTTCGTCGGCGGAATCAACGCTTATATCGACGGCCATCAGCACAGTCTGGAGCCCGCGTTTCGGCTGCTCGGCATCAAACCGGCGCATTACACGGCCGAAGATCTCGAAGCAGGCGCGCTGACGATTGCGACGTTGCTCGGTTACAACGCGACCGAGGAGTCGGTGTATATCAACCTTGCGCCGAAGATGGCGCCGAGTGAGATCGCCGCGCTGATGCCGGTGTATCCGTCGCTGCCGCTGGAGGCGCCGCCGCCCGAGGCGACCGCGGTGTTCGGCGGCACGAAGCTGTCGGACTATCTCCCATCTGGCTTCGCGCTCGCGCCCGGCTTCGCGCGCATCGGGCATATGGGCATCCCCGCGAGCAACAACTGGGTGGTCGATGGCACCAAGTCGATGTCGGGCAAGCCGATGCTCGCGAGCGACCCGCATCTGCCGCAATCGATCCCGTCGATTTGGTACGAGGCGGTGCTGGTCACTCCCGACGGCTTCACATCGGGAGCGATGGCGGCGGGTTCCCCGGCGGTTGCCATAGGCACCAACGGGCATGTCGCGTGGGGCGTGACGAGCGTGTGCGCGGACGTGATGGATCTCAGCCTCGAGCATCTTTCGGCCGACGGCAAAAATTACGAGTTCCAGGGAAAATGGCTTCCGCTGGAGCGGCGCGAGGTGACGATTCACGTCAGAGACGCGAGCGATGTGACGCGGACGATCCTCTCGACGCGGCACGGCCCAATCGTCAGCGACGTGCTTGCGCGCGAGGACAATCCGCTGAGCGGCGTCAAGGTGCGGGGAAATTACGGGCTCTCGATGCGATTTGCGGGACTGACTCCCGGGCCGTCTGCCGCGTCGGGATTCGGGTCGGCCACGGCGCGCACGGGAAAGGAGCTGGTCGAAGCCTATCGCACCTTCACGACGACGCCGCTCAATCTCGTTTGGGGCGATGATTCGGGAAATATCGGATGGCACATCGTTGGCGCGATACCGAATCGCACCGGCTTCGACGGCAAATACCCGACCGCGGGATTCACGGGAAATTTCGAATGGAACGGAATGATCCCGTTCGACAGTTTGCCGCATACCGAGAATCCGCCCTCGCATTTCATCGTCACTGCGAACAATCGCCTGGCCGACGTACCCTGGAATGGGAGCTGGATCGCGCCGTGGCGATTCGATCGCATCTCGGACCTGATCCGCGCGCGCGACAAGATGACGGCGGACGATTTCAAATCGATCCAGCGCGACCGCGTATCGATCTTCGCGCTCAAGCTGCGCGACGCGCTCGTACAGGCCGGCGACGGTGGCGACGAAGACGTGCGATGGGCGCTTGGCGAAATCCGCGGATGGGACGGCGCGATGACGGCGAACAGCAGGCCGGCTGCGATTGTCGCGGCGACCGAAGTGACGATGGCGAGGCGCGTGTTCAAGCCGCTTCTCGGCGACAATTACAAATCGTTCATGCTGACCGAGGACGACGGAACATATCCGGCGAGCGAAGACATGATCGTGCGACCCGGAAGCCCGCTGTGGCCGGGAGGAGCCGGCGCCGAGAGTGCGACGTTGCGCGCGAGCTTGAAGGACTCGCTCGCGCTGCTTGCGCAAAAGCTAGGCAACGATCGCGACAAGTGGAAATGGGGCGCGATGGAGACGATCGAGTTTGCGCATCCGCTGGGCGAGCGCGGCGGCGTGCTCGGATGGTACTTCAACCGCGGGCCGTACCCGACGGAAGGCGGACGGCATACGGTAAACAACTCGTGGTTCGATTTGGGCGATGAGTCGGCGCAGTTCAAGGTCAAGCAGATTTCGTCGTACCGGTTCATAACAGACCTTGCCGACCCCCAAGGCACGCTCGGAATGAATCACAGCGGCGAATCGGATCACCCGGCGTCGCATCACTACGACGATATGATCGGCCCCTGGAGCCGCGGCGAGTATCATGCGCTCGATCCGAGTTATACCCACGCGCAGTCGTCGGCCGAGGCTGAATTGGAGCTCGTGCCGCGCTAGCTGCGTTCTCGGTTTGCGTCGCGCGCCGGTCTGATCAAAGTTGCAATATGAAACGAGCGCGATCCGATTAATCGTACAAGGAGTTGCAGATGATCGACGTATATTTCTGGCCGACCCCCAATGGCTACAAGATCACCTGGATGCTCGAGGAAGTCGGCCTCAAGTACAATGTGATCCCGGTCAATATTGGTGCGGGCGACCAGTTCAAGCCCGAGTTCCTGAAAATCAGCCCGAACAACAAAATGCCTGCGATCACCGATCCCGACGGTCCCGGCGGAAAACCGATTTCGATTTTCGAGTCGGGCGCGATTCTGATGTATCTCGCCGAGAAGACCGGCCAGCTGATGCCGTCGGACACGCGCGGAAAGTACAACGTGATCGAGTGGCTGATGTTTCAGATGGCAAGCGTCGGCCCGATGCTCGGCCAGGCGCATCACTTCCGCCGCTACGCGCCCGAGAAACTCGAGTACGCGATCAACCGTTACACCAACGAAGCCAAGCGCATTTACGCAGTGATCGACAAGCGCCTGGGCGAAGCGAAGTACCTGGCGGGCGATTACTCGATCGCCGATATCGCGACCTACCCGTGGCTGGTGCCGCATTCGATGCAGGGACAGGAGCTCGAAGATTTTCTGAACCTGAAGAAATGGTACGACGAGTTGCGCGCGCGGCCGGCGACCCAGCGTGGCTTCGCCGTCATGAGCGACGTCGTTGAAAAGATGCGCGCGGCGGCAAAGGCGAATCAACCGGCCCATGACAAAAAAACGTGGGAGATACTGTTCGGCGACAAACAGTTCGAGAAGCGCTAGGCAGGGGTGACCCCTGCACCCAATGTTAAGGCCGCCCGCCGTTGGCGGGCGCGG
>CALAOW010000181.1 GCA_937889395.1 uncultured Pseudomonadota bacterium | reverse complement strand
GGTGAGCGGTAGAGATACAAGGGACCTTATGAGATGCGCCGTGGATCAGAATGTGCGGCGCGTCAGACAATCGCGCCGCACAATCAGGAGAAGAATCCCGGAGCTGGGGCCCTTCGACTCCGCAGACTTCGCTGAGGGAGACACGGAGCGGAGTGCCTTCGATGCCAGCGGTGCTTTTGACAAGGGGCGCTGAAAACCTCAAGCTGTGATCGTATGGCGATGCGGGAAGCTCAGATCGATGCGCTGGCGACTCATCTCGTGCAGGGGTTGATCGATCGCGGCTTGATCAAACCCAAGAGCGACGTGAAGGAGCTGGTCGCGTGCGTGGTCGAACTGATGTCGGCGAATTTCGAGACCGAAGCGCAGATCGACGAAGAGGCCGACAAGATGGCGGAGGCGGAGGCGCGCCGCGATACGCGCCTGGACGTCACGCGGCTGCGCAGTTTGATTCGCCAGCGCCTGGCCGAGAAAAAGAACTTCACGCTCTAGGCGGCGTACTCGCACAGTAAAATCTTCATGAAGCTCACCGAAGCACGAGTGCTGTTCCTGGCGCGCGAGTCGCTGGCAAAATTGCGCGACGAGGGCCTGGCCGAGATCGCGAACTTTCCGCTCGCGCTTCGTCAGGCGCGCGAAATCGTCGCGCAGTTCAACGAGCAGGGCGACGAAGTCGATGCGATCGTGAGGCGCAAGATCAAGTCGATCAAACGCGGCGTTGTCGAGGGTTCCAACGAATGGACCATCCTCTACAAGCGCTACCGCGACGAAGAGATGCGCAAGAAGGGCCCGCAGCGGTAAGCACGCGAAGGGTGAACCTGATTGTATGCGGAACCCACCTGGGTTCCGCACCTCCTTGGGCAGGGGTAACCCCTGCACCTTAGTATTAAGAAAAGATGTGGCCTGACGGCCGGTTAGAATTTTTTTGTGTCAAGCTGAGCGCAGCGAAGAATCCCGGATCCGGGGTGCGGGGGCTGGGCCGTGCCTTGCTGATAGGTTGGCCGTAGTGGTATCGTGCTCACGTGGAGTGGGCGCGTGCCCACTTTTTTGTTGGTGTCGCAAAAAGGATTTTCGGTTTCGTCACATAAAGCCGACTCCGACGGCCGTAGCGAGCGAGAGGTGAGAGCAGATGGCGGCCCTGAGGCTTCATCCGACCGCGGAAAAGGTGGTCGAGCTGCTCGAGCCGCACATCGAACGCCAGGGTTATGAACTGGTTTCGGTGGATTTTCGCAAGGGCGCGCGAAATTCGCTGCTGCGGCTGCTGGTCGACAAGCCGGGCCGCGGAATTGCCTTGAGCGATCTGGAGAAGTTGAGCCCGACGATCGGGGATTTGCTCGACGTGTACGACCCGGTCGAGGGCCGCTACACGCTGGAGGTCGCGTCGCCGGGAATCAACCGCCCGCTGCGCAAGCTGGAACATTTCGAGGCGGTCAAGGGCGAGCGGGTGAAGGTACGAACGCATCGCGCGCGCGATGGGCAGAAGTCGTTCGTGGGAATGCTGGTGTCGGTCGGTCAAAGTGGAATCGAGCTTGACGATGAGACGAGCCGCAAGCGGCAGACGATCGGTTTCGACGAGATGTCGGGAGCGAATTACGAATACGATTTCGGCAAATAGATGCAATTGACAAATAGACGCACGGGCTCCCGTTGGGGCGGAGCAACAAAAATAACTGGCGCGCATCTCTGTCCGCGCCCCGGGGAGGCGGTATGCAGGTCGATCTGAACCGGGTAATCGAGCAGGTAAGCAAGGAAAAAGGCATCGACAAAACGATCGTGATCAACGCGGTCGAGGAGATGATGCATTCGGCGGCGCGGCGCACGTTCGGCCCGGACCGCAATATCGAGTCGCGGTTCAACCCCGAACTCGGCGAAATCGAGCTGTTCGAGATCAAGACGGTCGTCGAAAAAGTGGCCAACGCCGCGGCCGAAGCCGACGTGGCCGAGGCGCGCGCGAAGTACGATCCCGAGGCGGAAGTCGGCGACGAAATTTTGATCAAGCTCGACACCGCCACGATGGGGCGGATCGCGGCGCAGGCGGCCAAGCAAAATCTCATCCAGCATATTCGCGACGCCGAGCGCAAACAGATGTTCAACGAGTTCAAGGATCGCAAGCAGGAAGTCGTTTCGGGAATCGTGCAGCGCTTCGAGCGCAAGAACATGATCGTCAATCTCGGCCGCACCGAGGCGATCCTGCCCGAGAAGGAGCAGATCCCCCACGAGCGCTATCGCCAGGGCGATCGCATCCGCGCGCTGATTTTGGACGTCGATCTGTCGGAGAAGGGACTTTCGATCGTGCTCTCGCGCACCTCGAACGACTTCCTGATGAAGCTGTTCGAGCAGGAGGTGCCGGAAATTTACGAGGGCATCGTCGAGATTCGCCAGAGCGCGCGCGAGCCCGGCGGACGCGCCAAGGTGGCGGTTTATTCCAAGGATTCGAACGTCGATCCGGTCGGCGCGTGCGTCGGGATGAAGGGCACCCGCGTACAATCGGTGGTGCAGGAGCTGCGCGGCGAGAAGATCGACATCGTGCCATGGACTGACGATCAGGCCGAGCTGGTGTGCCGCTCGCTGGCGCCGGCCAAGGTCTCCAAGGTGATAATCGACGAGGACGAGCACGCGATGGAGGTGATTGTCCCCGACGATCAACTGTCGCTGGCGATTGGCAAGCGCGGCCAGAACGTGCGTTTGGCGCATCGCCTCACCGGATGGAAGCTCGACGTGCGCAGCGAGATGGAGGCCGAAGAAGAGGCCCGCTCGGCGCGCGCGTCGCTCAACGCGATCCCGGGCATCGGCGATATCAACGCGGAACTGCTGTACCAGTGGGGATTTCGCTCGGCCGAGCAACTGGCGGAGGCGGACGAGACGGCGTTCGACGTCGAGGGAATCAGCGCCGAGCGCGCCACCCAGATAATCAACGCAGCGCGCGAGCACGTCGCCAACAAGAAGATCGTGGCCGAAGCGAAGGCCGCGGCTGCGGCCGAGGCGGCCGAGGCTGCGGCCGCGGAAGCTGCGGCGGCGGAAGTTGCGTTGGCAGCCACGCAAGCGGAAGGCGCGGAGGCGCCGTCCGAAGTGATTGCGGTGGAATCCGCGCCGGCCGCCACTGAAGATGCGGGAGAAAAGTAATTTTTCACTTTTTCACGGGCCCCAGCGCACGTGTGTTGGATGCATGACGCAGGATGCGAAGGCGGCGATGGTGCGAATTGCGGTCGTCAATGGGCATGTCGAAGTTGATTTCGAGGCGCGACGCGCAGGGCGCGGCGGCTATTTGCATCCGACGCTTGAATGCGCCGAGCGGTTTGTCAGTTCAAAAGTTAAGGAATTTCGCGCGCTCCGGCGGAAAATAGATCGTCCCGAGCGGCTCGAGATAGCGGCGGCAATTAAACTCCGACTGGATAGAAACTCAAAGGTTGAATAGTATAACCAGGATGGCGCGAAAGCGGATCAAAACTCTTGCTACTGAATGGGGATTCCCGGTCGAGAATTTGCTCGCCGGATGCACCCGCCTGAAGCTCGGGCATACGCAGTCCGAGTCCAGTCTTCTCTCGCCCGAAGAGGCGGACCGGCTCAAGGCCGATCTCGACGAGCAGGCGCATCGCGCGACGATCCTGCGCCGCGAAACCGTGCTTGAAACGAGCAGCGGAAAAATTCTCGAAAAGCGCCTCAATGCCACCGTGATGCGCCGGCGTCATGCCGAGCCCGGCCAAGCCACCGGTGGAGCAGAGACGCCTTTCCATTTCGAAGTCGAAGAGAGCCGCGGCGACTCGTTCGAGTTGCCATTTCTCGGCGAGTCACACGCCGCAGAGGCCGAGGCGCCGGTCATGTTTGACTCGGGGCATCATGCGCAGCCTCCAGTCGCCGAGCCGCATCGCGCGCCCGAGCCGGCCGCGGTCAGGCCGGAGCCTGAAATCGAGCAGATTGGCGAGGCCGACTACGAGGCGCATCCGCCCGTGGCGGCAGTTCATATTGAAAAAATGGAACCTGCGCCCGAAGCTGAGATTACCCGCGAACCCGAGCATCCGGCCGTCGTTGCCGAGGCGGCGCCCGCCGCGCCCGAAGCAGCGCCGGCGGCGCCCTCGTCGCGCTTCGGTTATCGCACCGATCGTGTGCGCCCGGGGGAATCGGCGGAGCGTGGCTCGATCAATCTGACTCGCGGCTCTCAGACCGGCCCGACGCTCGACGACGGACAGAAGGGACCCAGGGTCCTTGGCAAGATCGATCTCAGACCCAAGGCGCCGCCGCCGCATCCCGCGTCGCCCGGTTCGCGTACGGCAGCGGGCGCGCCGAGTGCGCGGCCGGGACTGACCGGACGCTTCGCTCCGCAACAGCAGCAGCCGCAACCGTCGGAAGCGATGCCGCAACTTCCGCCCGATCAAGTGGCCAAGCCCGGTGGCGGACGCGGGATAAAGAAAAAGAAAGTCGTCAAGAAGGGCAGTACCGATCTCGCCGCCGAGCGCGAGATGCGCGGGCTGCGGGTGCCGAAAAAACGCCGCGCCCTGCCCGGCAAGGAACAGCGAAAAACCGAGATCACCACGCCCAAGGCCTCCAAACGCGTGGTTCGAATCACCGAGGGTGTAACCGTCGGCGATCTGGGCCGCTCGATGGGTGTCAAGGCCGGCGACCTGATCAAGAAGTTGATGGAACTCGGCCAGATGGCGACGCTGAACCAGGTGCTCGACGTTGACACCGCCACGTTGCTGGCCGGCGAGTTCGGCTACAGCGTCGAGAACGTTTCCTTCGACGCGGAATCCGCCATCGAAGAAGCGCCCGAGGAAGCCGTGGTGGGCGAAAGCGTTGCGCGCCCGCCGGTCGTCACCGTGATGGGCCACGTCGATCACGGCAAGACCTCGCTGCTCGACGCGATTCGCCACACCCACGTGACGGCGCGCGAGTTCGGCGGAATCACGCAGCACATCGGCGCCTACACCGTCGAGGCCAATGGACGGAGGATCGCGTTCGTCGATACTCCCGGCCATGAGGCGTTCACTGCGATGCGCGCGCGCGGCGCCAAGGTCACCGACATCGTCGTGCTGGTGGTCGCCGCCAACGAAGGCGTGATGCCGCAGACGCAGGAGGCGATCAATCACGCTCGCGCCGCCAAAGTTCCGATAATCGTCGCGATCAACAAGATCGATCTGCCCGACGCCAATATCGACAACGTCAAGCAGCGCCTGACCCAGGTCGGCCTGGTGCCCGAAGACTACGGCGGCGACACCATCATCGTCCCGGTCTCGGCCCGCACCGGCGAGGGAATCGACAAGCTGCTCGAGATGATCCTGCTGCAGGCCGACGTGATGGAGCTGAAGGCCAATCCGGCTCGCGCCGCGCGTGGCACGATCATCGAGTCGCAGCTCGACCGCGGCCGCGGCCCGGTCGCCACCGTGCTCATCCAGGAAGGCACGCTGCATCAGGGCGATCCTTTCGTCAGCGGAATCTCGTACGGCCGCGTGCGCGCGATGCAGGATCATCTCGGCCAGCGTCTTACCGAGGCAGGTCCGTCCACTCCGGTCGAGATTTTCGGCCTCTCCAGCGTTCCCGAGCCCGGCACTGTGTTCACTGCGGTGGTCGAGGAATCGAAGGCGCGCCAGGTCGCCGAGTATCGCCGCTCCAAGCAGCGCGAAGGCGAACTCACCAAGACCAGCCGCATCTCGCTCGAAGATTTGAGCCAGCGTCTGGCGGCGGGCGAGGTCAAGGAACTCAAAGTCATTCTCAAGGGCGACGTGCAGGGCTCGGTCGAGGCGCTCGCCGACGCGCTCTCGCGGCTTTCCACCGACGAAGTAAAGCTCGAAGTAATCCACGGCTCGGCGGGCGCGATTTCGGAGACCGACGTTACGCTCGCGTCGGCTTCCAAAGCCATCATCATCGGCTTCAACATCCGTCCCGAAGCGAAGGCCGCGAACCTCGCGGAGAAAGAGGGCGTCGAGATTCGCCTCTACACCGTCATCTACGAAGCGATCAACGATATGCGCGAGGCGATGGAAGGTCTGCTCGCGCCGACCTACCGCGAAAAAGCGCTCGGCCGCGCCGAAGTCCGCAAGATTTTCAGCGTGCCCGGCGCCACCGTCGCGGGATGCATGGTCGTCGACGGCAAGATTGTGCGCAGCGCGCGCGCGCGGCTGGTCCGCGACGGCCGCCCGGTATGGGAAGGCAAGCTCGCCACGCTCAAGCGCTTCAAGGACGACGTGCGCGAAGTCGCGCAGGGCTACGAATGCGGTATCGCGCTCGAAAATTTCAACGACGTGAAACCCGAGGACATCATCGAAGCTTTCGAGATGGAAGCGATTCTGCGCAAGCTCGCCGCGCCCAAGCCCGAGACCGTGCGCGGCCAGGCGGCGGTCGAAAAGCAGCTTCAGCCCTAGACTGCGCGGTCGTTGGTCGATCCGGGCGCGCGGGCCTGCGCGTTGGGGGAGGGGGCATAATCATCATGGTCATCGGCGTCATGCGGCTGACCCTGTTTCTGCCGGAGAATCATTCGCTCAAGGGCAAACGACAGGTGCTGCGCGCGATCAAGGATCGCGTCCGCAACAAGTTCAACGTCTCGATCGCCGAGTCCGACAGCCACGATATGTGGCAGCGCGCCGAGTTGGGCATCGCGCAGGTCGGCAGCGATCGCGCGTTCGTGGACGGGGCGCTGCGCGAGGTCGTGAACTTTATCGATTCGCTGGGCCTGGTCCCGCTCGGCGAAGAGCAGCTCGAAATCATCAACTACTGAGACCGGGAAAATCTATTTGGAGCGATGCCGCGTCAGTCGCGCGGCTCTCGTGATAGCGGGGAAGAACATTGGCTGAAGGTCGAAGACCGGAGCGCGTCGCCGAGGCTGTCCTGAGAGAGCTGTCAGGATTGCTGGTGCGCGATCTGCGCGACCCGCGCTTTCGCGGAATCACGCTCACCGGCGTCAAGATGGACGACGACTTGCGCCACGGCCGCGTCTATTTCTCCCATCTGGAGGGTTCCGTGCGCGCGTCCGACGCGGTGGCAGGCTTCAGGAGCGCCAGCGGCTTCATTCGCCGCGAAATAGGCAAGTCGCTCGGGCTTAGATACACGCCCGAGCTGGATTTCGAATTCGACCCCACCCTCGAGCGCGCCGCCCGCATCGACGCGCTGCTCAAGCAATCCGCGCCCAAGGCCTGAGCGCGCGCGGCCTCCCGCCCGAGCAGATCGAACGCGTCTGAGGCGGAAAAGAGCAGAAAGGCAATCACGAAACCCCGTGCGGGTTTCGGACTTCCCGTCTGTTAATCGCGAAATGTCGCGGACGACCTTTCGCTCTCAATCGTGGGAAGACTGAGAGTCTGCGCGACGATTTGTTCAGCGCCCCGCGAGCGGATAAGGTCAGGGGTCTCCCCATGAATGCAATTGTGCTGGTAGATAAGCCCGCCGGAATCTCGTCGGCGGAGGTGGTGCGTCGCGTCAAATCGCGCGTGAAGCCGGCCCGCGTGGGGCATCTGGGCACGCTCGATCCTTTCGCGACCGGACTTTTGCCTATAATGATCGGCGAGGCGACCAAGCTCGCGCCGTTCATCGACGGCGGTGACAAGGAATACGCGGGCCTGATCCGGCTCGGCGTCGAGACCGACACGCTCGATCGCGACGGCGCCGTCGTTTGCCGCGCCGAGGTGCCCGCCATCCCGGCTGAAAAAATTGCGCAGGTCGCGGCGCAGTTTACCGGCGCGATCGAGCAGGTTCCTCCCGTGTTCTCTGCGATCAAACGCGCCGGCGTACCGCTCTACCGGCTCGCGCGCCGCGGCGACGACGTTGCACCGCCCGAGAAACGCAGCGTCGAGATCAAGCGTCTGGATCTCAAATGCGAGGCGCCCGATGCGATTCGATTCGTCGCGACATGCTCGCCGGGCACTTATGCGCGCTCGCTGGCGCGCGATATCGGCGTCGCGCTCGGGACAGTCGCGCATCTCGAGGAGCTCCGCCGCACGCGTAACGGCGCTTTTTCGATTGCCGACGCGACTGCCCTTGCCGGCGTTCTCGCTGCCCTCGACTCGGGTGCGCCGCCGCCGCGCCTAATCGGTCTTCGCGACGCGCTCGCCGGCATGCCGGAACTGGTTGTCGATGCTGTCGCCGAAAAACGCCTGCGCAACGGCGATTCGCGCGCGCTCGACTCCCAGATTCCACCCGGCGGACCGCTCTTCAAGGTGATATCGCATAGCGGAGAACTGATCGCAGTAGCGCGGGCGACCTCGCGGGTAACGGCGATAGTCGAGCGAATCTTCAATCTTGAATCCTGATTCACGACTCTTCCCCCGACTGAGAGCGAAAGGTTGTCCTCAACATTTCGCGCTTCTTCCTCACTCGGGTGCAGGGGCTGGCCCCTGCCCAAGGATGTGTGAAACCCACGGTGGGTTTCGCTACAATTGAGTTCCGTCCTCCCCCGCCTTTACTCCGCTGACCGGCTCTGTTAGCTTGGTCGGCTAAAGATAAAGGAAAAAGGGAAAGTAAGAACTCCGAATGCCTCTTCCATCAGCCCGTAAGCGGGAAGTCATCCAAGCCAACGCTCGAACCACCAATGACAGTGGCTCGCCTGAAGTTCAGGTCGCGCTACTCTCGGCCCGGATCGACCAGTTGACCGAGCATCTCGCGGCGCACAAGAAGGACCATCACACGCGCCGTGGACTGTTGCGCCTGGTCGGCAAGCGTCGCCGGCTGCTTGATTACCTGCATTCGCGCGACTTTTCGCGCTACAAAGGGCTGATCGAAAAGCTGGGTATCCGGAGATAGGCCGCACATATTTTGCCGCGCCGCCCGCAACTTTCGGGCGCGCGGGCCTTGGCCTGCCACCCGGTAGTGTCCCAAGGCGCGTCCCCTGTGGCGCCTCGCGGGCAGTGAAAACACCGCAATCGTCGCGCGGCCTCAGTCCTCCCTCAGGTATCACTAATGTACGAAAAACTCGAAATTGATTTTGCGGGGCGCAAGCTCTCGCTCGAAACCGGCCGCCTGGCCCGGCAGGCGCACGGCAGCGTGCTCGCGACCTACGGCGATACCGTCGTGCTCGCGACCGCGGTCTCGCAGTATGAATCGCGGCCCAACATGGACTTTCTGCCGCTCACGGTGGATTACGTCGAGAAGACGTTCGCCGCCGGCAAAATTCCCGGCGGCTTCTTCAAAAGGGAAGGGCGCGCCTCCGAAAAAGAGGTTCTGACCTCCCGCTTGATCGACCGATCGATGCGTCCGCTGTTTCCCAAGGGCTACGATTGCGAAACCCAAGTCATCGTGACCGTGCTGTCCGCCGATCGTGACAACGATCCCGACATGCTCTCGCTGATCGCGGCCTCGGCTGCGCTGCTGATCTCCGACATCCCCCACAAAGGCCCGGTTGCGTCGGTCCGGATGGGCCGGGTGGATGGCAAAATCGTGGTCAATCCCACCCACACGGAGCTCGAGGGCAGCGATGTCTCGCTGGTCGTCGCGGCCAACCCCGAGTCGATCATGATGCTCGAGGGCGGCGCGCAGATCGTTGACGAAGAGACGATCCTGGAAGCGCTGTTCGCGGCGCATGAGGCGATGCAGCCGATTTTCGCGATGCAGGAAGAACTGCGCCGCCGTGCGGGCAAGCCCAAGCGCGAATTCGCCGTCAAGGAACGCGACGCTGTCCTGCTGGCGGCGGTCGAAAAGAGCATCGGCGACGGAATCGAGAAGGCTCTTGCCACCAAGGGCAAGAAGGAGCGCGCCGCGGCGCTCTACGCGGTCAGCGACAAGGTCGTGACGGCGCTCTTCGACAACTTTCCCGACCGCGCCAAGGAAATTATCGACGCCTGCGACCACCTCGTGCGCACGCGGGTTCGGATGGCGATCCTCGACGACGACAAGCGAATCGACGATCGCAAGTCCACCGACATCCGCAATGTAAGCGCCGACGTGCAGGTCCTCCCGCGCACCCATGGCTCCGCCGTGTTCACGCGCGGCGAGACCCAGGCGCTCGCGACCGTCACGCTCGGCACGTCCTCCGATGAGCAGAAGATCGACGCGCTGCTCGGAGAGCGTTTCAAGAAGTTCATGCTGCATTACAACTTCCCGCCATTCTCGACCGGCGAGGTGAAGTTTCTGCGCGCTCCGTCACGGCGCGAAGTCGGCCACGGCGCGCTCGCCGAACGCGCGCTCTCGCCGATACTTCCCGATGAAGACGACTTTCCGTACACGATTCGCGTGGTGTCGGACGTGCTCGAGTCCAACGGCAGCTCCTCGATGGCGACGGTATGCGGCGGCAGCCTGGCGTTGATGGACGCGGGCGTGCCCACCAAGTTCGCGGTCGCGGGCATCGCGATGGGTCTGGTCAAGGAAGGCGACAAGGTCCGCGTGCTCACCGACATCCTGGGCGACGAGGACCATCTCGGCGACATGGACTTCAAGGTCGCCGGCACCAAGGCTGGCATCACCGCGATCCAGATGGACAACAAGGCCGGCGGCGTCTCCAAGGACATCATGCGCCAGGCGCTCCATCAGGCGCGCGACGCCCGCTTGTTCATCCTCGACGTGATGGAGAAGGCGTTGTCCACGCCGCGCAAGGACGTCTCCAGCTACGCGCCGCGAATCGTCACGCTGCACATCAAGCCCGACAAGATTCGCGAAGTGATCGGCCCGGGCGGCAAGGTCATCCGCGGACTGGTCGAGCAGACCGGCTGCAAGATCGATATCGAGGACGACGGCACGGTGTTGATCGCGTCGGCAGACGGGGTCGCGATGGAAAAAGCGATCAGCATGATCCAGGCGATCACCGCCGAGCCCGAAATCGGCAAAATCTACCACGGCACGGTCCGCAAGATCGTCGAGTTCGGCGCCTTCGTCGAGATAATGCCGGGGACCGACGGCCTGCTCCACATCTCGCAGATTTCCAACGAGCGGATCCGCCGCGTCGAGGACGTGCTGCACGAGGGCGACGAGATCAACGTGAAGGTGCTCGACGTCGATCGCAGCGGCAAGATCCGGCTGTCGATGCGCGAGGCCGAGCAGGAATCCGGCAAGAATAAGTAACCGGCGAATGATTCAAAAGAGCGTTATCGGGAACGGCGTGCGGATTTTGACCGAGGCGATGCCGCAGGTGGTGTCGTCGTCGATTGGAATTTGGGTCGAGAACGGCTCGCGCTACGAGGAACCGGCCGAAAACGGCACCTCGCATTTCATCGAGCATCTGCTTTTCAAGGGCACCAAAAAACGCACCGCCGCGCAAATCGCCGAGGCCTTCGACGCCGTCGGCGGCGTGCTCAACGCCTTCACCGGCAAGGAGTACACCTGCTACTACGCCAAGGTGCTCGGCAAGGACCTCGAGATGGCGACCGAGGTGCTTGCGGACATTTTTCTCGAGTCGGTTTTCGATCCCGCCGAAATAGAGCGCGAGCGCCAGGTCGTCCTGCAGGAAATCTCGCAGGCCGAGGACACTCCCGACGATTTCATCCACGATCTGTTCGCCGAAAATTTCTGGAAGGGTCATCCGCTCGCGTTGCCGATTTTCGGCTCGGCCGAGACGGTAAATAAAATAGACCGCGAGCAGCTGACTTCGTTCATGGCGGCGCGCTACCGCTCCAGCCGCGTCTTTATCGCCGCCGCCGGCCAGGTCGAGCACGAGCGTCTCACCGCGAAATGCGCAGGCCTGTTCGGCGGCGTCGCCGGTGACGGCAAGGTCGAGAAATTCTCGCCGCCGATTGACCGGCCCCTGGTGCTGAACCGGGAAAAGAAGCTCGAGCAGGCGCACATCTGCATCGGCGGTCCCGGCATCAGCCAATCGCATCGGCTCCGATACGCCGCCTACGTGCTCAACACCGCGCTCGGCGGCGGGATGTCGTCGCGGCTGTTCCAGGAAGTGCGCGAGAAGCGCGGCCGCGTTTACAGCATCTACTCGTTCATCTCGTCCTTCATCGATTCGGGCTACTTCGGCGTTTATGCCGGCACCAATCCGGAGTGGGTCGATGAAGTGCTCGAAGTCACCGTCGCCGAGCTTCGCAAAGTCGAGCGCGACGGCCTCGAGCCGGCCGAGCTGGCGCGCGCCAAGAGCCAGCTTCAGGGCAACATGCTGCTCGGGATGGAATCCACCGACAGCAGGATGAACCGGCTCGCGCGCAACGAGATTTACTTCCGCCGCGACGTGTCGCTCGATGAGTTGTCAGTGGGAATCGAAGCCGTCACCAACGACAACATCGTCGAGCTGGCGTCGTCATGGTACCAGCCCGACAAGCTCGCGATGGTTCTGCTTGGCGACCTGAAGGGCCGCAAAATCGGCCGCGACATCTTCGCCCCGCTGGCGTAGCTGCACCTTTCGTCTTCGAGGTCGTTCCTAAACTGCCCCTCCCTCACAGGAGAACTTTGCATAACCCGATATTGATGCTGGAGCGACACGCGCCGGCGCCCTCTTGATCAACGCCTTCTAACAGGGACGAGGTCCCGCATCTTTCATTTTTTCCTTTCACTGGGTGTCGGGGTCACCCTGCAGCGCGCGGACTCTTCCCCGCGTAGTCGCGAAAAGATGCGCTGCGCAGATTTTCGCGTCTTCTTACTGCGGGTGCAGGGGCCGCAGCCCCTGCCGCGCACCGCGCAGGTGATTCTTCCTTCACGCCGCCATCCCGAGGGCAGCCGAAGGGGAAGAATCCCGGATCCTTCCTGGCCTCTCTCAAATAGAGAGACGCTATTCGCAGCGCCGCCGATGCGACGGCAGTCGGAAGATCTGCGCGAAGCATCTTTTTGTCCGTCAGCGCATGAGAGCGAAAGACCGTCCACGGGATTTCGCGATTGACACTGCGCCGTCGCCGCAGCGACCGCCCCGCGCGTAGCGGTCCTTACATTGGGTGCAGTGCTTGCTATCGCGCGGACAATTCGCCATACGAGATTGCAACGATGCGACCGACTGTGAAAATTGCGCGGCTGCGCAAAAGTGCGCTGCCGATTCCCGCCTACCAGAGCGAGCATGCCGCCGGGATCGATCTGATGGCCGACATCGGTGCGCCGATCGAGATGGCGCCGCGCGAGCGCCGCGCCGTTCCCACCGGCATCGCCGTCGAGATTCCGGTTGGTTACGAGGGGCAGGTGCGGCCGCGCAGCGGCCGCGCGCTGAAAGAGGGACTCGCGCTCATCAACTCGCCGGGAACCATCGACGCCGACTACCGCGGAGAAGTTAAAGTATTACTTGTGAATTTGGGCGAGCAGCCGATCGTGATTAAACCCGGCGATCGAATCGCCCAACTCGTCATCGCGCCCGTCATTCGCGCCGACATCGTCGAGGTCGATGAACTGGCGCCGAGCGCACGCGGTCCCGGCGGCTTCGGCCACACCGGCCGCTGAACGCGCTCGAAGCCCTCTCTCGATTGCGCGGGCGATCCCACGTAATTTAGTTTCATCAGCACGGATTGAAAGAGTGAAAGACCAACCTACCGAGACCGACGCGGCATTGACCGCGGTGACGCCGATCGACGGCCGCTACCGCGTGCGCACCCGTCCGCTGGCTGCCTACTTCAGCGAGTTCGCGCTGATTCGCTACCGCGTTCGCGTCGAGATCGAATGGTATCTGTCGCTCGCCGGGCATCCCGCGATCAGCGCGCTGAAACCGATTCCCGCCGCGACCGCGAAAAAGCTCCGCGCCGTTTACGAGGACTTCGCGCTCGACGACGCGCGCCGCGTCAAGCAGCTCGAAGCGGCGACCAATCACGACGTCAAGGCGGTCGAGTATTTCGTCAAAGAGCGGGTCGCCGCGATCGATCCTGCCCTGCCGATCGAGATGGTGCATTTCGCGTGCACGTCCGAGGACATCAACAACCTCGCCTACGCGCTCATCCTCAAGGAGTTCGTGGCGACAGACCTGACGCCGCGGCTCGAGGCGGCGAACGCGCCGATCGTCAAGCTGGCGCATCGCTACAAGTCGCACCCGATGCTCGCGCGGACGCACGGCCAGGAAGCGTCGCCGACGACGGTGGGCAAGGAGATGGCGATATTTGCGACGCGCCTGACGCGCCAGCTCTCGCAGCTTCGCCGCCAGGAATTTCTCGGCAAGCTCAACGGCGCGGTCGGCAACTTCAACGCTCATCACTTCGCCCAACCCGAGGTTGACTGGATCGCGCACTCGCGCAATTTCGTCGAGCGGCTCGGTCTGACCTGGAACCCGCTGACCACGCAGATCGAGAGCCACGATTTTATCGCCGAGCTGTTCGGGATCATGATGCGAATCGACACGATCCTGCTCGGCTTCTGCCGCGACATGTGGAGCTACATCTCGATCGGTTACTTCGCGCAAAAGGCCGTCGCGGGGGAGACCGGCTCCTCGGTGATGCCGCACAAGGTCAATCCGATCGACTTCGAGAACTGCGAGGGCAACCTTGGAATCGCGAGCGCGATGTTCGATCACCTGGCGGCCAAGCTGCCGGTCTCGCGATGGCAGCGCGATCTGACCGACAGCACGGCGATGCGATCGATGGGTACGGCGTTCGGGCATCTGGTCGTCGCGCTGGAGTCGTTGCAGCGCGGTCTGGCGCGCGTCGAGGTCAACGAGCGGCGCATTGCCGAGGATCTCGAGGCCGAGCAGGCGTGGGAGGTCGTCGCCGAGGCGATTCAGACTCTCATGCGGCGCCACGGGCTGCCGAAACCATACGAGACGCTCAAGGAACTGACGCGCGGCCGGCGGATCGATCGGCGCGCGATCGAAGAATTCATCGCGACGATCCCGCTGGACGACGGTGCGCGGCGTGCGCTCCGCGAGTTGAATCCGCGCAGCTACGTAGGCCTGGCGGCGAAACTCGTCGAGCGATTCGCGCCGCCCGCGAAAGTATCGGACGGTGCTGCGGCGAAGAAGGGCTATGCGCCGCCTCTGGCGCCGGCACCCGGCAAGCGAAGGATCAATCTCAAGGACTTGGATTCGCTGAAAAAAGCGCGCGCGCCGAAGCCGTGAGTTCGGCTATCCACACGCTCGCGCGCTTTACGATGTGCATAAGCGCGGAGCTTTGTGGACAATCGGCGCCGGGCTTCGTTGTGATGAGGCGACCGGTCGGTAAGATGATCAGGTTAAGATAGTTCGACACGCCGACAGGGAGAACGCATCGTGGAAACAACTCCGCAAAAACTCGAAATGTTTTACGAGGGCAAGGCGAAGAAACTCTACTCCACGTCCGATCCCGACCTCGTCATTGCCTACTTCAAGGACGACGCGACCGCGTTCGACGGCACCAAGCGCGCCACCATCGCGGACAAGGGCGTCGTGAACAACCGGATGTCGGAGTTGTTCTTCGCAATGCTCGAAGAGCACGGCGTGAGAACGCACTTCGTCCGCCGTCTGAACGATCGCGAGATGCTCTGCAAGCGCTTGCACATCATCCCGGTCGAAACCGTCGTGCGCAATCTCGTCGCGGGCTCGATGGCAAAACGGCTCGGCCGCGAAGAAGGCGAACCGCTCCCGCATCCGATCGTCGAGTACTACTACAAATCAGACGCGCTCCACGATCCGATGATCCTCGGCGAGCACGCGATCGCGTTTGGATGGGCCACCGCGGGCGAGCTCAAGCAAATCGATGCGATGGCGCTGAAGGTCGATGGCATACTCAGCAAATTCCTGGACGATCGCGGCGTGATACTGATCGATTTCAAACTCGAATTCGGACGCCATCACGGCGAGATTCTGCTCGGCGACGAAATCTGCCCCGACACCTGCCGTTTCTGGGACAAAGCCACGCGGCAGAAACTCGACAAGGATCGCTTCCGCCACGACCTGGGCGGCGTGGAGGAAGCCTATCACGAGATGCTGCGCCGGGTGGAATCCTGATGGCTGATGTGGCGAGCGCGAGGGAATGAGTTGCAAGTAAAAGTGTTCGTGACGCCCCGGATGGGAATTCTCGACCCGCAGGGCCGCGCGGTTGAAAGTTCGCTGCAAAGTCTCGGCTTCAAAAACGTCTCGGGCGTCAAAGTCGGCAAATATATCCTGCTCGAAGTCGAGGCGCGCACCGCGTCGGAGGCGCGCGACGAAGCAAAGAAGATGTGCGAAGCGCTCCTCGCCAACCCCGTGATCGAGGATTACCGCTTCGAGGTGGACGGCGAATGAAATGGGGCGTCGTGCGATTCCCCGGCTCGCTGGACGACGGCGACGCTCTGTATGCGATTGCAGAGGTGATGGGCCAGGACGCGCGAATCCTGTGGCACAAGGACGAATCGCTCGGCGGCGTCGAGTGCATCCTGCTGCCGGGCGGATTCAGCTACGGCGACTATCTGCGCACCGGCGCCATCGCGCGATTCTCGCCGATCATGAAGAGCGTGGCGAAGTTCGCCGCCGACGGCGGCCTGGTGATCGGCATCTGCAACGGCTTTCAGATTCTGTGCGAGGCGCATCTGATCCCCGGTGCCCTCACGCGCAACCGCTCGCTCTCCTTTATATGCGAGCGCGTGTGGATCCGCGTCGAGAACGCAAGCACGCCGTTCACGCGCGCGACGAAGCGGGGCGATCTGCTGCGACTGCCGATCAAGCACGGCGAAGGACTGTACGTCGCGCCCGAAGATGAACTCCGCCAGATGGAAGAACGCGGGCAGGTGATTCTGCGCTACGTCGATGCGGACGGGCGCGAGAGCGACGCGGCCAATCCCAACGGCTCGATGCGCGCGATTGCGGGCGTCGCCAATCAGCGCTTCAACGTCTTCGGCCTGATGCCGCATCCGGAGCATGCGGTGGAAGCGATGCTCGGCGGCGTCGATGGGCTCAAGATATTTCAGTCGATAGCAGGAAGCGCGCGATGAGCGAGCGTCCCGTTTCTTTACCGGGCGAGCCGAAGGTCGATCTCGAGCAGGCCCGCGCGCACGGACTCGCGCCCGATGAGTATCGCAAGATCGAACAGATCATCGGCCGCACCCCGACTTACACCGAGCTCGGCGTCTTCTCCGTGATGTGGTCGGAGCATTGCTCGTACAAATCGTCGCGCCGTCATCTCAGGAAGCTGCCATCGAAGAGCGAACTCGTGGTGCAGGGGCCGGGCGAGAACGCCGGCGCGATCGACGTCGGCGACGGATGGGCGGCGGTCTTCAAAATCGAAAGCCACAACCATCCTTCGTTCGTCGAGCCGTACCAGGGCGCGGCTACCGGTGTCGGCGGAATCCTGCGCGATATTTTCACGATGGGCGCGCGGCCGGTGGCGAGCATGAACTCTCTCAAGTTCGGCTCCTTCGAGCATCCCCGCACCCGCTACCTGCTCGGCGGCGTGGTCGGCGGAATCGGCGGCTACGGCAACTGCGTGGGCGTGCCGACGGTCGCGGGCGAAGTGATGTTCGACGCGGCGTACAACGCCAACATCCTGGTCAACGCGTTCTGCCTCGGGCTGGTCCGCAAGGGCGAGATGATGAGCGCGAAGGCGCGCGGTCCGGGCAATCCGGTGCTTTACGTCGGCTCTGCAACCGGACGCGACGGAATTCACGGAGCGTCGATGGCGTCGGCGGAGTTCGACAAGCAAAGCGAGGCCAAGCGCCCGGCGGTGCAAGTCGGAGATCCGTTCACCGAGAAATTGTTGATCGAGGCGTGCCTGGAAGCGGGCAAGACCGGCGCGATCGTCGCGATCCAGGACATGGGCGCGGCGGGACTCACGTCGTCGTCGAGCGAGATGGCGGCGCATGGCGGACTCGGGATCGAACTCGACCTCGACAAGGTCCCGCTGCGCGAAGCGGGTCTGACGCCGTACGAAATTCTGCTCTCCGAATCGCAGGAGCGAATGCTGATCGTCGCGGAGCGCGGGCGCGAGGCGGAATTGAAGACGGTTTTTGACAAATGGGACCTGCACGCGGTTGTGATCGGTCACGTGACGGAAGACAAGCGATGGCGCATGCGATGGCGCGGGCAGATCGTGGCCGATATTCCGATCGGCGCGCTGGCGGACGACGCGCCGGTTTATGATCGTCCCGCGGCCGAGCCCAAGGCTCAGCCACAAACCAAAATTTCTATCACTGAAAAACCCGGGACGGCGAAAGCGCTTCGCGCGTTGCTCGACAGTCCCAACATCGCGTCGAAGAAGTGGGTGTATCGGCAATACGACTCGATCGTGCAGAGCAATACGGTGCTGGGGCCGGGCAGCGACGCCGCCGTGCTGCGAATCAAGAATTCGCGGCGCGCAATCGCGCTCAAAGTCGATTCGAATCCGCGCGCGTGCGCTCTCGATCCGTATCTCGGCGCAGTCGGGACGGTCTGCGAAGCGGCGCGCAATGTCGCATGCGCGGGGGCGCGCCCGGTCGGAATCACGAATTGCCTGAACTACGGAAATCCGGAGAGGCCCGAGGTGATGTGGCAGTTCGTCCGCGGCGTCGAGGGGCTGCGCGACGCGTCGATCGCGTTCGGCGCGCCGGTGGTCAGCGGCAACGTGAGCTTTTACAACGAGACCGAAGGCCACCCGATTCCTCCGACGCCGACGATTGCGGTGCTGGGCGTGATGATCGACGTCTCGAAGCACGTTACCCAGTTCTTCAAGAATGCCGGTGACGCGATTGCGATCGTGCGCACGGCCACGCCGTCTCTGGCGGCGAGCGAGTACGCGGCAATTTTCGGAATCGACGGCGGGCGGCTCGGCGCGATCGACTTGGCGCGCGAAGCAGCGCTGATCGAGGGGCTGGTTGAAGGCGCCGAGCAGGGGCTGATAAGATCGGCGCACGATGTCGCCGAGGGCGGCCTTGCGGTGGCATTGGCCGAAGCCTGTTTCAATCCGCGGGCGATTCTGGGAGCCGAAGTTGAACTTGGGCGCGCTGGGAACGCCGCCGCGGTTGACTTTTTTGGTGAGGGCGCATCGACGGTGGTGCTGTCGATCGCTGAGCGCGACGCAGCCCGCGTCGAGAGTTTGTTTGCGGGGCGAGGATTGGAATTTGCGGTCATCGGACGCGTAATCGCCGATCCCAGGCTCAAGATCAGCGGAACGCTCGACGAAGGCATTGCCGAACTGCAGCGAATTTACGAAGACGCGATTCCAAGGAGGCTCAGAGGCAGTGACTGAAACGCACTCGGTCATAGCAGTCGAAGAATCGAACCTCGACGTCTTCCACGAGGAATGCGGAGTATTCGGCGTGTATCGACACCCCGAGGCTGCCAACCTCGCGTACCTCGGTCTCTACGCGCAGCAGCATCGCGGGCAGGAGTCGGCGGGAATCGTGTCGTCCAACGGCAAGTCGCTGATCTCGCATCGCGGGATGGGACTGGTCGCCGACGTCTTCAACAGCACGATCATCGCGAAACTCGAAGGCACCAGCGCGATAGGGCATAACCGGTACTCGACGACCGGCTCGACGACCATCAACAACTGTCAGCCGCTGGTGGTCCAGTATGCGCGCGGCGGACTGGCGCTGGCGCACAACGGCAACCTCGTCAACTTCACTGAGCTGCGCGAACGGCTGGAGTCAACGGGATCGATCTTCCAGTCGTCGTCCGACAGCGAGGTGATGATTCATCTGATCGCCGCTTCGCACGCGCCCACGCTGCCGGAGCGGGTCACGGAGGCTCTGGCGCAAGTGCGCGGCGCGTACTCGCTGGTCGTGCTGACGGAAAACTCGATGATCGCGGTGCGCGATCCGCAGGGCTTCCGTCCGCTGGTGCTGGGCAGTCTCAACGGCGCGACGATCGTGGCCTCGGAAACATGCGCGCTGGACCTGGTGCGCGCCGAATACATTCGCGAGATCGAGCCCGGCGAGATGATCGTCATCGATGAAAGCGGGCTGCGCTCGCTGAGTCCGTTGGCGCATGCGCCGGCCAAGCGATGCATTTTCGAGTACGTGTATTTCTCGCGGCCCGACAGCCAGGTTTACGGCCGCAACGTGTACCAGGTCCGCAAGCAGCAGGGGCGCGCGCTCGCGCGCGAAGCTCCGGCGGTGGCAGACATCGTTGTGCCGGTGCCCGATTCGGGCACGCCCGCCGCGCTTGGTTACGCGGAAGAATCGGGAATACCGTTCGAGATGGGGCTGGTGCGCAGCCACTACGTCGGCCGCACGTTCATCGAGCCGCGCGCGTCGATTCGCCATTTCGGCGTGAAGATCAAATTCAACCCGGTGGCCGAATTGCTGCGCGGCAAGCGAATCGTGCTGATCGAAGACTCGCTGGTGCGCGGCACCACGCTCAGGAAAGTGATCCCGATGCTGCGCCAGGCGGGCGCGCGCGAAGTTCACATGCGCATCGCGGCGCCGCCCACCACCAACTCGTGCTTTTACGGAATCGACACGCCCACGCGCGAGGAACTGCTGGCGTCTGCGCATTCGGTCGAGGAGGTCCGCCGCTACATCACCGCCGACTCGCTCGCCTACCTGAGCTGGGACGGTCTGTACTCGTTCAACGGCGACAGCCGCGAGGGATTTTGCGACGCGTGCTTTACCGGCAATTATCCGGTCGAGATTCCGCGCGACACTGCACCCGCGCAGTTGCGTCTATTTCTCGCAAATGAAGATGGGCTGAAGGCCGACCGCCGCTAGGCCCCGCGCGATCTTCCTCGCAGATGATCTTCGGCCGCCCTGCGGCTATAAGACTCTTGAGTGCGCGATCCGGTTTGAATCATGGCGGCAAATCCCAGACTAACCGGCGACACCATCAGCGTCGAACGGCCAACCAGCCGCGAACAGTTCGATGAGTTCGCGCGCCTTCCATTTCAAGTTTACGGCGCGCGCGACGCCTGGTGGCCGCCCGACATGCATAGCGAGATCGATCTGCTGTCACGGCGCAGCCTGCTCTCATCGTACCTCGAGGTCACGCCCTTTTGCGCGCGTCGGGCGGGCCGGGTCGTCGCGCGCGTCAGCGCGGTTATCAATCGCCGCTACATCGAACATTGGAACGAGCAGCTCGGCCAGTTGATTCACTTCGAGGCGCTCGAAGGCGAGGACATCGCTGTCGCCGCGATGCTCGACCAGGCCGTGCAATCGATCCGCCAACGCGGCATGCGCGCCGTTCGCAGCGGCTTCGCGCCGTTTCTCGATTATCCCTACGCGATCGACAACTACGACTTGTTGCCGTCGTTTCTGCTGCGCGGAAATCCTCCCGCATACCATCGCTACTTCAAGGAAGCCGGCTTCGTTACCGAAAAAGGGCAGGTCGATTACACCGCGCCGCTCACGCCCGAAATCCTGGCGCGCTATCGCCGGATAGCCGACGCGGCCGCAATGGCCGGCAACGGCATTACGATTCAAAGTTGGCGCGAGTTCGGGTTTTTGGCCGCGATCGACGCGTGGACCGACGTGACCAACTCGGCGTTCGATCGCCATTGGGGATGGAATCCCGTGACGCGAGCGGAAATGCGTCCGATGCTCACGTCGCTGTGGGAAACTCCCGTCGCCGATCTCTCGATGCTCGCGGCGCTCGACGGCGAGTGCGTCGGCGCCGTCTTCTCGGTGCCCGATTTCAGCATCGCGCTTGCCCGTGTGCGCCGAGCCGCCCGGCTTGAACCCGAGCGCGGCGGCGGTACACGAGGCGCGCTGATAAATATCGGAGTCGTCGCGCGCGCGCGCGGACGCGGCGTGGCGCTTGCGATGGCGGCGCGATCGTTCCTGGCGATGGCGCAGCGCAAGATGCGCTTTGCCGGCTACACTCTGGTGCTCGACGACAATTGGGCCTCGCGCCGCACGGCGCTCAGCCTGGGCGCCCACGTCACCGGCAACTTCGTCACCTACCGCCGCGATTTGTAGGGTTGTGAGGCCGCGGGGCTTTGGCTACGACCCCGGAATGTTCCTTGACAAGCTTCCGGCAGCGGGCGTTTACTCGTTGGTCAACCCCGGAACACAAGGCTGCCGCCAGATCGCGACCGAGTTAAAGTGATGCTTTAGAATATGAAAAAGCCGAGCCGACCATGTGTCCCGACCCTGCTGGCCGTTATCGCAGCCTTTTTCGCCGTGACTTTCGCACTCGCTCCAGCTCACGCCCAAGTCAAGCCCGGCGACGTTATCACGCCAAAGAATGCGGAGCAGGTCCGCGCGCTGGTGAGTCCGGGCACTTTCGTCGCGGTCTCCAAGGGCATGCAGATGAACATCGTGGCGCCGAGCCGCGTCGATTGGCCGCCGCCTTATCAGGATGCGACCGAAAAGTACTCGGGTCAGGTGCGCCTGGCTCCGGACCATCGCGACCTGCTCGGCTACGTCGCCGGGCAGCCGTTCCCCCTCCTCGATCCAAACGATCCCGACGTCGCGACCAAGATCATGTGGAACCAGTACTTCAAGCCGATCGCGACCGACGACTTCGATTTGCGCTATTTCGAATGCCAGGTGGCGAGGCAAAATCCCGGCGCGCAACAACAGCTGATCCAGCTGACCGAGACCGGGCATCTGGCAGGCTATTCCGATATCGGACGCACCGAAGTCGAGCCGATGCCGGCCGACCCGGATTTCAAGACTAGCGGTATCTGGGTGCGCGTGGGCGCCTATCCCACCCTCGCGCCCGCCGAAGATCGCGGCAGCGGCGGCATCCGCTATCGCTACTGGGACGCGAACAAGGCCGACGACGCGTGGGCATTCCTGGCAGGAACGCGGCGCGTGCGCCGTGTGAACGAAGTGATTCTGAGTTCCTCGGCGGGACTTTCGACCTGGGACGCCGATCACGCCGGCGGATTTGGAGCCAAGCCGCAGGAGTACAACTTCAAATTCCTGGGCGAGCGCAGCATGCTCGCGTGCGCGCACGCAAGGAACTCGCCCGCGCATCCATGCTCCACGGACGGCGGCGCTACCTCATGCCCCGACGATTGGGAGATGCGTCATCTCTACGTAGTCGAAGTCACGCCGCGTCCGGAAAGAATCACGGGCATCCTGCAGTCGAAGACGATCGTGTACGTTGACGGCGAGGGATGGTTCAATCCGTACATGGACAGCTACGATCGGAAGGGCGAGTTGTGGAAGACGCAGATTTATCTTTTCACCTACCGCGATCGCCCGGTGCCCGACGCCAGGATTGCGGTCTATCCGTTCAAGCGTGAATTCAATATCGCGGCCTCGAGCGTTGACGTGCAATCCGGCGTCTCGACGACTTGCTACCTGCCCGGACCGGACACGCCTGAGCGCGAATGCTGGTACATCAACATGGGCGCGGCGGACAAGGAGTTCTTCACGACCGAAGCGCTAACCAAAGCCGGCCACTGAAAAGCCCGCCGGCACGTCCGCGCGCGAGATCCCTCGCTGGCCAAGGACGCGCGCCGCGGCAAGCTACCGATACATGGGTTGGTCGGATTGATGGGAGGCATTCAGGACGAAAGGCAATAAAACCCCGCGACCGCTAAGCGCACAATCAGCCACGTACAATCTGCACTCGATGCGTGATGCCGTCATCGGCGAGGGCGGTTTGCGCCAAGCGCCCGGCGCGCGGTAGTGATCTAATTTGACAATTAGATCACTACCCGCCGCGCTGTCTTCCAACTCAGTGCCTGATATAGAGGGCGATCCTCATGGGCGACACGCGGTTGCAGTGCCACTCCACGAACCAGTAACGTTCCCAGCGCCCCCGCCAGTGGCGCCGCCGATAGCAAACCCCTTCAAGTCTTCCGGTGTTCCGGCATGGTCCGAGTTTTTAAATAAGCAAGCGTTGGTGTGTGTCGGCTTGACTCCGAGCAAGTTGTAGCCGGTGAAGGTTGTGTCGTACACAGCGGCCCCCCACTTCCATTTTATGGAGGCGCCGGCCGCGCTGCTCGCGAACGTTCCCGACCAAGTCACGCCGTTAATGCCGCCGGGAAGACCGGCGGGAACCGGGAGACGCTTGGGTGACAAATCAGGACACTGCCGCCAGCCCCGCTGCTACTTGATCGCCAGCGCGTTGGGCGGCGAGCCGATACCGCCGGGCACGTTGAGCGGCGCCGACGTGAGGAAGAAATCGTAGCGCCCGTCAACGGCGCAATCTTCCGCCAGCGCCTCGAGATTCCACATCTCGCCTATCGGCATCCCGAAGAACGCCAGCATGCGGAAATGAAGAAACTCCGTTTCCTCGCCCGCGGGTTTCGGCAACGCCTCGAGCGCCGGCGAATCCGACGCGACCGCCGCCAGATGATTGTCCCACAGCCATCGCGCCGTGCGTTCACTGGCCTCGATTCCCGGCACTACCGTCTCCTTCCCCAGCTGCGCCTTAATCTCCTCGCTCGCCGACAGGTAGAACTTTGTCCATCCGATCCGAATCAGCAGGATGTCGCCGGCACGGATCGCGACGCCTTCTTCTTCGAGCGTGGCCTGCACGTCGTCGAGCGGAATCGACTTGTTCTTGGTGAAATCGATCGACTTGCCGATGCGATCGTAATACCGCGCCAGGTCGGCGAGCACTCCGCGCCCGGCGATTCCGCGCCGCGCCAGATTGTCGATCCCCAGGCGCATCCCGCCGCGCCCGGTCATTTGATTGTCGGGAATTCCGTTGTATGCCCCGTAGATCGGATGCTTCACGTGAGCGAGCGCGTCCCATTGCGACGACGATTGCGGATAGAAGTTGTCGAGGTAGTCGTCGAGCACGAAATCCGCGGTCGGGAAAATCTTGACCGTGTGGGTATGTTTGCCGCGCGTGAACAGCGGCGGGTCGGGGATGTTGATCGGCAGATTCATCGCGAAGACTTTGCCCGAGCGAATCGACGCGGCGGCCGCAATCACGCGCTCGGGCGTCAGCAGGTTGATCGTTCCGACTTCGTCGTCGTCGCCGAACACGCCCCATGCCGCGCCCGCCGGCGCGCCTGCCCGTACCGGCAGTTCATCGTAGCTGGGGATCTTCGGCGAATGCGCCACAGCTTTCACGATCTCGGCAGCGTGACGCCCTATGGGCTTGGCGGATTTTTTCGGAGTCGGCTGTTTCGCAGCCTTCACCGCAAGCGCGCGCTTGGTGCCTTTGGATGCGGCCTTCTTTCCTTTGGCCGTTTTGGGAGCGACTTTGCGGGCTTGCCGCGGCGCTTTCTTCATCTTCTTTTTGGACTTGGCCACTGGACGGATCCTCCTGAATTGCTTGAGCGCGACCGCATCTTCGTCTTAACAGACCGCCCGCCAATGGCAAGAGCAGACTTCCCTCCTGTTGTGGCCGCGCTGCGCGACTATTAAATAACTGCCGTATAGCCTTGAGAGCGAATACGCGCGATGGTACTGTACGGGATTGCTCCTTGCTCCAACTTGGGGCTCAAATCCGTAAGGAGGACGTGCAGCGCATGAGGCGCTACGAAACTATTTTTATTCTCCGCCCTGATTCGGGCGACCCCCAAATCAAGGAAACCATCAAACGCTACGAGGGTATCATCGCCGCCGGCGCCGGCGAGATGATCGAAACCGAGGAGTGGGGATCGCGCGAACTCGCCTACAAAATCAAGGGCGAGCGCCGCGGTTTCTACGTTCGTCTGGACTATGTCTCGCCCGGCCCCGTGATGAACGAGGTCGAGCGCAACTTGCGGATCTCCGATATCGTCCTGCGCTACCTGTCGGTGCTGGTGGACGACGACGCCGATGTGGCCAAGGCGCGCGAGGAACTCGATGCGCGCAACCGCCGTATCGCCGAGGCCAAGGCTGCCCAGGAAGCGCGCGCAGCCGCCCTGATGGCCTCGCGCGAGGAGAGGGCTGAGGAAGCGCCCGACGCTCCCGAAGAAATAATGGAAGCGGCGGTCGAGGAAATCGCCGGGCCCGAAGGTGACAGGGAACCGGATTGAGATCGAAGGCCGGGTGCTCGGTCAGCCCGAAGTTCGCATCACCCCGGCAGGCACGCCCGTACTCCGCTTCACCGTTGATTGCGGCGCGCCTGGCGAGGAACTGAGACTCGGGATCGTGATGACCGGTGAATCCGCGCTGGCGACAAAACAGCTCCTGGCGCCAGACCGCGAGGTTAAGGTGATCGGAAGAATGAGAACATTGAAGGGCAGCTTGAAGACAGACACCGGGTTTGAAGTCGTAGCTGCGTCGATCGAGCGAAGTGAATAGATACTAAAACTTTCGTCAAGGAAATGTTACCAGGGAATCTAAATGGCTGACGAGGAAAGATCTGAAAGAGGCGGCGACCGGCCGCGGATCGAGGGCGGCGGCGGACGCTACGGCGGCCCACGCCCAGAGGGCGAACGTGGCGGTGAGAGCCGCGGGGGCGGGATGCGTCGGGGGCGCCCCGGTGGACGGCGTAAGGTGTGCCGCTTTTGTGCCGACAAGACGCTCAAGGTCGATTACAAGGACGTGCGCACGCTCGGCAGTTTCATCACCGAGGGCGGCAAGATAGTCCCTGCCCGAACCTCGGGCAACTGCGCCAAGCATCAGCGCCAACTTGCGGTGGCGATCAAGCGTGCTCGCGTGCTCGCGCTGCTGCCATTCTCGACGCTCGGAGTCTAGCTCGGCTTAATCCAGTGACGCGCAAGGCTGTTATAGGGATGGTTCGCGCAGCCGCGTTGGCGGGGGCGTTCTTCCTCGCCGGCGGCGCGATACCGATGATCGGCGGGATTCTGATGATGCTCGCGCCCGCACCAATCATCCTCTACGCGGTCGGGCGTCCCAGTCCCAACCTCCGCGCGACTATCGCGGTCCTGCTTGCGACCGCATTCGTAGCGATCCTGGCGGGACCGTTTGCCGGTCTCGGCTACCTGGTGTCGTTCGGGCTCGGCACCGGGATCGTATGCTACATGCTCGAGCGGCGCTCCTCCTTCGAGATGATCACTGCGGTTGGCGCAGGCGCGATGGTTGCCGCTTCCGTGGTGGCAGCGCTCGTGGTTATGGGCGGCCCCGACGCGCTCATCAAGACCGTTCACGACGAACTTGCACAAGGGATGGCGCGCGGGCAGGAGTTCTACAAGCTTCTCGGGACTCAATCGACACTTCCGGCCGATACGAAAGCCAGCGTCATTTCGTTTACGATGCGTCTGTCGCCGGCGTTCGCGCTGCTGGTCGCTGCAAGCTCGATCCTGCTCAACCTGCGCGTGTTTTGGCGATGGGCCGGGCCGCAACGGCTGACGTACAGCTTGTTCGGCGATCTTTCGCGATGGTCGTCGAAGGAATGGCTGATGTGGCTGTTGCTCGCGAGCGGGTTCGGGCTGTTCATTCCGGTCCCGGCGGTAAGCGATATCGCGCTCAACGGCTTCATCTGTATCGCGGCGGTGTATTTTTGCCAGGGACTGGCGATTGTCGGGTTTTATTTTCAGTCGCTCTCAGTTCCGTCGATCGTACGCGGCATAATTTATTTTGTCGTGTTCGCGCAGCCGTTTGTGGCAGCGCTCGTGTGCATCGCGGGCGTCTTCGATATGTGGATCGACTTCCGGCGGCTCAAGCCCCCCAGCCCGGAAGCGAACAACCTGGGCGATTTCTTCTAAGCGCGGGGATGGAAACGAGGCGGCAAAGACGATGAACGTGCAAGTCATACTCAACGAGGATCTTCCCAACCTGGGAAGGACCGGCGACGTGGTCAAGGTCCGCGCCGGCTACGCGCGCAACTATCTGTTGCCGCGCAAGCTCGCGGTCGAGGCGGATCAAAAAAATCTCCGCGCCTTCGAGCATCAGAAGCGGACCGCCGGGCGCCGGCGCGAGATCAAGCGCACCGACGCGCTCGCGGTCAAGGCCAGGATCGAAGCGCTCGCGCTCACGCTTACCGCGCGCGCCGGCGAGGAGGGCAAGCTTTTCGGCTCGGTTACCAACATCGATCTCGAGCGCGCGCTCCGCGAGAATGGTCTCGATATCGAGCGGCGCAAAATTCACCTGCCCGAGCCGATCAAGCAGCTCGGAGAATTCACGGTGCCGGTCAAGCTCGATTCCGAGGTTGAAGCCAGCTTGAAAATTACCGTCGCGGCGCAAGCCGAATGAGGACTTGCCCGATATGATCAAACTCTACGACTTCCTTTCCTGCCCCTACGGTCAAAAAGTCCGCATCGTCCTTGCCGAGAAGGCCCTGACCTACGAACTGGTCGCGGTGGATCTGGCCCAGCATGAAAATCGCAAGCCCGACTTTCTGCGGCTTAACCCCTTCGGACACGTGCCCGTGCTCGTCGATGACGATACGACGATTTACGATTCGACGATCATCAACGAGTATCTCGAGGACGAGTATCCCGAGCCCCCGGTGCTGCCGCCAATCGGTTCCAGCGCGATGCGCTCGCGGACGCGGCTGTTCGAGGATTTCGCCGACACTTCGTTCACGCCGCCGGTCGGCCAGCTAATCGCCGAAGTCTCCAAGCCCGAGGGCGAACGCGATCAGAATCGCGTTCAGCGGCTCCATCAGTCGGTCGAGCGCGTGCTCGACTACCTCAACCATGAACTGCAAGGCAACAGTTTTCTCGCCGGTGAGTTCTCGGTCGCCGACATCGGATTTGCGCCGCGGATGCTGGTGCTGAACGAAATCGGAATCGACGTGCTCGGCAGCAACCGCGGCAACATCGATGCGTGGATCAAGCGCATGATGGAGCGGCCGAGTATCCGCAATCTGCAGGGCGTCGCGGCAGTGCCGGTCGCGGGCGGCTGATCGCCATCCTGGCCAACCAAGCCTCTGAGAAACGCGCGCGCCGTCCGGGTTCCCGGACGGCGCGCGCCGTAACGATAAGGCAACGGATCTAGTGACAGCCCATCTAGATTAGATGATCCGCGCGTCCAGGTTAATAGCGGGAGTCCGCTCCCATTTCGTCCTCGTCGCCACGCGTCGGCCCGCCCCCGGTGGGGCGGAACAGTAGCTTGGCCGCGAAGAGCTTTTCGCTGATGCGCCCCTGGGATTTCAGTTGGCCGCCGTGCCGCTTGCAGTGCGCACATGCCATCGTACCGCTGAGAAGGCTGGCGTTTTGAGGCGTTATTTTGAGATCGAATTTAAAACCGCAGCCGGGATTCTGACAGATCGTGCGGTAAACTACTCCCGGGCTACCGGTTGTTTTCGATTCATTTCTGCTAACCGCTGTTTGCATTTTCTGTATCCTCCTCTCATCGCGTTCCACCGCGAGAGGGCTCGTGCATCCGATTACCATAATCGATGTAGCAATTTAGACGTAAGAGCCCTATGGAAGTTTCAAGCAAATGACGTGCCTTGCGGCACAATTGGCGGCAAGATGCAAAATCGAGTAAAATCAAGCTAAATCCGCCGCGCCGAAGCTTCTTTTTTATGACTGATTCATGCCACTATCCAAAAATCCCTCCGGTATTTGCCACAATTCAGAGATTTCACGGATGAAAAAAGCTGCACCTCAGCGCCGGACGGATAGGTTTCCGATGGTGCCGCGAGCAACCTGCACTTGGCGCGCTTATTTTGCCGAGGCGAGCCGCGCAATGACGATTCGAGTTCTTTTGCTCAAATGAGAACGCTGGCGCTAGTGATGGCAGGAGGGCAGGGTACCCGGCTCCATCCGCTGACCCGGGATCGCGCCAAACCTGCGGTCCCGTTCGGCGGCAAATACCGCATTATCGACTTCGTGCTCTCCAATTTCATCAATTCAGGCATCTACGCGATCTATGTGCTGGTGCAATGGCGCTCCCAATCGCTGATCGAGCATCTCAAGGACGGATGGCAATTCGGCGGGATGCTGCCCAATCACTTTGTCATCCCGGTTCCGGCCCAGATGCGGATGGGCGAGACGTGGTACCAGGGGACGGCAGATGCGATTTTTCAAAATCTCAATCTTATCGACGACACCAAGCCGGACCTGGTCGCGGTCTTTGGTGCGGACCACATCTACCGGATGGACATCCAGCAGATGATCGAGTTTCACATGGATCGCAAGGCGGCTGTCACGGTCGCGACTCTGCCGGTGGCCGTGGACGAGGCGAATCAGTTTGGGATCGTCCAGGTCGATTCGGGCCTGCGCGTTTCAAGCTTCGTGGAAAAGCCCGACAATCCGCCCCAGATGCCCGGTGCGCCGGGACGCTCGCTGGCCTCGATGGGCAACTACCTGTTCAATCCCCAAGTGCTGCGCGAGGCGCTGATCGAGGATTCGATCAAGGAAAACAGTAATCACGATTTCGGCCGCGACCTCCTCCCGGCGTTGATCAATCGAGTGCCGGTTTACGCGTACAATTTCATGACCAATCGCATCCGCGGCGACTCCGAGCTCAATCTCAGCTACTGGCGGGACGTGGGAACCCTCGACGCGTACTTCGAGGCCAACATGGATTTGCGCGACGCGCGCCCGCATCTGAACCTGTACAATCCGCTCTGGCCGCTGCGCACCGCGTACTTCGATCAGCCGCCGGCGAAATTCGTCTTCGACGAGAACGGGCGGCGCGGGCTGGCGCTTCATTCGGTGATCTCGGAGGGATGTATCGTGTCGGGCGGCGCCATTCGCAATTCCGTGCTCGGGCGCTCGGTATTCGTCCATTCGTACAGCCTGGTCGAGGACTCGGTCATCATGGACTACGCGGAAATCGGGCGGCACGTGAAAATTCGCCGCGCGATCATCGACAAGAACGTCTATGTTCCCGAGGGCGAAGAGATAGGATATGACCTCGAGCGCGATCGGCAGCGATTCTTCGTCACCGATTCAGGCTTGGTCGTGATTCCCAAAGGCCCCAAACGCGAACGATCGGTATTGTAGAGAGCGCCGCACACGATGGCATTAGCGTCTTCACCAGCAACTCCCCAGCTCGATCACCGCGAATCGCTCGATTCGGTCGGCGAGGTGTTGAAGCGCGGCGCCGCTCCGGCCGACTCGGCTAACGGCGCGACGAAGCAGGACTTTCCGCTCGCTCATGGAATCCCGCGGAGCATGCGCATCCGGATGGGCCTCAAGGATCGGCTGATCTTCTGGCTGCTGGTTGGCATTCTACACGCGCTCAGCCTCCTCCCCGACTTCATTCTCTACAAATTGGGAGAGGCAGGCGGTTTGATCTTCCATCGTTTCGACCGCCGTCACACGCGAATCGGAATCCGCAATCTCGAGATCGCGTTTCCCGAACTCAGCGACGCGGAGCGAAGGCGCATCCTGCGCGCGTCGTACATAAACCTTGGCCGGACCGGCGCCGAGTACGTTCGGCTGGGCGGATTCTTCTACCGCCGTCTGGCGCGCCGCGTCACCTACAATCGGCTCGACATCTGGAACAATCTCACGCCGAGGTACCCCGGCAAGGGCGCGCTCATCCTGACTGCGCATTTTGGAGATTTCGAGCTGCTGCCCGCGGGACATGCGCTGCACGGGTTCCAGATCACCGTGGTTCATCACACCCAGCGCTTTCTGGCCGGCGACGCACTGGTGACATTCATCCGCGAGCGGGTGGGAGTGCGGACCATTCGCAAGCACACCGCGGCGCGCGAGATGCTGCGCTCGCTCAAGCGCGGCGAGATCATCGGCATCCCGCTCGATCAGAACGCCAAGCGCTCCGAGGCCATCTGGGTGCCGTTTTTCGGCGAGATGGCCGCCACTCCGGGTGGATTCGATCGCCTCGCAATGATGGCGGGTGCGCCCGTGTTGCCCGTGTTTATCGTGCGCCAGCCCGACGGCCGCAGTCACGTGATTGAAATTTTCGAGGAGATCGAACAGCAGCGGACGGGAGACCGGAAAGCCGACGCGCTGGTGAACACCGCGCGCTATCAAAAGGCGATCGAAGAGATGGTCAGAAAGTATCCCGAGCAATGGTTGTGGACGCATCGCCGCTACCGCACCCGCCCGGTAAGCGGCTCCCCCTCGCTGTACGACGCCTAGTCAGGCGGCAGTTCGTCGCGCGCCGGAGATCGGACGGAGCATCGCGAGGATAGCAATCGCGATTGCCCATGCGGCGGCGCCGCCGATTAGCGGAATCGCTCCGCCTCCTGCGACCCACCACGGAAGAGCGCCACGGCCGAGAATTATTTTCGGCCACATCTTCGCGCCCAGCACGAAGCCGCTGTGCAGTCCGATCGAGAAATACACACTGCCCGTGAGGATATACGCTTTGCCGAGTACGATCCCGAGAAGGAATAGTCCTATCAGCGTGGGAATCGCGATCGCGGGATTGGTGAATTGGTCGATGCTGTGCGAGAACGTGATCAATCCGGCCGCGGGCTCGTAGCCGGTGATATAGAAGCGCGCCGGAGAGCGCACGAGATGCGCGACGGCGTAGATTGCGGCGCTTGCAATTAGCGCGACCCGGTTGCCGAAGTCGCCTTTCATGCCGCCGAGTAGAAACGCTCGGAAGAATCCTTCCTCGATGATCGCGATCGCGATCGCCGAGAGAAAATATTTCGGGATCCGCGCCACGGCCGCTCCGCGATCGCCGATTCCGCTGCCGCGGGCCGCGAGCGCCAGCGCGAATAGAATCGCAATCGCGCAGATCGCCACGACCAGACCGCGAATCGCGCGGACGATGCTCGGCGTTGCGGGATGCCGGAAGCCGCGGCTCAGCAGCGAGGCGAGATTCAAGTCGCGCGCGGCCCAAATCATCGCGATCAACAGCGTCGCCATCACGGTCCGATCGAAAATTCGAGGAAACGGGAAGCGCCATCCCGCAGCCGATACCGCGGCGGCCGCCAGCGGTGCCAGAACGATCGCCGCGACCAATCCCGCCGCCAGCACGAGCGCGAATCGCGCCGTGAATGACATCGCCGCGCGCGCGTGAACGTCGGAACTCATCGTGGACGCTCCGGATCCATTTGCGGTTCGAGCGTCACTTCGACCGGGCATGCGCCCGCGGGAGAGTTCACGATCTGCATCACGGCCTGGGCGACATCGGCCGTCGAAAGCATCGCCGCGCGATCGAGCCGCTTGTTATTCGGAATCAGCGCGGTATCGACAAGTCCCGGAACGATCACCGCGAGCTTGAGCCCGCTTTGGCGCAACTCGCCGAACGCCGCGCGCGTGAACGCGATCAGCGCGGCCTTGGTCGCGGCATAGACGGCCTCGCCGGTGGGAACCTTGATGGCGGCCGAGGATGCGACGTTGACGATCGCGCCGCCGCCTCGCGCGGCCATTGCAGCAGCGGCCGTCCGCGTAAGCGCGATCGGGGCCCGCAGATTAACGGCGATCATGCGATCGAGATCGACCGGACGCATCTTGAGCAGCGGCGTTCGCGGCGGGGCCCATCCGGCGTTGTTGACCAGCACGTCGATATGCTCGTAGCAATCGAGCGCGGCGCTAATCAAATTGTCGGGCGCTTCATCGATAGCCAGATCAACCAGAACAATCAACGCGCGCCCCGGCGGCAGCCCGGTCTGCGAGCGGGTTTCTTCGAGTTCATCGCGCGAGCGAGCGGCGAGGCATAGCGAGTAGCCGGCGCGCGCGAGTTCGAGCGCAACCGCGCGTCCGATGCCGCGGCCGGCGCCGGTAACAATCGCGACGCGGGCTTCGTTACCCGCCGGCGATTTCCCGGCGGCGGTCATCGGTAACCATCCTGCGGGCAGCTATCTTGCACTGACGTAGTCGGTCGCACAGACTGACAATAATGAATTCGCAAGTATTCCGCGAGTACGACATCCGCGGCATCGTCGCAAACGATTTCGACGACGACTTCGTGGTCGATCTCGGGCGCGGCTACGCCACCTTGTTGCATCGTGCGGGGAAGAAAACGATCACGCTCGGCCGCGATTGCCGGCTGTCGTCGGACCGCTTGCGCGATCGGCTGGTCGAGGGTCTCCTTTCCGGCTGCATCAACGTGGTTGACGTCGGCGTGGTGCCGACGCCGCTGCTTTATTTTTCGGTGCTGAGCTGGAAGATGGACGGCGGTGCGATGATTACCGGCAGTCACAACCCGGCCGAGTACAACGGCTTCAAGCTGGGCGTGGGTTCGACGACGATTTATGGCGCGGAGATTCAGCGGCTGCGCGAAATAATCGAGCGGCACGATTTTGTCACGACCGGCGCCAAGGGCTCGCTCTCCGAGCGCCCGGTGATTCCCGACTACAACGATTTCATCCTGTCGCAGTTCAAACTCACGCCGGGACTCAAGGTCGTCGTGGACGGGGGCAACGGATGCGGCGGCGTGGTCGCGGCTCCGCTGATGAAGCGGCTTGGACTCGAGACGATCGAGCTCTACACCGAGATGGACGGGCGCTTCCCCAACCATCATCCCGATCCTACGGTCGAGGACAACATGCGAGATCTGATTGCGGCGGTGAAAAAAAATAAGGCTGCGATCGGCATCGCGTATGACGGCGACGCCGACCGCGTCGGTGCGGTGGACGAGAACGGAAAGATCGTTTGGGGCGACGAGTTGATGGTCGCGTTCTCGCGCGCGGTTCTGCGCGAGCGTCCCGGCGCGACGATTATCGGCGACGTGAAATGCTCGAAGCGGATGTACGACGATATCGCGCGCCACGGCGGCAGGCCGATCATGTGGAAGACGGGCCATTCGCTCATCAAGAGCAAGCTGAAAGAGGAGCACGCGGCGCTGGCGGGCGAGATGAGCGGGCACATGTTTTTCGCCGACCGCTACTTCGGCTTCGATGACGCGATCTACGCCTCGTTCCGCATTCTTGAAATCATCAGCCGCGAGGGGCGCGGCCTCGGCGCGATTCTCGCCGATCTTCCCGCCAGTCATGTCACGCCGGAGATTCGCGTTGACTGCCCCGATGATCGCAAATTCGAAGTGGTGCGGCAGGCGGCCGATTTTTTCCGCAAGCACTATGAAGTCATCGATATTGACGGCGTGCGCGTGAATTTTGCCGACGGATGGGGCCTGGTGCGCGCGTCGAATACCCAGCCCGCGCTGGTGATGCGCTTCGAAGCTACCAGCGAAAAACGATTGGCCGAAATTCGCGCGCTGTTCGACGGCAAACTCCGCGAACTCGGTGCTATCTGACCCGATGGCTCGAACTTCCATGCCGCAGCGCGCCTCGGTGCTGATTATCGCGGGCGGCCGCGGCACGCGCTTTTGGCCTGCGAGCCGCGCGGCAAGGCCCAAGCCGCTTTTTTCGATCGACGGCAAGACCAGCCTGCTCGCGGATACGATCGCGCGTCATGTGCCGCTCATCCCGCGCGAGCGAATTTTCGTCCTGGCCGCAGCGGCGCACCAGGCGCCGTTTCGGCGTGCGATCCGCGGGCTGATTCCGGCGCAGAATTTGATCGTTGAACCCGATGCGCGCGGCACCGCAGTGGCAATCGCCTACGGCGCCGCGGTTATCAAGCGCCGGCTGGGCGAGGGAATCATCGCCGCGGTCGCGGCGGATCACTACATCGCGACAGCCGCTCAATATCGCCGCACGCTTGCCGACGCGATCGGTCTCGCCGCGGCCAACGAATCGATCGTCGCTGTAGGGATTACTCCGACCCGGCCCGAAACCGGCTACGGCTATCAGAAGATCGGTCCAAAGGTCGGCGCCGGATTCAAGATCGAAAAGTTCGTCGAGAAACCCGCGCTTGCAATTGCGCGCCGGATGGTGCGGAGCGGGCGTTACTTGTGGAATGCCTCGATGTTCGTGGCGTCGACGCGGACGCTGGCGCGGGAATTCGCCGCGCATTGCCCGGCGCTCGGCAAGGCGGCCGATCGGCTCGCGCGCACGCCGCGGACGAAACTCGCGCGCGCCTACGGGAGGCTGCGGTTCGATTCGTTCGACCGCGTGATAATGGAGAAAAGCTCCAACGTGCTCGGCGTGCGCGCGCGATTTTCATGGCATGACGTGGGATCGTGGGACGGGCTGTGGGGTGCGGTCGGCGGGAATGGCGGCAACGTGCTTCGCGGCAACGCGATCGCACTCGATTCCGAGCGCGTGCTGGCGTACCCGGATTCGCGCCTGATGGTGTTGTTTGGCGTGCGCGATCTGATCGTCGTCGATACGGGAGATGCGATCCTGGTTGCGCACCGCGAGATGTCGCCGCATGTCCGCCGCGTCACCGAGGAGCTCGAGCGCCGCGGCCTGCATCGCTACCTGTAGTCAGTCCAGCGCCAGCGCGTCGCACTTGAGCGCGAGCTTGCGCAGTTCGCTTTCGCGATCGTCATCCTCGATAGCCAGTTGAAGCAGCTTTTCCGCGACGGCTTCATCGACTGACTCCCACTTCATTGCATCGATTCGCAGCTCGGCCGCAAGCGCGCCGATTATCTCGAGATCGCCGCTGAGGCGCGCCCAGTTGTTCGAGCCGTCATGCAGCGCGGCCTCCGGCAGTTTCGCCCAGACGTTGCGATCGGCGAGAATCGAGTGAATCACCTTGACGTGCAATTCTTCCTTTTCGGCAAGCGCCTCGACTCCGGTCTTGATATTCGATGAGGGGGTAAGCGCGGCGTGCCGCTTCAGGCGATCGACCAGCCCCTGATTGCGGCCGGCGAGCACGGCCAATCCTTCGAGCAACTCCGCCCGCGCCGAAACCGGCGAAAACAATCTCTGAAAGAATCCCATACCAGTAGCCATCTCTTCCATTTCTTCCATCCGATGCGTGTTGTGGTCATGTCGATGCGCTCCGCGCGGCGGCGCATCACGACAAAGCTATCGGCGTCGAAGCGGCCTCTGTCAAGGGAAGCCGCGCAGCGCGGGCGCTCAAGGATTGAACAAAGCGCGCACCAGCGACGATTCGCGCTTGAAGAATCCCTGCGTGTGGTATGAATCCTCGAGCCGCAGCAGTGCGTAGTCAAGATAGTGCCCAACTTCATGCATCAGCGTTCGCACGAACGTCTTCGGCTTGACGACGTCGTGGCGCTGCGCCGTGCGCATCCAGAGCACGATGTACGGCGGCCTTCGTATCAGCGGATCGTATGGATAGAACAGTCCGTGCAGCTCACCGCGCTGATTGCGAGGGCGCACGCCGCGGACCTCGACGCTGACGGGCGCAGTCGCCAGCCCGCGGCAAATTTCCGCGGCCAACGCGCGCGCGGATGGGGTGCATGCCGCGAGGTTGCCGGTCTCGAGCACGCGCATCAGGGCGTCGAGCGAGCTGCGGGCTGCATCGTTGGACACATAATCGTAGCGCTCGATCGTGTCGCTCTTCAGCCAGGTGCGCTGCGCGCGCGAGGAGAGCCGGTAAAAGAACGCCGGCAGCCGCGTCTCGGAATTCGTGCGAAGTGTCAGACCGGTAGCCACCACGCCTCCATTGCCGGATACTCACTTCCGGCGCCACATCCACGCGATTATCATCACCGCAATAGTCACAAGGGGCAAGCACTATGCAACTGAGTATCGTCGAAATCCCGAAACCGGCGGAGGCCAGCGTGATCGTCGGCCAGGCGCACTTCATCAAGACCGTCGAGGACGTTTACGAGGCTCTGGTGCAGGCGGTCCCGGGAATCAAGTTCGGGCTGGCGTTCTGCGAGGCGTCGGGCCCGTGCCTGATTCGGCGCACCGGCACCGACCCCGCGCTGGAGCATTCGGCGGTCGAAGCGGCTGCGGCAATCGGGGCAGGACACGTGTTCGTGGTGATTCTTGGCAACGCATTCCCGGTCAACGTGCTCAATCAGATCAAGTCCGTAAGCGAAGTATGTACGGTCTTTTGCGCGACGGCGAACGCGGTGCGCGTGATCGTGGCGGAGGACGCAGGCGGACGCGGC